>NZ_LT706951.1:0-326644 GCF_900155525.1 Mailhella massiliensis
CGGAAGCCCGTTTACGGGCCGCCGGTAACAGAAATGCAGATGTCAGACCGTACATGCGCCTGCCAGGGCGCGGCTGGTAAGAAAGCCTTACAGGCGCACAAGAGGAACCACCGGCTATGCCGGTGGGACCCCATTTGTTTTTCTCATCCCCGATGAAACCGGTCTGGAAATCACACGGGCGGTACTGCCGAAACATGTCGGCATGTTCCGGCGTTTTCCTGCGTGGCAAAACGCGGTGGGCAAAGGGGAAAGACAGAAGGGTCCGTATGCTCCGCGGGGGAGGGGGAAGTTTGTCGGAACCCGGGGGCGAGAATCGGTGAACTCTGTACGCCGGGGTGTTTTGCAGGTGCAGAGGGCGACTTTGAGCTGCGTCCGGTTCGTGCGGCTGCATGGGCCTGCTGCGGCACGGGGCCTCGTTGCAGGAGAGGCGTTTTCCCCCGGCGTCTGCGGCAAGGAAGAGGGGATTCCCTTGAAGAGGTGACGCCCCGGTCAACCTATCCGCCAGACACAGACTTTCACGAAGCAGTCGAGGTGCGGGGGGGGGAAGAAGCAGGCGCTCTGCCTGGTGTTTTGCAGGCTATTCCTATGCGCTTCTTAGGGAACGGAAATTCCTTGTTCTCAGGCTCTACCTCTCCTGGTCGGGTATCTTTTCGTCTGCCTTGCTGAGGAGGGTGCCTGCACGGCAGGCGCTTCTGCCGGATTCGGCGTGACTTCGCACGAAGAAAATTGTTTTTGAACAAGGCCGCAGCCAAACGTCCTGCTCCGTGCCCTGTATGCGAGGGAGAGGAATGAAGGGGAATGTCCGCTTCCGCTGCCTGCCGCTTTCAGCCGATGCCGTTTTTGACCGCGGGAGGGATAACGGTCAGGAGCCGGTGTGTAATTGGAGGCAGTACAGACAGCGGGAGGGGATAACCGCTGCTGAACCTGAGGAAAACTGGACTGCCTCATCATTGATGAAGAGTCCTGCAGATGGCCTATGCAGAGAATACGCGGCGCTTTGTAAATATCGTTTCCGTGCGGAAGCACTGCGTTGCATGAGAAGCGGCTGCCCTAAGGCGCGGGGGAGAATGCGGGTACATGAAAGCGCGACATGTCTACCCCTTCCAGTTTCAGCAGGGCTATCTTGTTGTGTATACCCCCCGCGTAGCCCGTCAGGCTTCCGCCTGCGCCTACCACACGATGACAGGGAATGATGATGGATATGGGGTTGTGCCCCACCGCGCCGCCTACGGCCTGCGCGGACATGGTGTTCCGGTTCATCAGCAGGGCCGCGCGTTCGGCGAGGCTGCCGTAGGTGGTTACCTCTCCGTAGGGGATACGGCACAGCTCCTTCCAGATGAGCTGTCGGAAGGCGCTGCCCGAAGGGGCGAGCGGCAGTTCCTCCGGGGATGTTTTTTCCCCGGCAAAGTATCTGTCGAGCCAGGCTCGGGCCTGTGCCAGCACAGGGCATCCCGGATCGGGCAGAAGCGGTTCACGCAGGGTACTTTGAAAATATTTCTGCCCATCCAGCCACAGACCCGTGAGACGGAGTCCGTCTCCGGCTACGGTCAACGGGCCTACGGGAGAGAGATAACGGATGAAATACATGCGGTCTCCTTGGCAGGCGCTATTGTGGCATATTCCTGAAGCGACTTCCAGCACGGTACGGCGGCACGGGCAGCGGAACCTTCGGATTTTTTCTGTCTTCAGTCTTTGCTGGTATGCCCGGTCATTCTTCGTGCACGGAAGCCGGGCAATTTTTTCTCGCGGGAATTTTATCCACAAAAGTTAATTTTACAATAATGTAACCTATAATACGAAAAAATATCATTTTGGAGAACTGTTTTTCAAAAATGTCATTTTTCTTGACTTTTCAGGCTAATTTCGTATCTTTCTGAAAAAGCCAACGACAACTTCATCATGGAGTATTTTTTCATGTCCAAGATCAGAATCGGTATTGTGGGCTACGGCAATCTCGGCCGTGGCGTGGAACTGGCCGTTGCGGCCAACCCCGATCAGGAACTGGTGGCGGTGTTTTCCCGCCGTGCTCCTTCCACGGTGAAGATTCTCACCGAAGGCGTGCCCGTGTGCCCGCTGGCCGATGTGGCGGCCTGGAAGGGAAAAATTGACGTCATGATTCTCTGCGGCGGCAGCGCCACCGACCTGCCCGAACAGACTCCTGCTCTGGCGGCGCTGTTCAACGTGGTGGACAGCTTCGATACCCATGCCAATATTCCCGCGCATTTTGCCGACGTGGACGCAGCTGCACAGAAGGCCGGAACCGTAGGCATCATTTCCGTGGGCTGGGACCCCGGCATGTTCTCCCTGAACCGCCTGTATGCCAACTGCATCCTGCCCGACGGGCACGACTACACCTTCTGGGGGCGCGGCGTCAGTCAGGGGCATTCTGATGCCATCCGCCGTGTGAAGGGCGTGCTGGATGCCCGTCAGTACACCGTGCCGGTGCCTGCCGCCATGGAAGCCGTGCGCAGCGGCAGCAATCCTGAACTCACCACCCGCCAGAAGCATACCCGTGAATGCTTCGTGGTTGCCGCCGAAGGTGCGGACAAGGCCGCCATCGAGCATGAAATCAAAACCATGCCCAATTACTTCGACGAGTATGACACCACGGTGACCTTCATCACTCAGGAAGAGCTGGACCGCGACCACAAGGGTATTCCCCATGGCGGTTTCGTCATCCGTACCGGCAACACCGGTCTGCACGGTGAAACGAAGCATGTCATCGAATATTCCCTGAAGCTCGGCTCCAACCCCGAATTCACCTCCAGCGTGCTGGCGGCCTATGCCCGCGCCGCCTACCGTCTGGCACAGAAGGGCGAAAAGGGCGCGAAGACCGTGTTCGACATTGCTCCTGCTCTGCTTTCTCCCCGCGACGGCACCGATCTGCGCGCTCATCTGCTTTAATGTTCATGGCCCGTAGCCTGAACCTTCCGTAAAAAATGCCCGCCGCTTATTGTCGGCGGGCATTTTTTACGCTTTTTGCCCCGGAGGGCGTAATGGAATGATAATGCCGTCAGTTCAGGCCGAAGAATCGTTCTGCGTTGTTGTATAGAATGTTTTCCGCCTGTTCCGGGCACGGTTTTTCCAGGTACAGGGCACACGGGGAGAGGCGGGAGCGTACAGAATCCTGTCGCGCAGCATGGAGGTTGCCGCTTTGATGTAGCCTGCGTTCCTGCACCGTGCAGGGCGTAGACGTCGGGAAAGCGGCAGGCGCTGGTGCCGGACGGAGACTTTCTCCCAAGGCCGCAGGCATGGCGGAAGGGTATTTTTCCGCCGGAGAAAGGCCGTGGCCATGTTGCCCGCATGAACGGATCTGCGGAATTTGAGCACAGGTCTGCGGAAGCCGCCGCAGGAGATGACGGCGGGATGTTGTTCTGTTCGCAGAAGTCGTGCACGGGAAAGAGGTTTTCATCGTCGATCGCCACGCCGTGGCCCCCGGTTTCATGAATGCGTGATGCAGGGGCCGTCCAGCACATACGTCGGAGAGGCAGCGTTTCCTCGCTTCCTTCGGGCGCCATGTCCGAGAAAAAGGCCGGGCCAGTTTTCGGGCCGTTTCGGCAGTTCATCGGTTTCACGGCTGTGGGAGTTCTTGCGGATGGGCCACTCCGTCATGTCTCCGCCCCTGTTCCTTTTCTCGAAGAGTTTTTCCATGGGGCTTTTTTCATGGGGGGAAAGCTTCATGCCGAAGGCCCTGCAGAAATGTTTCAGAGCGAAGGGCTTTTCCTCTTCCCTGTCGCACATGTTGCCCTTGCCCGGATGGGGCGCGAATACGGGACGCGGGCGGACGTCGATGACTTTCATGACGGAGTCAGGGTGGGAAAATTGGGAGAGGATGACGTCCGCGGCGGGGGAAGGCGCGGACGCCGGGGCAGATGGAGCCGATAAGTCCGTGACATGCCAGAACCGGAACAGGGGCCAGACTCATGTTATGGAAGGTGAAGGGCTCGCCCCGGAAAGCGGCAGGGGACAGCCTTCATACGGGAACACTATACGGATGCGAACGTCGTATGGCCTTGACGGAACAGGTACGGCAGGCCATATCTATAACTGTGACTTTTCCCCGGCGTGCGTCTCTTCGTCGGACTTTCCGGGGCGGCAAGCAACAGGCTTTCGGGCACAAGGAGCGCATCATGGAATATACGGAAGTCGGCGTCATCATTCTGACGTACAATGACTGGAAAAACACCCTGGCCTGCCTTGCGTGCGTTCATGCCCAGAGCGGGCTGCCGCGCCGCATCGTCGTGTGCGACAACGGCTCTGAAAACGAGGTGGCCGACCGCATTCTGGAAGGCTGGAGCGCTCTTGCCGAGCAGGCGGGGCTGCCCGCTCCGGTGGAGGTCTACGGCTCCGATTCCTCCCCTGCGCCGCTGGTGCTTCTGCGCCGTGAGGAGCCGGAAAGCATCGGCGGGGCCATGAATGCGGGTATGCGCTTTCTGCTGTACGACAGGGAATGCCGGTCCTTCTGGCTTCTGCGCAACGACGCGAGGCCGGAATCCTTTGCGCTTGCGGCGCTCTTGCGTCATCTGGAGGACGACGACCTCAAGCTTCCCATAGGCATGGTGGGGTCCACGCAGCTTGTGAAGGATTCCGACGTGCTGGAATGTGCCGCCGGAGGGCGCTGGAGCCGGTGGACGGGCGATCAGATTCCGCTGGACAAGGGGCTTGAGCGGCATGGTCTTTCCGATAGAAAGGACATTGCAGCGAAGCTTGACTATGTATCCGACGCTTCCTGCCTCATCACCCGGGCCATGGCCGAGGACATAGGGCTTTTCGACGAGCGTTTCAGCGGATTCTATGAAGATGTGGAATACGGACTGCGCGCCAGAAAGGGCGGATACGCCCTGAACTGGGCGCCCGGCGCTCTGGTGCGGCGTATGGACTGTTCCACCGAAGGGCTGACGCCTTTTCTGAGCGTCACCGACGACCCGGAACTCGATCCTAGGGACGACATGAATTTTATCCGGGCTCGCTTTTACCTGCTCCGGCGTGCGCATCCCTTTGCGCTTCCCTTCATGCTGCTTCTGCTTCCTTTTTCCTGGCGTACGTTCCGTTCGCGCAAGGGGCGTTTTTTCATGGTCATGCGTGCGGCGCTGGATGGAGCCGCGGGCCGCATGAAGGAGAGGCAGACTGCGTAACCGACGCGGTGGAAGAAAGCTTTCCCGTGAGAACGCGGGCCGTGTGCCTTGTCACCTCAAGGCTCTCTTCCGGCTTCTGAAGCGTTTTCCGGGCGTGCCTTCCGGCGGAGCAGCCTTTACTGTTTGGACCGGGCAGGCCCCGCAGCAAGACTGTTCCGGCCGCGGATGCTTTCCCTTCGGGCGGCAGGAGGGGGGACCGCTCTGCAGATCGTCGGGGCGGAAGAGGTTTTTTGTGTGTGCCGGGCATGAAAAAAGCCCCGCTTCCTGCGAAGCGGGGCTTTTTCGTCGGAAAATCAGTTTTTGCCTTCCATTTCCATGCGGTACTGTGCCACGTCGTCAACCGTGGCAAGAGGCATGTTGTGGGCGCGGGCGAATTCCGCCACCTCGGGCAGGCGGGCCATGGTGCCGTTTTCCAGCGTGAGTTCACAAAGCACGCCTGCGGGGGTGAAGCCCGCCATGCGGCACAGATCCACCGTCACTTCCGTATGGCCTCTGCGTTCGAGCACGCCGTTGGGCCTGGCACGCAGGGGGAAGACATGGCCGGGGCGGTGCAGGTCTTCAGGTTTCGCATCGGGCGCGATGGCGGCCTTTACGGTGGTGACTCTGTCTGCGGCGGAAACGCCGGTGGTCACGCCTTCGGCGGCTTCAATGGTCACGGTGAAGGCGGTATGGTTTTTGTTGGTGTTGTTCTGCACCATGGGGGGCAGATCCAGTGCATTGGCCTTTTCGTCGGTGAGGCACAGGCACACGATGCCGCTGCATTCGCGGATGAGCAGGGCCATCTGAGCGGGCGTGAGCGTTTCGGCGGCGTAGATGAGATCGCCTTCGTTTTCCCGGTCCTCATCGTCTACGATGAGGACGCCGTTGCCCGCCTTCAGGGAGGCGATGGCGCGTTCTACGCGTTCACGGGGAGAACCGAAGGATTCAAGGATGGAGAGCTGACGCATGACAAACTCCTTTGGGAGAATATCCGGCATCAGGGCGGCATAAGGCACTGGGAGAGAGGAGAGGGGGACGCCCCGCAAAGGAGGCCTGCGATCCATTCTCTTTCGTCCGGACTGTTACCGTCGGCCCCGGAATTTCACCGGATCTGCGGCTCTTCCCATGAAGAACCGCCCGCGGGCTTCCGGCATCGCCGGATCACCGCCGGTGGGGACTTTCACCCCGCCCTGAGAAATATGGAATTATTTTTAATACGTTCCCGTCCTGTGTCAAGAGGCTGTGCGGCCTTTCGGCGGAACTTCCGCATATTCTTTATGCGTATTCTGCCCGGGAGCTGTTGAGCCATGCAGAGGGCAGGCAGGATACGCCGCATCCGCAAGGCCGGCGAGGGGCGACAGGGAGGAAGAGACAGAAAGGCGGGACAAGTTCACTTACGACGGACTGAGGCCGCGTTTCGTCTTCCTGACTGTGATTCCTCGTTTCTTCCGACCGTTGCTGCGGCTTTTTTTTGAGAGCGGAGCGGTTTACGGGCCTGTCCCCGGAGGCGTGTCGCCCGCAGGAATGCTGCGCCTGACGGGAAAATACGAAGCACGGCTGTTTGGGGCAGGCGGAAAGGAGGACCGGGGAACAGGCAAGACGGCCGTGCCTGCTGCCTGGGCAGCTATGCCGGAGCGTATCGGAAAATGTATTTTTCCGATGTCGAGAGACTCCTGTGCATGTGGGCGAGGAAAAACGTTTTTTTTCCCGCAGGCGGCATCAGAGGGGACATTCGGAGCCGTGTTGATCCGTTTTTTTCCGAAAGGGGGCGGAGCAGATCCGGCAGGAGGTCGGGCTTTTGTGTTTTTCTGAAAATTTCGATGAAGAACGCACCTGGGACATGCAGGGATACGGTCTGTGGAACACCTGCCGCCTCCCGGTTTGCCCATCGGAAGGAGAGAAATAACGGTGCCTCCCCGCAGAGCCGTGATGTGCAGAGATTGGCGGGCGCTGCGCGATGGGGAAAAAAACGCGTCCTGATGCCGTATGCCTCCGATCTTCGGGGAGATGGCCTGCGCGCGATGTGCACGGGGCCGTACTCTCCGCCGTTGACAGAGGCGTCCAAGCCTGCGACAATGCCTGCTTGCCCGGCTTCCGGCCCGTCCGGCGGACCGGCAGTAATTACCATTCAGCGCCGCTAGCGGCAGGAGCAATACAGTGATGACCATTGACGAACAGGTAAAGATCATACGTCGCGGCATCGTGGACCTTGTGAGCGAGGAAGACCTCCGCAAGAAACTGGCCCGCGACAAGCCCTTGAACATCAAGGTCGGTTTCGACCCCACCGCCCCCGACCTGCATCTCGGGCATACCGTGGTCATCCATAAGATGCGCCAGTTCCAGGAGCTGGGGCACAACGTCACCTTCCTCATCGGTGATTTCACCGGCCGTATCGGCGACCCTTCGGGCAAGTCCAAGACCCGTCCTCCGCTGACCGAAGAAGAAGTGAAGGCCAATGCCGAAACCTACAAGGAACAGGTCTTCAAAATTCTTGACCCCGAAAAGACCACCGTGGGCTTCAACTCCGAATGGGGCGACAAGCTCACTCCCGCCGAATTCCTGCGTCTCATGTCCAGCTGCACTGTGGCGCGCATGATGGAACGCGACGACTTCGCCAAGCGCTACCGCGAAAATTCGCCCATCGCCATTCATGAATTCATGTACCCCCTGCTTCAGGCCTACGACTCCGTCATGCTGCATACGGACGTGGAAATGGGCGGTACCGACCAGATCTTCAACCTGCTCATGGGCCGCACGCTTCAGGGACACTACGGCATGGAAGCCCAGTGCGCGCTCACCATGCCGCTGCTGGTGGGGCTGGACGGCGAGCGCAAGATGTCCAAGTCCTACGGCAACTACATAGGCGTGATGGAAGCTCCTTCCGACCAGTTCGGCAAGGCCATGTCCATTTCCGACGATCTCATGTGGAACTGGTACGAGCTTATTTCCGTGAAGTCTCTTGAGGAAATCGCCGACATGAAGGCCCGCGTGCAGGCCGGTTCCCTCCATCCCAAGCTGGTGAAGGAAGAGCTCGCCATGGAAATCGTGGCCCGCTATCACGGCCAGGAAGCCGCCGTTGCCGCACGCGAAGGCTTCAACAACGTGTTCACCAGGGGCGGCATTCCCGAAGACGCCATTACCTGGAGCGTGAACAGCGCGGAAGACGACTGTTCCCCCGTGGCCATTCTTGCGGCCACCGGCCTTGTGCCCTCCCGTGGCGAGGCCAAGCGCAAGATTGCGGCCGGTTCCCTCAAAGTGAACGGCGAGAAGCTCACCGACGGCCTCACCGCTCTGCCCGCCGGGGAGTATACGCTCAAGTACGGCAAGAAGGGCTTTGTGGTCCTTACCGTAAAGTAGGCTGTGCCATGAACGACATCAAGCCGGAACCTTTCGGCCGCTGTGCCGGAAACCGCTGCCCGGGCCGTTGCCCCTATCGCGACCCGGAACTCATGACGGCGGAAGGCCACGCAGCGCTGCTTGACGGCGTACGCCCCGCCGAAGGGGAACCGTGGCCCGCCAAGGTGGTGCATGTGCTCCTTCAGCCGGAGGAAAGCATCGTGGATGTGCCCCGTGTCAAGGCCAAGAACGTGGGCATACTGCTCAGAACGCTGGGGCTGAGGCAGGGAACGGCCATCGTTGCCTGCGGAGATACGCTGCTGACGCCGGACACGCCCCTTTATCCCAACCAGCATGTGCTGGTAAGAACGGTGATGAGCAGCGGCTAGCTTCCTCTCGGAGAGGGAGGCGCGGCGTCAGACGGGGCTTTTCCCCTTTTTGTTGCGGCCGACCGGGCAAAGTTCGGAATAGTTATTTTTACCCCTGTGTAATGTATATTTTTAAGGCGGAGCCATGTGCTCCGCTTTTTTTATGGGCAAAAACGGAAGCATTTATTTTCCGCATGTTTCGGATAGGATTTTCCGATTTGTCAAAAGAATGCGCGAAAAATATATACTGAAATAAATCATGACAGGTCCGGTTGTCAGGAAACGGCGGAAACGCCGCAAGAGTGCGTCCGGACGGCACCTTAAATTCCCTTCAGGAGATGTTATGAAAAAGTGGATTGCGGCCTTGTCCTGTTGTTCGCTGCTGGCGATGTCTTCCGGAACGTCCTTTGCAGAAGAAGTGCAGTTTCCGAGAAATGAGCCCATCAACTATCTGATTCCGTTCAGTGCTGGCGGGGAATCCGACCTGTTCGCCCGTATGCAGCAGCCGTATCTGGAAAAGATGCTGGGACAGAAGGTGGTGGTGAATTATAAAATCGGCGCGGACGGAGCCCTGGCTTGGAGCGAGCTGGTCAACAGTCCCGCTACCGGTCACAACCTTGCCGGTATCAACCTGCCTCATATCATAGTGCAGCCTCTGCAGCGGAAGAACGCCGGATATAAGACGCAGCAGCTCAAGCCCGTGATGATTTTCCATGTCACGCCCTGCGTGCTGGCCGTGCGTGCTGACAGCCCCTACAAAACGCTGGAGGAACTTATCACCGCGGCGAAAGAGAAGCCGGGCAGCGTCATCATCGGCGCCTGCGGCAACGGTACGTCCGGCCACCTTGCCTCCGTCATGCTCAATAGGGAGACCGGGCTCAATATTCCCTATATCCCCTTCCCCGGTACGTCGGATTTGCCCATAGCTCTGCTCGGCGGACATGTGACGGCCATTATGGCCTTCACGTCCGGCTATTCCCAGTATGCGAACGAAATGCGTGTTCTCGCCATAGCCTCGGAAGAGCGCGACCCCCACATAGATGCTCCCACGTTTAAGGAACTCGGCTACGACATCGTGGAAGGTTCCTTCCGCGGTATAGCAGTGCCTCCCTCTACGCCCGACGCCGTGGTGGAGAAACTGTATCAGGCCTGCGCCGCCATCAATGCCGAGCCTGAGTTCTCCAGAAAGGCCGGAGAGATGGGCATGACGCTTCTCGACATGAATCCGAAGCAGAGCGAGGAGTTCATCGCCGGGAAGATAGAGGAATATAAGGTTCTCCTCACGGATAACAACAAGTAAGTCCCCTGCCGGGAGGGCACCGGAAAATCCGGCGCTCTTCCGAGCGCAACATGTATTCATTCTCAGGAGACTTGTATGGATATTCTGCTGTCCGCCATAGGCGATGTATTCACGCTTCAGAATATGTGCTTTATGAGCGTGGCTATCTTTCTCGGCATCATAGCGGGCGCGCTGCCGGGCTTTTCCGCCACCATGGCCGTGGCACTCATGGTTCCGTTCACCTTTACCATGGATACCATTCCGGGCCTCGTCACCATAGGAGCCCTCTATGCATCCACCATTTTCGGCGGAGCCTTTTCCGCCATTCTTCTCAATACTCCCGGAACGCCATCTTCCATTGCGACATGTTTCGACGGGTATCCCATGGCGCGTAACGGCAGGGGCGAGGAGGCGCTCTATACGGCCTCGGTGGCCTCCAGTTTCGGCGGCGTCATAGGTACGGTCATCCTCATTCTCTTTGCCGTACCGCTTGCGAAGGTCTCCCTTCGCTTCGGCCCTCCGGAGTTTTTCTGGATGGCGGTGTTCGGTCTTACCATTATTGCCAGTCTTTCCGAGGAATCCATGCTGAAGGGCTTTGCCGGCGGTCTCATCGGCATTATGATAAGCATGATAGGCATGGCCCCCATAGGCGGAGACATCCGTTTCAACATGGGACTCGTATCCTTGCAAGGCGGGGTGGAGCTGGTTTCCGTACTCATCGGCTTTTTCTGCATTCCCGAAGTCTTCCGCATGGCCACTGCACCGAACCAGAAGCAGATGGTGGTGGGAAAGGTGCAGGGTAGCCGTAAGGCGCTGGTGGACGCCTGGCGTAACGTGGTGGGTCATATGGGCAATACCATGCGCTCTTCCGTGCTCGGCGCACTCATTGGTATTCTTCCCGGCGCCGGAGGGAACATATCAAACATCGTGGCCTATAATGAGGCGAAGCGTGCGGCAAAGGACCCCCAGAGCTTTGGTAAGGGCAACCCTCAGGGCGTAGTGGCCACCGAGTCGGCTAACAACGCCACGGTGGAAGGGGCTCTTGTCCCCCTGTTGACCATGGGAATTCCCGGTTCTCCGCCCGCGGCCATCATTTTCGGCGCACTGCTCATGCAGGGCATACAGCCCGGACCGGAACTGTTCAGCAAGAACGGCGACATCACCTATGCTTTCATGGTGTCCTTCTTCGTCTGCAACATTCTCATGGCCGTGTTCGGAATACTGGCCGGCAAGTACATTTTCCGGCTGGTGGTCAGTATTCCTTCACGTTGCCTCATTCCAGGCATCATGCTGCTTACGGTCATGGGCTCCTATGCCATACGCAACAACAGCATGGACGTCATTCTTATGTTCTCGAGCGGCATTCTGGGGTACTACCTGAAAGAGCTGGAATTCGACCCCGGCCCCATCGTTCTCGGACTCATCCTCGGCCCCATAGCCGAACGCGGCTTCGTGCAGGGCCTGCTTATGGGCGGTGCCGTCAGCGTGGAACACCCCTGGCTCATCTTCTTCATCCGTCCCATCTGCATCGCGCTCATGGTCCTCTGTGTGGTTTCCGTGTGTTGGCCGCTCATCAAGAAGCTGCTGAAAAAAAGCCCTGAGACAGGGAAGGCATGAGGTACATCATGAACGGCAAACTCAATATCGATATTCTCGGCGGTCTGTCCGTCTTGGCTATTGCAGCGTTTTTCTTCTTCCAGCTTGGTGACGACTTCTCCATGTTCGCGCTGTTCTTCCCCGAGAGGATGCTGCCAGCACTGGTCCTGCTGGGCCTTGCCGTCATCGTCAAGGGCTTTGTGCGGCCGACGAAACTTGAAAAGCCCGTGTTTCGGATAAACGGGACCATGATTGCGGCCGTGGTGACGGGACTTCTCTGGGTGATTCTTCTGGAGCCTGTTGGGTTCATCATCACGAGTTTTTTCAGCGTATCCGGTTTGCAGATACTGTACATGCCCCGGGATCAACGCAGTCTGAAAAGCGTTTTTGTCAATCTGGCAGGCTCCCTGATTATCGTGCTGCTTTTCTATTATGTGTTCGTTCAGTTCCTTGGTGTGACCCTTCCCGCCGGCGTACTCGGCATCTGATTCCGGTAGAGGGGAAGGGGATACCCCGTCCCCGGCCGTCAACATTCAACCATAAAGGACAAACGTCATGAAAGAATACCATATCGCCGTCATCCCCGGAGACGGTATCGGACAGGAAGTAACCCCCGAGGGCGTGCGTGTGCTTGAGGCCGTACGGGAAGTGACGGGCTCGTTCAGCCTGAACTATGAGTATTTTCCCTGGGGCTGCGACTACTATCTGAAAAACGGCTCCATGATGCCGGAAAACGGTATGGATATCCTCCGGCCTTTCGATGCCATCTATTTTGGGGCCGTGGGGCTTCCCGACCGGGTACCGGACCATGTTTCCCTGCACGGCCTGCTCATACGGATACGGCTGGAGTTCGACCAGTACATCTGTCTGCGTCCGGGCTACCTGCTGCCCGGGGTGAAGAGTCCCCTGGAAGGCAAGAAGTCCGGAGACATTGATTTTGTCATTGTCCGGGAGAATACGGAAGGTGAATATTCCGGTGCCGGTGGCCGATGTCATCCCGGTACGCCGTTCGAGCTTGCGCTTGAAACCTCGGTGTTCACGAAAACCGGCGTGGAGCGCACCATCCGTTATGCGTTCAACTTGGCACAGTCGAGAAGAAAGCATCTCATCTGCGTGACCAAGTCCAACGCCCAGCGTCATACACTTACGCTGTGGGACGAATGTTTCGAACGTGTGGCTCGGGAATTTCCCGACGTGAGAACGGAGCGCATGCTGGTGGACGCTATGGCCGCCCGTTTGGTGCTGCATCCGGAAAGCGTGGATGTAGCTGTGGCTTCCAACATGTTCGGCGACATACTTACGGATGTGGGCGGGGCCATTACCGGCAGTCTTGGTCTGTCTCCCAGCGGCAACATTAACCCCGAGCGCACGTTCCCCTCCATGTTCGAGCCCGTACACGGTTCCGCTCCCGACATCATGGGACAGGGCATAGCCGACCCCATCGCCATGATTTGGACCGGTGCCATGATGCTTGATTTCTTGGGCGAAAAGAGCGCCGCGGAGCTTATTGTAAACGCCATAAGGCATGTTACAGGAGAAGGGCGTTTTCTGGGACGCGACCTGGGAGGAACGGCAAGCACGGCGCAGGTGACAGATGCCGTCATCGCGCACATCAAAGCGTGTAGCTGAAGAGCTTCGGAGAAAAGGAACATACTCTGGTCAGCCACGGCTGCCGTCCCGATACCGGTTGACATTTCTTGGGAGTAGAAGAAAAGAGCAGGTCCTACTGGCCTGCTCTTTTTGCCGCTTCAGGTTGCGGGAACGTCTGGATACTGGCGTGGAATGGAGAGGCCCGTAGATGGTGGCGGGAACGGCGGGGCTGTGCCTGGTGCGTCGGCAGAGGCGCTTTTGCCGAATCTTCCGTGCTGTCGGTCCGGCTCGGCAACATGGCGCTACGGTATCATTACTCCAATGAAGGATATGACGGGCAAAGGGAAACGGCGGAGGCCGTGCTTACACAAAGGAACCTTTGTCCGTTTGGTGGAGAAAGCCCGCATACGTAACACGAGTGCTGTATTTCTTCGGCGCGGATATCGAAGAGCCGTACTCTAGGACAAGGTAGAGGGCACTGTCGCTAAGGCGGATACTTCGGGGAATCCCCGGTTCATCATGATAGGGGACTCCGGTGTTTCATTTCGCAGACGTGTTTTTTGCGGGGGCTTCCTGCTCCTCCAGAAGTATGCTTCTGAATTTGCGGAACAGGGCGTTGTAGTTTTCGTTCTGCCGTTCAATCATGCAGTAGGTGATGTTTCCTACGGGAAGAGACGAAGGCAGAACGGCCACAAGGTCGAGCTGAAGGCATTTTTCTATACAGCATCGGGGCAGGATGGCTATGCCTGCGCCTTCTATGATGAAGTTCTTTATCGACTCGATGTTGTACAGAATGTGCGGCGGTCTGTTTTCATTGTAGAAAGGCTGCTTTTTCAGATAGCTCATGGAGACTTCGTAGAGCTTGGTTCCTTTCTCGCGGATGACGAAGTCGCCGGACGTGCAGGTTCCTTCCTCAAGAAGTTTTCTGTAATGGTCGTACCGTTTGCGGCTTGTCAGCAGCACGCACGGCTCCACAAGAAGAGGTGTGAAGACCAGTCTGGGAAATCCCGAGGAAAAGGGAGCGAAGCCCATGTCCACAAAGCCCTCGTCCACCCAGGAGGCGATGGAGTGGGAGTTGCCGAATCTGAGCTGGATGTTGACGTCGGGATAGTCGGAAAAGACTTTCTGCAGAATATGCGGCAGATAATTGGAACCCATGACGGAAGAGGCCGCGATGTTCAGTATGCCCGAGAGAGTGTTGTTCTTGGCGTTGGCGTTTTTGATGGATTCTATCAGTCGGAAGATTTCCTCGACTTTGTGATAGATGTTTTTTCCGTGTTCCGTCAGACGGACGTTGTTTTTCTGACGTATGAGCAGCTGATATCCCAGCTCCTGTTCCAGCATCTGTATATGGTTGGTCACCGTGGGCTGTGTGGTAAACAAATCGTGGGCGGCCCGGGTGAAACTGCCGGTTTCGGCGACTTTTGCGAACGTCTCGAGATGGGCTATTTTCATGTTTGTTCCGGCATTGCTGGAAATGATGTTTTTCGGAATCCGGCAGGAGCATGACGTGGATCATGGTTCTTTCAGCGTGTCCAGTGTAGTGTTTTTCCCAGGGGGCTACAAGAGGCCCGGGCATTTTTCGGAGAGGAATGTCTGTTCCTCGCCGGACAGCCTTCGCCTGTGCCTTGTCGGAGATCATACGGAAAATCAGGAATGATTCCCCCTTGACTGCCTGCCGGGCGTGCTTATTTCAATGTCGATGCAGGAACATGATGCATCACAGGAGAATATGATATGGGTGTGGCTTACAAGGATTATTACAAGTTGCTGGGCGTCGAGCGTTCGGCATCGAAAGAAGAGATCGCCAAGGCGTACAAGAAGCTCGCCCGCAAGTATCATCCCGACCTGAATCCCGGCGACAAGAGCGCCGAAGAAAAGTTCAAGGACATCAATGAAGCCTATGAGGTGCTTAAGGACGAGGAAAAGCGCCGCATGTACGATCAGCTCGGCCCCAACTGGAAGGACGGCCAGCAGTTCACCGGCGGCCCCGGCTTTGAGAACTTCAACTTCAATTTCAACGGAGCGCAGGGCGGCTTCAGCGGCGTGAACAGCGACTTTTTCGAAGCGCTGTTCGGGCAGATGGGGCGCGGCGGTTTCGGCGGCCATGCGGATCGTGATCCCTTCTCCTCCTTCGGAGGCAGCTACGGCAGGCGTTCCCGCCGCGGTTCCGACGTGGAGGCTGAAATTGAGATCACCCTCGAAGAGGCGCGCAGGGGCGGTACCAAGCAGGTGACGCTTTCGAGCGGCCATTCCTCGAGCAATCTTCAGATCACCATTCCCGCGGGGATACGCGACGGCGGCAAGCTGCGTCTGCGCGGCAAGGGCAACCCCGGTGATCCTGCCGGAGACCTGTACCTTACCGTGCGCTATGCGAAGCACCCCGTGTTCCGCGTGGACGGGCTGGATGTGACCTGCGACGTGACGCTTCAGCCCTGGGAAGCCGTGTTCGGTACCAGAAAGCGCGTACCCACGCTGGACGGCGAAGTGGAAATGAACATTCCGGCAGGCTCTTCCAGCGGACGCAAGCTCCGCATACGCGGGCGCGGCCTCGGCCCGGCTTCCGGCCGCGGCGACGAATATGTGACCGTCGCCATCAGCGTTCCGAAACCGGATGACCTGAACGAAGAGCAGCGGAAACTGTGGAAGGCACTTGCCGGGTTGAAGTAGGCTCTGAGATTGATATTCGAGGTGGGATATGGCGATTGAATCGATAAGCGCGTGCTCTCCCGCAGCCTCGGCGCTGATCGCCTGGGCCGAATTTCTGGAACAGACGGGCACGCCCGAGGAACGTGTCAGGGAACTCATGGAGCTTGGCTGGCTGGAACCGGCCGGCCGTGCGACCCATGCCGTATTGTTCCGCCGTTCCGACGTGTACCGTACCAGAAAACTCACGCGGCTCTGTGACGACTTCGAGATGCCCTGTGTGGCGGGTACCATTATCGTTGACCTTCTGGACCGTATTGCAAGCCTGGAAACGAGGCTTCGCGAACTGGAAAGAAGGTAGAAGCCGCAAGGCTGTTCCCCGGGGAAACCCGGTTTTCACAAAACAGAAAATTTCGCACGGCGCGGGCGTATCCGCGCCGATTTCTGAAGTGCGTGCCGTGAAAGGCCGCAGGTCTTCGCGGTTTCGCAGGGAGGATACATTATGGATATGAACAAGTTTACCATGAAGGCGCAGGAAGCTCTGGGCGACGCTCAGAATCTTGCCCTCATGCGCAATCATCAGGAAGTGGACGTGGAGCACCTGGCTCTCGCGCTCATGCGCCAGAAGGACGGGCTGGTTCCCGGCATCGTGGGTCGTATGGGCGTAAGGGCCGAAGTCGTGGCCGCCGAACTGGAACAGGCTCTGGACAAGAAGCCTTCGGTCACGGGTTCCGGCGTGGAGCAGCAGACCATACGCATTACCCAGCGTCTGGCACGTGCCCTTGCGCAGTCGGAAGAGCTGGCCCGCCGCCTCAAGGATGAATACATCAGCGTGGAACACATCTTCGCTCAGCTCATCGAAGCGGGCGGAGCCATGGGCGACATCTGCCGCAAGAACGGCATCGATCAGGAAAAGTTCCTTCGTGCCACCGCCGAAGTGCGCGGCGGCCAGAGGGTGACTTCCGCCAGCCCGGAAGATACCTACGAGGCGCTTGCCAAATACGGACGCGACCTTGTGGAGGATGCGGGCAAGGGCAAGCTCGACCCCGTCATCGGCAGAGATCAGGAAATCCGTCGTACCATACGCATCCTGTCGCGCCGTACCAAGAACAACCCGGTACTCATCGGTGAGGCCGGTGTGGGCAAGACGGCCATTGTGGAAGGTCTGGCTCATCGTATCGTGAAGGGTGATGTTCCCGAAGGGCTCCGCAACAAGAAGCTCATCGCCCTGGATATGGGCGCGCTCATCGCCGGTGCGAAGTACCGCGGCGAGTTTGAGGAACGCCTGAAGGCCGTGCTGAACGAAGTGCAGAAGGCGGAGGGCCGCATCATCCTGTTCATCGATGAACTCCACACCATCGTGGGGGCGGGCAAGACCGACGGCGCCATGGACGCAAGCAACCTGCTCAAGCCCATGCTGGCCCGCGGCGAGCTGCACTGCATAGGTGCGACCACCATCGACGAATACCGCAAGTACATTGAAAAGGACCCGGCTCTGGAACGCCGTTTCCAGCCCGTGCTTGTGGAAGAGCCCAATACCGAAGACGCCATTTCCATTCTGCGTGGACTCAAGGAGCGTTTCGAGGTTCATCACGGCGTGCGCATCAGCGACTCCGCCATCGTGGAATCCGTGCTGCTTTCGCAGCGCTACATTTCCGACCGTCAGCTCCCGGACAAGGCCATCGACATCATCGATGAAGCCGCGGCCATGATCAGAACGGAAATCGACTCCCTGCCTTCGGAACTGGATGAGATCAACCGCAAGGTCATGCAGCTGGAAATCGAACGCGAAGCTCTGCGCCGCGAAACCGACGAGGCTTCCCGCGAACGGCTTCAGAAGCTGGAAAGCGAGCTTGCGGACCTGCGCGGCACGCAGACGACGCTGCGCAGTCGCTGGGAAGCGGAGAAGGGCGCCATTGAGGGCGTGCGCGGCCTCAAGGAAAAGATAGAGCAGACCCGCCATCAGATCGAGGAGGCGGAACGCTCCTACGACCTTGCCAAGGCCTCGCAGCTCAAATACGCCACGCTTCCCGAGCTTGAGAAGAAGCTGAAGGAAACCGAGGAAAAGGCTGCCGCCGTGAGCGACGGAAAGGAAAACCGTCTGCTGCGCGAGGAAGTCGGGCCCGATGATGTGGCCGACATCGTGGCGCGCTGGACGGGCATCCCCGTGACGCGGCTTCTGCAGTCGGAGCGCGAAAAGCTCCTTGAGCTGCCCGCCCGTCTGCATGAGCGCGTGATCGGACAGGATGAGGCCGTACAGGCCGTGTCGGACGCGGTGCTCCGTGCCCGTGCCGGTCTTTCCGACCCTCATCGTCCTCTGGGTTCCTTCATCTTCCTCGGCCCCACCGGCGTGGGCAAGACGGAACTGTGCAAGGCGCTGGCCGAAGCCCTGTTCGATACCGAGGACAACATGGTGCGCCTCGACATGAGCGAGTACATGGAAAAATTCTCGGTGTCGCGCCTCATCGGTTCGCCGCCAGGATATGTGGGCTATGAGGAAGGCGGTCAGCTTACCGAAGCCGTGCGCCGCAAGCCCTACTGCGTAGTGCTCTTCGACGAGGTGGAAAAGGCTCACCCGGACGTGTTCAACACGCTCCTGCAGCTTCTGGACGACGGCCGCCTGACCGACAGCCAGGGCCGCACCGTGGACTTCAGGAACACCATCATCATCATGACGTCCAACATCGGTTCTCCCATCATGCTGGACGGCATCGACGACAAGGGCGAATTCAAGTCCGGCGTGCGCGATGCGGTGATGGCGGAACTCAAGCGCTTCTTCAGGCCTGAATTCCTGAACCGTGTGGATGAAACGGTCATGTTCTATCCGCTGCGTGCCGATCAGATCGGCGCCATCGTGGACCTGCAGATCAGGAACCTGCAGAAGCGGCTCGACGAACGCAAGATTACGCTGGAACTCACGGACGACGCCCGCAACTTCATTGCGGAAACGGCGTACGATCCTGCCTACGGCGCGCGTCCGCTCAAGCGCTGGATACAGCACAATCTGGAAACCAGACTCGCCCGCGCCGTCATCAGCGGCGACATCCGCGACGGCTGGAAGGTCCGCGTGGTGGTGGACAGGAACGAAGACGGCGGTACCCTGAGATTTGAAAAAGTGGAAGGGTAAGTCCGATAACATAAAAAGAACCGCCCCTCAGGGGGCGGCATGAATAAGGCCCGCGATACCGGAAAGGTGTCGCGGGCCTTTCATGTTTAAGCCTTCAGGCGGGAGGCTCAGCGCGACCGAGGCGGCCCCCGAATGCAAAGGGCGCCGACCGAAATTCAGTCCGGCGCCCTTTGGCACGCGAATCAGCGGCCCTTACAGGGCAGGACAGGCTGCCCTATGCCGCTTTCGATTGCGGCGCATCATGCAGCGCGCTCTGTTTCATGTCGAAACTGGAACAGTGACGGGCAATGGTATTGATGTAATCCTCATAGTTGTCGAGATAGAAGGACAGCGCCCGGGAAAAATTCATGCCGAGCATACCGTCGACAAAGAGCTGGCAAACCTCCTGCACATTGAGCAGTATGCTCTGGAATCGGGCCAGCACCACACGTTCCTCTCTGGTCATGCCGCGCAGCATGGTCAGCAGCGTCTGCTGGGCGCAGGGCTGATAATACCAGAAATACATGAGATCCAGCGCGTTGATGATGCTTTCCACCTGAAGGGCGCGGGCCTCTTCCGATTTTGTGAAGCGGATGAATTCCCTGGGCTGCGCCAGCAGGGAGAGCATGTCCTTGTCGGGAAATGCCAGCTCCAGCCGTGTGTAGCAGTCGAAAAGATGCGTGAGCCTGGTCTGATAGTCCCACCGGCGCAGGCGGTAGTTGTTGCGGCGGTCGGCCACGGCTTCGATGAAGCCGGCCACGGTGTCGGAGGCGAATTTCGACACGATGGCGGCCGCGGGGATGAGTATCTGTTCCGGCGGCATGTTCGTCAGCAGCGGGAACAGCGCATACAGAACGGAGTTGTAGAGCATGGCCACGGGAATGGCCAGCACGCTGCGGAAGAAGTTGCCGATGATGGCGGTTCGGGGGAAGCCCCTGTAGATGTTGTGGGAGGAAATGTAGATGCCGTTGGCCAGTGCTATGATGGAAAAGACCAGCAGCGGATAGTTTTCCACCGTAAGATGCAGCACCTTGCTGAGCAGCAGGTTTCGGGTGAGGCCCTCCAGCAGAATGACCGAAATGCCGGTGTACATGAGCGAGTCGCACACCCGCGACCAGTTCACGAATTTTTTCCACGAAAGCAGCATGTTCTTGCGCACGCCGCCTCCGGCGATCACGGCCTGTATCACGTTGCGCACGCCGGTGATGCCGAACCAGATGGGCGCGCCGAGCCAGGCCAGCACCCACCACTGCTGGGTGATCAGGAATGTGGCGAGCGCGGGAATGAAGCCCAGAAGCACCTTGAGAATGTTGGAAAAGGTGGTGTTCAGATAGGCCTTGCCCGGAGATCCCTCTCTGTCGGGCATGGGCGCGTTGTTGGAGACGGTGAGGCCGTTGGTCTTTTCGATGGTGATGCCGCCCATGGTGATGACGTTGCCCGGCTGCCCGATGCGGACGTCTTCATCCAGCGGTTCCCATTCCCTTGTGCGGCGCATACCGCAGGTGACGATTCCCAGAGAACGGCGCATCCATGCGCAGAAGGAAGAGGTGTGTTCCCCGGGCATGTA
Source organism: Mailhella massiliensis (assembly GCF_900155525.1). Lineage (NCBI taxonomy): Bacteria > Pseudomonadati > Thermodesulfobacteriota > Desulfovibrionia > Desulfovibrionales > Desulfovibrionaceae > Mailhella > Mailhella massiliensis. The sequence goes on from NZ_LT706951.1 coordinate 20,603, forward strand.
TTCCTTGCGATAGCGGAGCGGAACCTGTATGGGCAGCGTGACCACGCTGATGTACTTGTTGCCGCTGAGGCTTTTGCGGGCGTTGCCCGGCAGCGTTTCGGGTACGGCAAGTCCCATGCCGTAGCGGTTTCCCAGGTGGCTTGTGGAGTCGGTGCCCATGTGGCTGGCAAGCGGAGCGTAACGGTACAGGGCCTGAAGCGCGGGAATGTCGTCCAGAATGCTCTGGAATTTTTCGCACCGTTCCAGAGCTTCGGGGTGACGGGCGCAGTCGAGCCTGCGGATCATGTCGCGCAGGATGCGCTTGAGCTGCATGACGTCGCCTTTATTGACGGCAATCTGCAGTTCGTTGATTTCCCTGAGGTGTTCGAGATTGCCGTCGTGCCATTCCTTGACGTTGAAAAGTTCGAGGTGGGTGATGAATCCCTGCCCGTCCCAGATGAGTTCCAGCACGTCTTCCGAGGTGAGACCGGCAAGCTGCAGCGTGATACGGTAGCCGCTTCGCAGCGAACTCAGTTTTTCCAGAAGCTGCGTGACGTTCAGGCGCAGCAGTTCGGGACGGGTGTCGTCGTCCGAAAGGGGCGGATCTTCCGGGGAGGGAAGGTCGGGGTTGCAGGCGGGGGCAAGGCAACTGTCGTGAATGACGGAAGGCGTGAATTCATCCATGCGCCGTATGCGCCGGAGAATCTCCGCCTTGCGCGATTCGTCCGCTTCCTCAAGTTCCATGGTGAGGTCGGTTATTTTGGCCTGGAACTTCGGCAGCAGCGTTTTATGGGCGAATTCGGCAAGATGCAGCAGGGAGGGCTGTCCGTTGCCCACGAAGGCGAGAAACGCCGCCTTGTCCAGCGTGGCGACGGGGATGCCGAGATCCCGCGTGAGGGCCGGAGCGTGGCGGCTGTTCCATCGTTCCAGCGTGGCGAAGACATGCTCCTGTATCCAGCGCGAGGCTTTGCGGCCTTCCTCCATGAAGGCGCTCATGGAAGGGGAGGTGAGAAATTCCAGAAAGTCCTCAACGTCGGAGAAGCCGCGCGGCGCCCAGATGAAATCCACATAGCGGCCCCGGAAGGCGGCGCGGAATTCCAGCCCGATACGCACGGAAATGCCCATGATGGAGGCCGCGCTCAGAAGTTCGCGTGCCACGTTCACGTCCACATAGTTGTAGTACACCACGGTGAGGCTGCGTATGCCCTTTACCCAGGCGTCCATGATGAGAAAGGTGGCGTTCTTGCGGCCCTTGGTATTGGCGTCGTGAACGTGCTGGTCCAGCGTGAGCTGATTCCATTCCTCCGGCATTTCCATGAGGTGATGGCGGGAGAGAAACTCGCGCACGATGCGCGGGTTGCCCGATGCTGCCTTGCGGAAATCGTGTATCAGCTTGAGCTGGGTATATTCATCGTTCCGGGAGCGGATGATGGCCTTCATGATCTGAATGAGCACCCGGCCGGTATTGTAACGGAACGTGGTCTGCGCGCTGTGCAGCACCTCGTCGTGCAGGGTGCGGAGTGCGGCCAGTCTGTCTTCCGCAGGGCCCGCCTTGGTGAGGCTGCCCAGAAGGTTGATGACCGCCTGAGCCATGCGGAATTCGTGGGTGGTGGTCAGGTTCAGAATGCCGTGAGGATGAAGCCTGGCATTGAATATTCGGTGTTCCAGATCGGAAGAGGGACCGTAGTCGATGATGGCGTTGATCATCTTCATCAGCTCTCTGTCCTGCCTGTCGAAAAAGAACATGTTGGACATGGGCGCACCACCGGTATTTGAACGCGGAAAGCGGAGAAAAAGAAATTATGACATTTTGTCATATATACGTGCATATGAACAGGACAGTCAATGAAATCGCTTTTTTATGACAGTTTCTTTATAAATTTGTGAATAAGTTTTCTTGCTGCACAAAACGAAAGGAAAGACACGCTGCAAAAAAAAACGGAGCCGCTCCGTGAACAGAGAGCGACTCCGCAGAAAAAACGTTTCCGGCGTTACAGGTCAGATCTTCCGGTAGGGCTTCTGACCTTCCTCGTACTGATCGCCGCCGAAGCAGTCGGCCACGACGGTAACGGGGAAGTTTTCCACTTCCATGGCGGCCAGAGCCTCGGGGCCGAGTTCCGGCCATGCCAGTACGGTATAGGATCGGATGCAGCGGGAAATGAGGGCTGCGGCCCCTCCCGTGGCGGCGAAATAGACGCAGACGTTTTCTTTGATGGAGTCCATGACGGCCCGGGAACGGTTTCCCTTGCCGATCATTCCGGCAAGGCCGAGGCTGAGCAGGCGGGGGGTGTAGGCGTCCATGCGGCCGGAGGTGGTGGGCCCGGCGGAGCCTATGGGCCTGCCCGGCTTCGCAGGCGTGGGGCCAACATAGTAGATGAGCTGCCCTGCGGGTTCGAAGGGCAGGGGGCGGCCTTCATCGAGCGCTTCGACCATGCGCTTGTGTGCGGCGTCGCGCGCGGCGTAGATGGTACCGCTGATGAAGACGAGATCGCCGATGTGCAGAGAACGTATGTCGTCCCTGGAAAGGGGCGTTGTCAGGTGATGGGTGGCGGGCATGGCGTATCCTTACAGCACGGCGGTGGCGTGACGCGCGGCATTGCAGTTGATGTTGACGGCCACGGGCAGGCAGGCGATGTGCGTGGCGCAGTATTCCACGTTCACCTTGAAGGCCGTCACGCTTCCCCCGAGTCCTGCGGGACCGGTGCCGAGACGGTTCACCAGTTCCAGAAGTTCCTCTTCCAGCCTGGCGTATCGCGGATCGGGATTGCGGCTGTCCACATCGCGGGCACAGGCCTTTTTGGCGCACAGGCAGGCCAGTTCCATGTTCCCGCCTATGCCCACGCCTATGACCATGGGCGGGCAGGGGCTGGCTCCGGCGTGGCGCACGGTGTCGAGCACGGCTTTTTTCACGCCTTCCAGGCCGTCTGCAGGCACGAGCATGTGCAGCGCGCCCTTGTTTTCGCTGCCTGCGCCCTTGGGGGCCAGGCGGAGGGTGATGCGGTCGCCCGCCACAAGGCGCGTATGAATGACGGCGGGCGTGTTGTCGCCGGTGTTTCTGCGCTCGAACAGGGGTTCCTCCACCGAGGATTTCCGCAGATATCCTTCCGTATAGCCTTTGGCGATGCCCTGGTTTACGGCGTCTTCAAAAAGGCCGCCCGTGATGTGTACTTCCTGGCCTATTTCGGCAAAGACCACGGCAAGCCCGGTATCCTGACAGATGGGGACATTTTCCTCCGAGGCTATGGAGGCGTTCTGAATAAGCTGACCGAGAACGTCGCGGCCCGTGGGGGAAAGCTCGCATTCTCTGGCGCGGCGCATGGCGGACAGCGTGGATTCGGGGAGGCGGCAGCAGGCCTCGACGGCAAGGCGGGCCACGGTGTCGCGTATGAGGTCGACGGAAATTTCTCGCATGATATCTCCCGGATGCGTGAAGTCGGCCCCGAACATAGGCCTTTTTTTCGGGAAAATAAAGCGAACGCCGCCGTACGAAGAGATTTTTACGTCGTTTCCCGGAACGAGCATTCCCGGATGCCCGGCTTCTTCGGCATGTATTGCCGGGGGATGGGGAAAGGGACCGGCCACGGCGCCGGAACGGCCATGGCCGGGATGTGCGCCCTTACATTTTGGTGATGACGGACTTCACGGAAACGTGTTCAAGCTGGCCTATCTTGCCGGTCATGGCGGAAATGGCCTCATTGCTGCCGTCCACGGCGAGGGAGATGATGGAGACGCCGCGGTCGCGATAGGGAATGCCGAGGCGGCCGACGATGATGTCGGCGTACTGATGCAGAATGGCGTTGAGAGCGGCGGAGGATTCGATATCTTCCACAATGATGCCGACAATGCCGAGGCGGTTTTCTTCCATGTTCGTATCCTTATGTTCATGAGTCCGGGGCAGGGCTGCGGCGCGCGAAAGCCCCTTTTTTGAAGCGCGCCGGAACGGCACGATGCTTTCAGCAACGGCGCGCGCTGTCAAGCCGTGAGAAAGGCGCGGCGCCGGCGAACACGCGACGAGGCTCCGCCGGAAACCATGAAGAAACGCGGAGAGAGGATCGGCAGGAGAAGGAGATTTCTTTTTCTTGCCACAGGGAGGAGAAAGCGTATGATGCCCCTCATCCGACCGGCGGATTCATCTTCCGGGAGGATCGCCGCATCTGCGGCTTTTCGTTACGGTATCCCGACTGCGAAGAGCGCTTCCGCGCGTTCCGGGCAGAAAGGTCTGTGCCGCCCGCCCCGCCGCCGGCGAGGTATTTTTGTATTCCGGGCGCCTTTCCTTGCGGGAAGGCGCCTTTTCTTTTCCCTGGGCGCCTTGTCTGAACGGCAGTTTCTGCCATAGCCGGCTTTTGCCGGGGCGGCTTGTCCGCCGGGGGAAGTGTTATGTATAATGTCCGCTCGCTCGATTCCAACGAGTTCATCGACCATGCCGAGATCATGGAATCTCTGGAAGAGGGGAGAAAAGCGGCCCTGAACAGGGCCGAAGTGGAACGCATTCTGGAAAAGGCCGCAGGATACGGAGGCCTTACCCACAGGGAAGCCGCCGTGCTGCTCCATGTGGAGGATGAAGAGATCCGGCAGCGCATGTATGCGCTGGCCCGCAGAATCAAGGAACACATTTACGGTCGCCGCATCGTCATGTTCGCGCCCCTGTATCTTTCCGACTACTGCGTGAACAACTGCCGCTACTGCGGTTTCCATGCCAGCAACAAAACGGTGCGGCGCAAGCTTTCCCAGGAGGAGCTGCGCGAAGAGGTGCTGGCGCTGGAAAAGCTCGGGCACAAGCGTCTTCTGCTGGAAGCGGGCGAAGACGACAGAAACTGCCCCATCGACTATATTCTGGAGTGTATGCACACCATTTATTCCACGAAGCTGCGCAACGGAGCCATCCGCCGTGTGAACGTGGACATTGCCGCCACCACTGCCGAAAATTACCGTAAGCTCAAGGATGCCGGGCTTGGCACCTACATTCTCTTTCAGGAGACCTACCACAAGCCTACCTATGAGTTCATGCACATGGGCGGCCCCAAGGCCAGCTATGAATGGCATACGGAAGCCATGGATCGCGGTATGCTTCAGGGCGGGCTGGACGATGTGGGCATCGGCGCGCTTTTCGGCCTGTATGACTGGCACTATGAGGTGATGGGGCTGCTCATGCATGCCGAGCACCTGGAGGCCGTGGCCGGAGTGGGGCCGCACACCATTTCCTTCCCCCGGCTGCTGCCCGCCGAAGGTGTGGACTATTCCGCCTATAAACTGGTGAACGACCGCGACTTCAAGCACCTCATTGCCGTGACGCGCCTCGCCGTGCCCTATACCGGCATGATACTTACCACCAGAGAATCCGCAGAGTTCCGCCGCGAACTTCTGGATATCGGCATGTCGCAGATGAGCGCGGGTTCCTGTGTGGGCGTGGGCGGCTATGCCCACCCCGGTCGTGAGATTCCTGGCGAAGCTCCGCAGTTTCATCTTGCCGACGAGCGCAAGCCGGAAGATGTGCTCAAGGGGCTTGTGCGCGACGGTTATCTGCCGAGTTTCTGCACGGCCTGCTACCGTTCCGGCCGTACGGGCGACCGCTTCATGCCCCTTGCCAAGAGCGGCGAAATCAGCAACTGCTGCCAGCCCAATGCCATGCTTACCTTCAAGGAATATCTGCTCGACTATGCCGACGAAGAATTGAAGGAACTCGGCGAACGCATGATTGCGGCGGAACTTGAATCCATCACCCGTGACAGGCGCAGAACCCAGACCATGGAATACCTGAAGCGGCTTGAGGCCGGAGAAAGAGACCTGCGTTTTTAGAGGTCACTTGAAAAACTGAAAACTGCGGCGGCAGGGGAACCCCGGCCGCCGTTTTTCATGCCCAAAGGCAGCAGGCCTGCCCCGGGAACCTCCCGTGCTGAGAATATTCCTGCCCCGGACCGCGTAGTTTCATGCTTTCTCCTTGAAAAGAGTGCAGAAAAGGCGACGCTCAGAGCTCTGAGCGTCGCCTTTTCTGCATCCTTTTGTTTTCACAACAGAAGATATGAACGCACGATAGCAAATATCGGAATTCTGACAAGGGTGAAAAAGAAAGAGACTCTACTAACATATTATATTTTATAGCAAAAAAAAATAATACTGTTCGACCCCTCACGCATGTTTGTTGCGGTGTTGTCAGTTTATACCGGAAGAACAGGAAGATTATTCAATGTAACATGCTAAAATATATAAAGAAAACACTCCCTGCTGTCATATCTTCTGTTACTAGGGGGAAAGCCAGGCTTTTCTCCTTGAAGAATTTTCAATTCTTGCACGAAACAGCGGGGCGTATGGTGCTGAGCGAATTCATTCATACCAGGTATGTTCCCTACATCAGGGAACACAAGCGCAGCTGGCAGACGGATGTGAGGTATGTGCACCGGCATATTCTGCCCTATCTGGGGGACTGCCGGCTTGAGGATATTGATGAGGAGAAGCTCTGCCGGTGGAAGGAAGAGCTCCTTGCCGCCGGGCTGTCGCACAATACCTGCTACCGGCTGTTCTGGCTGTTGAAGTATATTCTGAACTGTGCGGTACGCTGGCATGTGCTGGCAAGCGACGAAGCCTTCCGCCATGCCGTGTGCCGCCGCAGCGCTCCGCGCTGCCCGGAGGTGCTTTCCGCTTCGGAAAAGCAGCGCCTCATCGGGCTTCTTACTCTGTATCGGAACAATATTGCGGCACGGGCCATCCACCTTCTGCTTCTGACCGGAGCTTCCAAGTCGGAAATTCTCTATGCCCGCAGGGCGGATGTAGATCTTCCCGGCCGCAGCCTTGCCGTACGCCGCGGCTCCGAAGTCGTGCGCCGTCTGCCGCTCAGCGAGGCGGCGGTCAGGCTCATTGCCGAGCTGCCCGTGCGTGCCGACGTGCCATGGCTGTTCTTCCGCCCCGCCACGGGGGAGAGGGTGGTCACGGTGTTCGCCTTCTGGGACAAGCTTCGCCGCGAGCTGGGGCGTCCCACCCTGCGCCTGAACGACCTTCGTCATATCTTCGTGCATTCGCTGCTTCAGAACGGGGCAACGTACAAGGATGTACGCAGCCGCCTGGGGCACTATTCCTCCGAGGCTTTTCTTCTTCAGTCGCAGATGCAGGGCGGTCAGGCCGATCCTTCGCAGGGGGCCTTCCAATGATTGTTCGTCTTGTTCCGGGCAGCCTCCGCTCAGGCGGCAGGGCCTTTGCGTGCCTTGCGGCGTCGTTTCTTGTCTGTGCCCTTGCTTCGGGCTGCGTGCAGAAGCAGCCTTCCGTGCCTTCTGCACCTGCGGAAGCGGCGGCGCCTTCCGGGGATGCCTTTGCGCTGGCGCTTTCCCGCATGCAGGTGGGGGAAGAGGCGCTCATGCCCACGCCTTTCGGCATGGACAGCCTGGTGATGCTGGAATCTTCCTACACGTCCGGCCTCGGGCAGACGTGCAGAAGGGCGGCGGTTCGCGCCGGGGGCATCACCCACCGCATTGCCGCATGCAGGGATGCTTCGGGCTGGACGACGGCCGAGCCGATTTTTGAAAACGTGCAGAGATAAGCCATGGACAGCGCGCTTACCGTGCAGGGTCGCGTCATCTATGCCCTGATGATGCGCGAGGTGCATACCATCTACGGCACCTCCCGCCTGGGCTACTTGTGGGCGCTTATCCAGACGGTGTGGGGCATGGGGGTGTTCTGGGCCATGCGCTATATGGTAGGCGCTAAGGCTCCCCATGGTATGCATATCCTCATGTTTCTGCTGGCAGGGTTCGGTTTTTACAACATGTTCAGCGGGATATTGAGCAAGTGCATGAGTGCGGTAGCCGGAAACAGGGCGCTGCTGACCTTTCCGCAGGTCACGCCCGTGGATCTCATGCTTTCCCGCGCCGCCATCGTCTGGGCCACGGAAGTGGTGGCGGCTCTGCTTCTCATTACCATCGGTATGCTCTGCGGTATGCCGTTTTACCTTACCGATTTCGGGGGTCTGCTGTTTCTTCTTCTGCTTACGCCGCTTCTGGGCCTCGGTGTGGGGATGCTCTGTGCCTCTCTGGCAGTGCTGTACCCCACGCTGGAAAAAATCGTGCCCATGGTCATGCGTATTCTCTTTTTTGCCTCCGGCCTGTTCTATTCCGCCACCATGCTGCCTTCCTATGTGCTGCGGTATCTCTGGTACAATCCTCTGATTCAGATCATTGAATGGGGCAGGGTATGCCTTTCCCGCGGGTACAGCACCATTTCCTACAGTCCTGAATACCTGGTGTCCGTGACCGTAACATGCCTGTGCCTCGGCTTTCTCATGGAACGCTATGTGCGGAGGCGGCTGGTATGATCGAGCTTTCTCACGTGTGCAAAAGCTACGGCCTGCCGCACGGCCGCAAGGTGGTGCTGGACAATGTGTCCCACATTTTCCGCGAAGGCGTGAACATGGGCATTCTCGGCCTGAACGGCGTGGGCAAGTCCACGCTCATGCGTGTGATATGCGGGGCGGAATCGCCGGACAAGGGGCGGGTCAAGCGCACCAGCCGTGTTTCCTGGCCCATAGGCTTTTCCGGGGGATTCCACGGCAGCCTCACCGGGCGGGAGAACATGCGCTTCACCTGCCGCATCTACGGGGCGAATATCAAACAGGTGACTGATTTCGTAGAGGATTTTTCCGAACTTGGCCCCTACATGGACATGCCCATCCGCACCTATTCCTCGGGCATGAAAGCAAAGCTGGCCTTCGGGCTGAGCATGGCCATCGGTTTTGATTTCTACCTTATCGACGAAGGCTACGCCGTGGGCGACGCCTCCTTCCGCGCCAAGAGCGAAAGGGTTTTTCAGGAAAGAAAGGCCCACTCCACGCTGCTGGTGGTGGCGCACAGCACCTCCGTCATACGGGCGAACTGCGACAACGCCGCCATTTTAAAGGGCGGCAAGCTGATTTTTTTCGACACGCTGGACGAGGCGCTGTCGGTTTATGAAGGGATGTGCCGTGGAAAAAAATAATGTGGCCCTTACCCGGCAGTACGCCAAAACGCTGTGGCGCAGACTGCGCCGCTGGATGAAGAAACGTGCCTTCATCACGGCGCTGGTGCTGCCCACGGTGCTGGCCTTTTTCTATTTTCTCATGCTGGCCTCGCCCATGTACGTATCGAGCGCGAGCTTTGCCATACGCAGTTCCGATACGTCGGCTTCGGGGGGCACGGATCTTGCCTCCATGTTTTTGAGAACTTCCGGCTCCACGGGGAACGATGCCTACATCATCAACGACTATATTCAGAGCCTTGACCTTGCTCAGGATATCGACGGGGAACTGGGGCTGGTAAGCCATTACAGCGATCGGGAATACGATGTGATTTCCCGTCTGTGGCAGCACCCCACGCAGGACGAACTGACCCGCTACTGGCGCTGGGCGGTACTGCCGCAGCTCAATGTGGATACGGGCATCATTTCTCTGGAAGTGAAGGCCTACACGCCGGAAATGGCGCAGAAGCTCACGCAGGCCATTTTAAAGCGGAGCGAAGCGCTGGTGAACGCCATGAACGAGCGCGCACGCCACGACGCGGTGGAACTTGCGCGCGAGGAAGTGAGCCGTGCGGAAGAGCGTGTGCGCCATGCGCAGAGCGCCATGCGGGAATTCCGCGACACCCACAATCTCATCGACCCCAAGAGTACGGCTGCCGGTCTTCAGGAACTGGTGACGCGGCTGGAAGCCGAGGCCACGACGCTCCGCACCCAGATATCGGAAGCAAAATCGTACATGAACGCGGAAGCTCCGCTTTTGAAGTCGCTGAACCGGCGCCTTGCGGCGGTGGAAAAGCAGCTTGGGGAAGAAAAGCTGCGCGTGGCCGGGCAGAGCACCGTGCAGGGCAACCTGAACTCCCTTGTGGCCGAGTACGAAGACCTGACCATAGAGGCGGAATTTGCCCAGAAGCAGCTTGTTTCGGCCATGACCTCCCTGGAGCAGGCGCGCATCCAGCAGATGGCGCAGTCGCGCTATGTGGTGGCGTATCAGCAGCCCACGCTGCCGGACGAATCTCTGTACCCCCGGCCTTTCCTTTTCACGCTCTATGTTTTTGCGGCGCTGCTGCTCCTTCTGGGCATCGTGTCGCTGGTATGGGCGTCCATCCGAGAACATGCGGGATTTTAATATGAAAGCGATATACCACGCCGGCATACTATTTTCGCTCTGCACGCTCTGTGCTCAGCCTGTTTTTGCAGCGGAGAATCCGCTCCAGAACTACAGCGGGGCGGCGCAGTACGGCGGCTCTTCCATGGCATCGGGCACGCCCATGCAGGGCGGGCTGCCTGCCTCGGCCAGAAACGGCATGAATGTGGTTTCCCAGTCCACGCCCGGGGGCTATCCGGTGTTCGATTCTTCGGCGCCGTACCGGGAAAAGCAGTCCACCCCCACGGTGATGGACGCGCCGCCCGCCTGGGCGCAGGGAGGGCTTGCGCCTTCGGCTTCCGCACTGCTTGCCCCCTTCGGGGCCAATCTGTTCCGGGGAAATTTTGCGGGAACCTACAGCGACGGCATGAACGGCGACTATGTCATCCTGCCCGGCGACCGCATCATGGTGCGCGTATGGGGCGCGAAAACCTATGACGACGTGCTGCCCGTGGACCAGCAGGGCAATATCTTTCTGCCGGAAGTGGGGCCTGTGCGAGTGGCAGGGCTCAAGCAGTCCGCTTTGCAGGGGGCGGTGCGTTCGCGCCTTGCCTCGGTTTTCACCGACAACGTGAACATCTACGTCAACCTCCAGAGTTCCCAGCCCGTGGCCGTGTATGTGACGGGCTTTGTGAACCAGCCGGGCCGCTATGCGGGCAGCCCCGTGGATTCCGTGATGTCGTACCTCGACAGGGCGGGAGGCATTACGCCGAACCGGGGCACCTTCCGCAACGTGAAGGTGAAGCGCGGCAACAAGGTGGTGGCGAGCCTTGATCTTTATGATTTCGCCCTCAACGGCAACATGCCCGACATCCGGTTGAAGGAAGGCGACGTCATCCTTGTGGGAGAACGCGGGGTGAGTGTGGCGGCCTACGGCATGCTGCGGCAGGAAGCCCGGTATGAGTTCAAGGGGCAGGCCACGGGTTCGCAGCTCATCGCCTACGGCAGCCCGCTTTCCAGCGCCACGCATGTGAGCGTTACGGGCATCCGGGGCGGCAGGCCCTTCAATGAATACATGACCATGCAGGAATTTTCCTCCATGCGCCTTGCGGACGGCGACAGCGTGGAATTCGTGGCCGATACGCGTGGCCGCACCATCATGGCCTCGGTGAGCGGAGCCATACGCGGGGCATCGCGCTTTCCGGTGAAGAACAGCACCACGCTGCGCTCTCTGCTTGCCTATGTGGAGGTGGACCCTGCCCTAGCCGATGTTTCCGCCGTGTATGTGCGCCGCCAGAGCGTGGCGCGTCAGCAGAAGACCATACTGGAAGATTCCCTGCACCGCCTGGAGCGTTCCGCGCTCACGGCCACGTCCGCCACGGCGGAGGAAGCCGAGATCCGCGTGCGCGAGGCGGAACTGGTGCAGGACTTCATCCGCCGTGCGGCAAGCCTCACGCCCGACGGCGTGGTGGTGGTGAGCCGGGGCGGGCAGGTGCGCGACCTTCTGCTGGAAGACGGCGACGAGGTGGTCATTCCGCAGAAGAGCGACGTGGTGCAGGTATCCGGCGAGGTGCTTCTGCCCAAGGCCGTGACCTTCGATGCCGCCATGAAGGCGGAAGACTATGTGAAGAGCGCAGGTGGCCTTACCGACCGTGCGGATGAGGACAACATTCTTGTTGCTCGCATGAACGGGGAGGTGGGCCCCATTGCGGAACTGGGCGTGCATGCCGGGGACCGCATTCTGGTCATGCCCCGCGTGGATACCAAGAATCTGGAACTGGCCAAGGGCATCACGCAGATACTCTACCAGATTGCCGTGGCCACCAAGGTGGCTGTGGGGCTGTAGGCATGGAACATCCAGCGGTCAGCGTGATTATTCCCGTGTGGAACAGCGGGAAATACTTCCGGGAATGCCTGGACAGCGTTCTTTCCCAGAGCCTGCGGAATATCGAAGTGCTCATTGTGGATGACGCCTCCACCGACGGCAGCGGCGCTGTAGCCGAAGAATACGCCTCGCGCGATGCCAGAATCACGGTGATGCATCAACCCTCCTCCACAGGTGCAGGCCCTGCCAGAAACCGGGCCATGGCTGTAGCCCGTGGGGAATACATCGCCTTTATGGACAGCGATGATCTGTATCCTTCGAATGATGTACTGGAAACGCTGTACCACAAGGCTGTGGAGCAGAATGTTGATGTGTGTGGTGGGTCAATGTTTTATGTTAGTAAAAATGGAGAAATAAATAAAAAACAATTTTATGAATACATTTTTGATGATGATAGAATTTATAGTTTTTGTGAATATCAGCATGAAGGTGGTTTTTATCGTTTTTTATATAGAAGAAAATGTTTAATTTGTGGAAATTTATTATTTCCTTCATTGCGTAGATTTCAGGATTCTTTGTTTTTTATACAGGTAATGGTAAAAATAAGATGCTTTTATGGAATGAAAAAATGTAGTTATTTATATAGAAAAGGGCATAAAAAAAATATATGGGATAGAAGAAAATCATTAGATTATCTTATAGGAATTAAAAATGGTTTAGATATATCTAAAAAAGAGAGATTTTTTGATTTATATTATATATTAGTAAAAAATTTATATAGTAGAATGAAAATAATAAATGTAAATATACATGATATATTAAGTGTAGTAAAAGAAATAGATTTTTTTATAATTGTAGAAAGAAATAGATATAATAAAATAAAAATTACAAAATTAAAAATATATAGAATGGTTATTTATTTATATATTATAAAATTTTTGAGAGGTATTAGTATGAAAAAATAGAATAATATATCAGCCATTGTTGTGTATTTTTTTATTGTGGTAATTGTTTATAGTGGAGGATAAGTTATTATGAGTTTATTTGATGATAAAGTAATAAAAGAGATAAATAATATATTAATAGATTATAAAAAGCATGATGAAAAAAAATGTATTGAAAATGAAAAGATAAGCAATGAAAATATAAGATTAAAGGATAAAATTAATGAATTGAATAACATTAATAAAAAATTATATATGCAAAAGGAATATGAAAAGAAAGAGGTAGAAAATAAGGTAAAAGGTCATTTATCATATCAAATTGGATATGAAATTGTACATAAAATGCACAAATGGTATGGTATTTTTGTACTTCCTTTTACATTATATAATATATATAAGAATTTTGAAAACAAAAAAATACATAAACAAAGAAATATAGATATTTCTGTTATTATAGCAGTATATAATTGTAAAGATTTTATACGTCAGTGTCTTGATAGTTTAATTAAACAAACAGTTTCTAATTTTGAAATAATATGTGTTGATGATGGATCAACTGATAATACATTGAATATATTAAGGGAATATGAAAAAAAATATGATTTTATTAGTGTTTATACGCAAAAAAACCAATATGCTGGTGTAGCAAGAAATACAGGTATGTCATATGCAAAAGGTAATTATTTATTATTTTTAGATTCTGACGATTTTTTTGAACCTCAAATGCTTGAAGTTATATATAATCGTGCAAAAGAAACAAATGCAGATATTGTTGTATTTAATGCTCAAGAATATAATATGAAGGATAATATATTTCAGCCTTGTAAATTTCCTGTATCTCCTGAATTATTTCCAGATAAGAATGTATCCAGTTATATAGATTTTGGAGAAAAATTATTTCAGGCTAATTCTTGTTTAGCGTGGAATAAACTTATTAAATATAGTTTTATTAAAAAAGTTGGTGTGAAATTTGGCAATACAAAAAGTTCCAATGATACGGTCTTTATATATTCATTGTTGGCTCAAGCTGAAAAAATTTCACTAGTTAATGAAATTTTGGTTAATTATAGAACAAATAATCCCAATTCCTTACAAAGAAGTAAATCTTCTTCTTGGGAAAGTATATGTCTTGCATTTTTTAATTTAAAAAAAGAACTAATAAAATTAGGTGTGTATGAAAGTCAAAAAAGAACATATGTAAATAAATCATTACAGGCGTGCATGTATTATATAAATACAATAGATGATAAAACAAAAATAAAAATGAAATGTTCATTAAAAAATAAATATTTTAAATTATTAGATATTGATGATTATGGTAAAAATTATATTTATAATAAAAATTTTTATAATCAATATATGGAAATTATGTCAAATGAGTATATTCCTGTTGTGTATGCTACTGATAATAATTATGCAAAGTATATGGCTGTATCTATACAAAGTATTATTAAAAATGTCGGAAATAAAACAACAGTATTATTTTTTGTCATGGTAAATAGTGATTTTGAAAAAAGTAATATAAGTAAACTTGAAAATATTGTTTATAGTAGTGGTCATTATATTGAATTTATAAATATGGAAAACCAATTTAAAGGTGTAAAGACAACAATTAATCATATTACTTATCAAACATTTTATAGGCTTGCGATTCCTAATGTGTTATCTTATCTGAATAAAATTATATATATTGACTGTGATACAGTTATAAATTGTGATATCCGTGATTTATATAAAATAAATATAAAAGATAATTATATTGCTGGAGTTAAAGCGTATGCATTTGATAATAAAAAACATAGAAATAGATTAAATATTGATACTAAAAATTATGTCAATGCAGGTGTTTTAATTATTAATAATAGACTATTAATTAAAGATAAGCTTATTAATAAATTTTATGATCTCATTAATAAAAATTATGATTGTCAAGATCAGGATATTTTAAATGTTTCTTGTGTTGGAAAAATTATGAATATTCCATTTAAATATAATATAATGACGAAATATTATTTTCAACTAGATAATTTTATATCAGAAAATAAAGTAACAAAAGAAGAAATTGATGATGCTTTAAATAGTTTAAGTATTATTCATTATGCAGATAAAGTGAAACCGTGGAATGATAAAAATTCGATCTATGCAAATTATTTTTGGAAGTATGCTAAGAATAGTATTTTCTTTCAATAATAAAACTGAACTTAGGAGGTATATTTTTTATGATTTGTTTATCTCTTGGTGAAAATTGTATGCCTGATATGGTTATTCAGCGCTATGGTATCAAATCTTATTCTACACCATTCTCTTTTTCTCGGTGTAATATTTTTTATAGTTATCAGTTGTTTCAAACTAATTTTAAAAATTTAATAAATAAGGAATTTTTAGAAAAAGATAATAATTGTCAATTTCCTCAATTTTATAGAAATAAAAAAATATTTAATACTCCTGAAGATGGATTATTTGAAAAATCATGTTCAAATGGATTTGAATTTACACATCATAATGTAGTTGATAAAAAAAATGATAGAGAAAGTTTTATTCGAAAAATAAATAGACTTATTGATTTAAAGAATAGTAACGATGCTGTAGTGTTCTTTTATCATCATAGATATTTATATAATAGTAAAATTGATAAAATAATAGAATATAGTAATGAATTGATAAATTGTTTTAAATATAAAAACAAGTATATAGTTATATTAGAACAGATTATAGTAGATTCAAATATAAAAAGAAATATATTTTATAAAAGATTTGGAAATACAATTATTTTCTTTTTTTTGACAACAAAAGAATGGAAAGGGAAAGATAAAAATATTCTTTTTGCAAAAAATGATGAAGATTTAATACAAAAAATGATGTTTATATTGCATGATGAATTGTATGATATAGATTTTCCTTTATGTTTTCCATCTTATGATTAATGAGAGAGGATAGTGCAATGAACATTGCCGTTGCCGGAACCGGCTACGTCGGTTTGAGCCTGGCCGTACTGCTTGCCCAGCATAACAGTGTGAAGGCCGTGGATATCGTTCCTTCCAAGGTGGAACTTATTAATCAGAAAAAGTCCCCCATCGTGGATAAGGAAATTGAGGAATTTCTTGCGGAAAGGCCGCTGAACCTTTCCGCCACTACGGATGGGGAATCCGCCTACCGCGATGCGGAATTCATCATCATTGCCACGCCCACCAACTATGATGTGGAGCAGAACCATTTCGATACATCTTCCATCGACGCGGTGCTCCGGCTGGTGGAAAAGGTCAACCCCACCGCCACGGTGGTCATCAAGTCCACGGTACCGGTAGGGTATCTGGAAGGGCTGCGCAAGGCGTGGCCCGGCCTGCCGAACCTTATTTTCTCGCCGGAGTTCCTGCGTGAGGGCAGGGCGCTTTACGATAATCTGCACCCCTCCCGCATCATAGTGGGGACTCCCCGGAAATGCTCCGCCGACCTTCGTGCCCGTGCGGAGCGCTTTGCCGCGCTGCTTCAGGAAGGGGCCATGGACAAGGATATCCCCACCCTCATGGTGAACGCCACGGAGGCGGAATCCATCAAGCTCTTTGCCAACACCTACCTTGCGCTGCGCGTGGCGTTCTTCAACGAACTTGATACCTATGCCGAACTGCATGGTCTGGATACGCGGCAGATCATCAGGGGTGTGGGGCTGGACCCGCGCATAGGCTCCCACTACAACAATCCTTCCTTCGGTTACGGCGGCTACTGCCTGCCCAAGGATACGCGTCAGCTTCTGGCCAACTACAAGGGTACTCCCAACGACATCATTGCCGCCATCGTGGCAGCCAATAGTACGCGCAAGGACTTTATCGCCCATCAGATTCTTGCCCGTAAGCCGAAGAAGGTCGGTATTTACCGCCTGACCATGAAGGCGGGCAGCGACAATTTCCGTCAGTCGGCCATTCAGGGCGTCATGCGCAGGCTGCGCGATGAAGGCGTGGAGGTCGTTATTTACGAACCTACGCTGAGTCAGGATGTCTTTCAGGATTTCGCCGTCATTCACGACCTCGAGGCCTTCAAGTCCATGTCCGATGTGATCGTGGTCAACCGCATGGCTGAGGAAGTGAAGGACTGCATGGATAAAGTCTATACCCGTGACCTGTTTGAAAGAGACTGATGCTTTTATCAGACAGGAGCGTTTGATTTTGTGTCTATCCCGGTGCGGGAAGAGAGCTTCCTGCGCCGGGTTATGGCATTTTTCGCAGCATGAGAGAGCGGTTTTCGTTCTTACCGAGGTTCATGCTGGAAAAATGGCCTGTTTAAGGAGACTTCATGAACATCTTGCTGGCCGGCGGGGCCGGATACATAGGTTCGCACACGGCGGTGAGTCTGCTGGAAGCAGGCTACGGCGTGGTGATGGCGGACAACTACCGCAACAGCAGCCCGGAAGTGGTGAAGCGTGTGGAAAAGCTCACGGGCAGGAGCGTGCCCGCGTACAACGTGGACGTACGCGACGGCGCAGCCCTTCTTGCCGTGATGGAAAAGCATCCTGTGGACTGCGTAATCCATTTTGCGGGCCTGAAGGCCGTGGGCGAATCGGTAAAAAAGCCCGTGGAATATTACCGCAACAACATCGACACCACGCTGACGCTGCTGGAATGCATGAAGAAGACCGGGGTGCGGAACTTCGTGTTTTCCTCTTCCGCAACGGTGTACGGTGAGGAAAACCCCGTTCCCTATGTGGAGACCATGAAGAAAGGTTCCTGTTCCAACCCTTACGGGTGGACCAAGTCCATGATGGAGCAGATTCTTGAAGATGCGGCCGTGGCGGATGGGGAGCTTTCCGTAGTGCTGCTGCGCTACTTCAACCCCATAGGGGCCCACGCTTCGGGCGAAATAGGGGAAGACCCGCAGGGGATTCCGAACAATCTCATGCCCTACATCGCGCAGGTGGCCGTGGGCAGGCGCGATCATCTGACCATATTCGGTAACGACTACCCCACGCCGGACGGAACCTGCCGCCGCGACTACATTCATGTGGCGGATCTTGCGGAAGGCCATGTGAAGGCGGTGGAGTTCGCCGCGGCGCACAGGGGGCTGGAAGTGTTCAACCTCGGCACGGGAACTCCGTACAGCGTGCTGGAAATAGTGAAGGCCTTCGAACGCAACAGCCATGTTGCGGTGAAGTACGAGTTCGGCCCCCGCCGTGCGGGCGATCTGCCCGAGTTCTGGGCCGATGCCGGGAAGGCGCGGACCATGCTGGGCTGGCAGGCAAGGCGCAGCCTTGACGACATGTGCCGCGATACCTGGAACTGGCAGAAAAAAAATCCCCAGGGCTACCGCTGATGATTTTCAGATAAAACATGCACGCCTATGATATGATGTGTTTTTATATTGCATATGCATTATCACATAGGATACTTTATATTTATTCAATATAACATTAAATAAATTTCAATATCATTGTCCTCTGGAAGAAGTATGTCATGGTCGATTCGTCCATGACATACTTTTTTCTGGAGGATGAAGTGAAGAGAATTTTTTTCCTTGTTGCTCTGGCAATGGTTATAGTGCCTTCCTTTGCCTGTGCTTCGGGAAGCGGGGTATATCTTGCCCCGAAGTTTTCCTTTTCCGTACAGCATACCCGGGGGACTCTGGATCTGCATACCTCCACCTGGGGGCCGAGAAGAGTATTCGGGGCCGGGGCCGGAGGGGCGCTGGCACTCGGCTATGATTTTGCGCCGAAGTTCGATGTGCCCGTCCGGCTGGAATTGGAGTACGGCGCTTCCGACCATATTTCCAAAACGGCGAGCATAAAGGTTTTCCGCAGGCGTTTTCCCTTCCGGGCAAAGATCGGGGTACAGACGCTGCTTTTCCATTCCTATGCGGATATCCCGACCAGCAGCGGGTTTACTCCTTATATCGGCGCGGGGGCCGGTATGGCCTTTCTTTCCACCAAAGGCAGCGGCATGGGCATATCTACGGAAAGCACGGATTCCGTGCCTGCCGGACAGGTGGGGCTGGGCTGTTCTTACACGTTCAACAGGCATGTTTCCGTAGACATGGGCTATCGTTTCGTGTTTATGGGCGGTACGGATACGACGTGCAATTCCATACGGCTGGAACTTCACCGCAACTACATGCATCAGGTCATGCTCGGCCTGCGTGTGATGTTTTAGTGCCGAAAGAATCCGGTCGTGCCGTGCCGTAAAAGAATGTTCCCTGTCGTATGCCGTACTCTTCACATGACGGGGAACGTTTTTTGTCATGCGGCGGTGCAGAAGGGGCGGACTTTTATCGGAAAAGGCATAGGGGCATGAATATGCAGTCAAATGAAAAGGCGGGGGGAGCCATGGTCGAGTGCGGGAGTGCCGGGCGTAAGCTGTGGTATGAGGGGCGCGCTTCATTTTCTTGAAGGGCTTCCCCCGGAATTGCCGGAGCGGCGGCAAGGGGAACGCCCTGGCTGTGATGATGGAAAAATTAAAAAATAATATCATGCCATTATATGCTGTTTTACGAAATGAGGGGAACGGTTTGGGAAAAAATATGTTCGTCCATGCTTGCAAAAATATGGACAATGGTGTCTAACAGCAGGAAAATGTTGCATTTTTTTATAATTGTTCCGTGCAGTATAATTTTTGAAACTTTTGTTTTTTAAAAGTAAGATGCGCGGAGTTCAGACCGGCGGCGTCGGGCAGGGGGTATGCCTTTGCGGCCGGGAGAAGATGTTTGATGAGGGGAAGGTTATGCAGAGTTCTTCAGGTCATCCGGGAGGGAGTACGTTCTTCCTGGCTTTTTCCCGTAAGTTTTCCCGTATTCCGCACCTTGCCGCGTTTCTGGGAGGGGAGGTGCGCCTTGCGGGAAAAGAGCAGGGCGGCGAACCGTGCGCCGTGGCAGGCTGGGGTCACAAGCCGACGGCGGAAAAGGCCAGGCGCTATGCGACGGAACATGCCCTGCCCTATATTGCCGTGGAGGACGGTTTTCTCCGTTCCCTGAATCTTGGTTGCGAAGGGGCCGATCCGCTTTCTCTGGTGGTGGACCACACCGGTATTTATTATGATGCCACCGCTCCTTCGGGTCTGGAAAACCTTTTGAACGGGAAAGGCTGGGAAAATCCCGAACTCATGGCCTCGGCGGAAAAGGCGCTTTCCTCCATCATCCGGCACGGCCTCAGCAAGTACAATCATGCGCCGGAAGCGGAACCCGGGCTTCTCGGCAGGGAAGAAGTGGGCTCGCCGCGCGTGCTTCTCATCGATCAGACGGTGGGGGATGCTTCCGTTTCCCTCGGGCTTGCGGATGCCTCTTCCTTTACCGCCATGCTGGAAGATGCGAAAAAGCGTTTTCCCCATGCGCGGCTTTTTGTGAAAACGCATCCCGACGTGCTTGCGGGGAAGAAGAAGGGCTACCTTACCGAAGAGGCGAAACGCTGCGGAGCGGTGCTCCTTGCCCATGATGTTTCCCCCCTTTCTCTCCTCCGGCAGGCGGATGTGGTGTACTGCGTTACTTCCCAGATGGGCTTTGAGGCTCTCATGCTGGGCAGGGAAGTGCATGTTTTCGGTATGCCTTTTTATGCGGGCTGGGGGCTTACGACGGATGCCGTATCCTGCCCGCGCCGTGCAGGAAAGCGCAGTCTTCTTGAAGTGTTTGCGGCGGCCTACCTGCTTTATGCCCGTTATGTGAATCCCGTTACCGGGGAGAGGTGCGATATCCACGATACCATTGCCCGGCTTGCCGTTCAGCGGGAAAAGAACGAGGCCAACCGGGGATTCCATGCCTGCTTCGGGTATTCTCTGTGGAAGCATCCCCATGCCCGGGCCTTTGTGCAGAGCACGGGGGCGGAGTTTCGCTTCTTCAAATACTTCCACGGTGAACAGAGAGCCGTTTCCTGTGCCGTACGGCATGGCGGCGATGTGGTGGCATGGTCCTCCAAATGCGTGGGCGGCAGTCTTGAGGAGCGGTGTCGCAACGCCGGGGTTCCGCTGGTGCGCATGGAGGACGGCTTCATCCGTTCCGTGGGGCTCGGGTCGGAATTTCAGTGGCCGTATTCGCTGGTGCTGGACCGTCGGGGCATTTATTACGATCCCTCCCAGCCCAGCGATCTGGAAGTGATTCTTCAGGGACTGCCGGAAAGGGAGGATCACGACGAGCTTTGTCTGCGTGCCCGGAATCTCCGGGAATTCATCGTGGCCAAAGGGCTGACCAAGTACAATGTGGGCGGTACGGCCCTTTCCCGCGAGCGCTGGCCTTCCGGTCGCAGGGTGCTTCTGGTGCCCGGTCAGGTGGAGGACGACGCTTCGGTGCGGCGAGGAGGGTGCGGCATACGCAGTAATTTTGAACTGCTTGAGGAAGTACGTCGCCGCAACCCCGATGCCTTCATCATCTACAAACCGCACCCGGATGTGGAAGTACGCAACCGGAAAGGGAAGATAGAGGATGCCGATGCCCTGCGTGTGGCCGATGAAGTGGTGCGGGATATACGCATGGACGCCATGCTTGCCGTGGTGGATGAAGTGCACACCCTTACCTCTCTTACCGGCTTTGAGGCGCTGTTGAGGGGCGTCAGGGTATGTGCCTACGGCGGACCTTTTTATGCAGGCTGGGGCCTGACGGAAGACTGTGCCGCCGACAGGGCCTTTTTGTCCCGCCGTACGGCGCGCCTTACGCTGGATGAACTTACGGCGGGCGTTCTGCTGCTGTACCCCTCTTATTACGACTGGCAGACGGCAAGCTTCTGCACGGCGGAGGATGTCTGCCGCCGCCTTCTCCAGCCCGGCGGGCAGATGCGCGGCAAGTATATGGTGCGCGTGTTCGCCGCACTCCGTTCTCTGGCAAGGAAGGTGTTCTGATGGCAAGCTACCTTTTCCTTCAGGGGCCGCATGGACCTTTTTTCCGCCTGCTGGGGCAGGAAATGAGCGCGCGCGGGCACAAGGTGACCCGCGTGAACCTCTGCGGGGGCGATGTGCTGGACTGGCCGCTTGATGCGCTGGCCTATCAGGGCCGTACGTCGGACTGGAGCCGGTGGGTGCATGAGCTTATGGAAGAGCGCGCCGTTACCGATCTTCTGGTTTTCGGCGACTGGAGGCCTCATCACCGCGAGGCCGTGCATATCGCAAGGCTGCACGGCATACGGGTCTGGGCTTTTGACGAGGGCTATCTCCGCCCGCACTGGATTACCATGGAGAGAGGAGGGGTGAACGGCAACTCCACATTGCCGCATACGCCGGAGCAGGTGCGTGAACAAAGCCGTCTCTGCCCGGAACCTGTTCAGCCCGCATCCTTCCTCAACCCCATTGCCCGCCGCCAGCTTCAGGCCGTGCTTTATGCCGGGGCTTCGCTTCTGGGCATACCGTTTTTCCCCTTTTACCGCACGCATCGTCCCTACGGGCATCTGTGCGAGCTTTTCAGCGGATGGATACCCCATATTTTCACCAGGGCAAGCCGCATGAGGGCCTCGGAGCAGGCGCTGAAGAGACTGGATGACGCTCCGTATTTTCTCTTTCCGCTCCAGCTGGATTCCGATTCGCAGGTGCGGCGCTATTCCCCCTTCAGCGGCATGAAGGAAGCCATTGCCTGGGTCATGACATCCTTTGCCCAGTACGCGCCCGAAGGTACGCACCTTGTCATCCGCAATCATCCTCTGGACAGCGGGCTTATCCGATACGACCGTTTTATCCGCAGCTTCAGCGAGGCCTGCGGCATAGAGGACCGCGTTATTTTCGTGGAAAGCGGCAACGGCATGGACATGCTGCGCAAGAGCAGGGCCGTGGTGCTTTTGAACAGCACCATGGGGATGCAGGCGCTGGAGCTCGGTAAGGCGGTGTACTGTGTGGGCAAGGCCATTTACGCCATGCCCGGCCTTGCGCAGAGTGCGGAGGAAATTCCTCTTTCCCGCTTCTGGGAGGAGTTTCGTACGCCGGACAAGACGCTGCTGCAGGATTTTGAGCGGCTTCTGCTCTCTCATACGCTGGTGAACGGTAATTTTTATTTCGGCAACGGCATGAAAAGAGCCGTGCAGGGATGTGCGGCAAAGCTTGAGGATGCCGCCCGCGAGAAATCCTGAATCACAGGACGACGTTTCCTTTTCGGCGTAAGGCTGCACATTGCTCTGCATCGGAACGGCTTCTCTCCTGCCCTGTGGGAGAGGTACAGCGCAGGGCGGTGCGGAACAGAGGCACAGGAGTACACCGGGAACCTGGCAGATACAGGCTTCCCGTACGCTTCCCCCGCCCTGACGCAACGCACGCGTGGGCATTGACGTGGGGAATATTTTTCAGAAGAAGAAAGAACAGGCGGAACCGCTTTCTCAAAAGAGCGGTTCCGCCTGTTTCCGCAGAATGTATCCGGCGTATTCTACGGGAAGAACAGCCTTCTGGAGCGTGCGGTGATATCCTCGCCGCTGCCGATCCATACGAAACGGTCGTTTCTCAGGGCGGTGTCGCCCCGGTTCCAGCGGTAGGCCACCAGCGGCCCCCCGGCAACGGCGCTGAAGTCGAGGCAGGCCACCAGCGGGGAATACAGGCGTATATCTTCGCCGGGGCTGCGCCAGTAATGTCCGAAAAAGGTGGGATATTCCACGGGAAGGGCTTCCCAGCAGCCCGGCTCCGGCCTGGCATCCTCGGGAATGCTGGTCAGGTTCTCACAGCCCATGAGCGCCATGTCGCGGCAGCTTTCTGCCATGGGGAGCCACCATTTTACGCGATAGTTGTTTCTTGCGTTGCCTTCCTTGTCGAGCAGTGTCATGCCTTCGGGCAGCGGAAGTTCCGGCCCCTTGAGCAGCGTTTCCACGGCCTGATATTCACAGCTTGTCTTGTCGCAGCAGGCGCGCGTGTAACCCGCTTCCGCAAGGCAGGGGGCGTCTCTTCTGCCCGTAACGAGGCTTTCTCCCCCGCATTCGCCGCCGGTAAGCATGTCCATGGCTTCCTGCGACCAGCAGGCGTGCACCATGTGCAGGCGGTTTCCTTCCCCGCCGAGGTCGCCTATTTCCAGCCAGAGCGGCAGGGTCCGCATCCACTGCACCCAGGGCTTGTAGCTGTCGGCAAGCTGTTCCAGTGTGGCGGCGTGCTGCACCGTGTTTTTTTCGTTGTGGCTGCGGAGATATTCGCCGGAATCGTCCGGCCGGGGGGTGCTCCAGCAGACGGCGTTGAACTCATGGTTGCCCATGAGACATTCGGCAGTTCCCGCTTCGCGCATGTTGCGGACGAGGGTCAGCGTTTCCAGAATCTGAGGGCCGCGGTCGATATAATCGCCGAGAAAGATGACCATGCGGTCGGGGTGCCTCCACACGCCGCCGCTTTTTTCATATCCCAGGCGGGAAAGCAGGGCCTCCAGCTTGTCCGCGCAGCCGTGTATATCACCTATCACGTCGTAACCATTCAGCATACTTTGCTCCAGATGCCGGCGGGCAGGGCCGGGAAACCCTGAAAAAAGCCTCTGCCCCTGAAATTGAGGCCAGTGTAACACAAGAGGCATGGAGATAAAAGGGGAGCAGAGATATGTTTATGGAATGATCTTCGGGAATTTCGTACCGCTGGGCGGCGGAATGCTTTCAGGTTCCGGCAGGAGAAAGCACGGCTGCGGGGGAAGCCCGCTATGTTTTTACGGTGGCGGCAGGGATGGCGTCCCTGCTTCATGCAGAAAGCGTTCTGCACCGGAAGGGCTCCGGCGTCATCCGGCGCGGAGGATGCTGCGGCGAAGGCCCGCCCCGCGGCACAGGCCGACGGTGCGGGCGCAGGGGAACGGGGTCAGTCGGCGGCAAGACATGCGTCCAGGGCGGCGCAGACGGCCTCTCTGTCCATGTGCCTGCCGATGAAGACCAGTTTGATCATGCGGTCGCCGTAGCGCGCATCCCAGTTTCGGTCGAGTTCCGGGTTGGCGCGACGCGCCTCCTCCCGCTGCTGCGCCGGGGCCGTGGCCATCCAGCGGCCGAAGGGGGTGGCCACCGTCTGCCTGCCCGCCTGCTCGAACATGTAGGACATGGCCGGGTTTTCCCTGAACCAGAGGAGTCCCTTGCAGCGGATGACGTTTTCCGGCCAGCTCATTTCCACAAAGGAACTGAATTTTTCCTGATCGAAGGGGGCGCGACGGAAGTACACGAAGGTGGAAATACCGTATTCCTCGCCGTGGGAATGGCCTTCTTCGTGTTCGTGATGATGTTCATGAGGCGCGTGGTCGTGTTCTTCGTCGTGGCCGTCGTGGGCCTGGAGTGCGCGTATCCATCCGGCGGATTTTCCTGCCCGCGCGAAGTTGAAGCTGTGCGTGTCGAGGATGTCCTTTACCTGCACCCTGCCGTAATTGGTTTCCAGAATGCGGGCTTCCGGCTGGAGCTGGCGGATGACGGCGCGAAGCTCGTCAAGCTGTTCAGGGGCGACCTCGTCCACCTTGTTGAGCACCACGGTGGTGCAGAATTCCATCTGCTGGATGAGCAGGCTTTCCACATCGTCGTCATCGTTTTCCTGCAGGAGCTTCTGGCCGTTCAGAAATTCGTCGGCCATGCGCATGGCGTCCACCACGGTGACGATGGAATCGAGCCTGCATACCGTGGGCATGACTTCGCTGCCCAGAGTGATGGCCTGCGCTATGGGCATGGGTTCGCAGATGCCGCTGGCTTCGATGAGAATGTAGTCGAAACGGCAGGTGGCGATGAGATCGAGAATCTGCTGGAGGAGGTCTTCTTTAAGGGTGCAGCAGATGCAGCCGTTGGAAAGGGGGATGAGGCTGTCGTCCATTTCCACGTTGCCGCCTTTTTCGATGAGCGCGGCGTCGATGTTCACTTCGCCTATGTCGTTGACGATGACGGCGACCTTATAGCCTTCCTGATTGGAAAGAACATGATTGAGCAGCGTGGTCTTGCCCGCGCCGAGATAACCGGTGAGCAGCGTGATGGGAACGATGTTTCTGCGCATGGGAATGTGTTTCCGGCATGGCCGGTCTGAAGAGAGGCGGCAGAGCCGCAAAAAAGCGCGGCCGGTTTCCCGGCCGCGCGTGGAACCTATTTTTCGAGGCAGGTGTCCAGTGCGGCGCAGATGGCCGCCTTGTCCATGTGCTGACCTATGAACACCAGCTTCTGCATACGGTCGCCGTAGGTTTCATCCCATTCGGCGTCGAGCTGCTTGTCCACCCGGCGTTCGGCGGCCTGACGTTTGGCAGGAGCGGCGGCCACCCATTCTCCGTAGGGCGACGCGGTCATCTGGCGGCCAGCCTGTTCGTACAGGTAGGCGGTTTCGGGTTCATCCGCAAACCAGATGAGTCCCTTGCAGCGGATGACGCTGGAAGGCCAGGCATCGTTGACGAAGTCTTCGAACTTCTTCTGGCTGAAGGGCGCGCGGCGGAAATACACGAAGGTGGAAATACCGTATTCCTCGCCGTGCTCGTGCCCGTCGTGATGGTGATGGTGGCAGTGATGACCGTGGCCTTCTCCGTGCTCATGATGGTCGTGCCCGTGCTCATGATCATGGTGTCCGTCATGGTCATGGTGTTCATGGTCATGCACGCAGTGGCCGTGTTCATGATCGCATTGGGAATGATCTTCTTCTTCCGCAGGCGCGTCCGCCTCCAGAGCCTGCACCCAGCCGATGGAGGCGCAGGCGCGGTCGAAGTCGAAGCGGCCCGTATCGAGAATGGACTTCACGTCCACCTTGCCGTAGTTGGTTTCGATGATGTTCGCTTCGGGCTGAAGCTTGCGGATGACGGTCTTGAGCAGGCCGAGCTGATCTTCGGTGAGGCCGTCCACCTTGTTGAGGACGATGGTGGTGCAGAATTCTATCTGCTGGATGACCAGACTTGCGATATCCTCTTCTTCCAGATCCTCGTCCACCAGCTTCTGTCCGCCCAGGAATTCATCCACCATGCGCTGCGCGTCCACCACGGTGACGATGCCGTCGAGCCTGCATATCTTGGGCAGGGATTCGTCGCCGAGGCAGAGCGTCTGGGCAATGGGGAGAGGCTCGCAGATGCCGCTGGCTTCGATGAGAATGTAGTCGAATCTGCCGGATTCGATGAGGTTGAGCACCTGCTCCAGAAGATCGGTCTTGAGCGAGCAGCAGATGCAGCCGTTGGAAAGGGGCACGAGGCTGTCGTCCACTTCCACGGTTCCGCCTCGGGCGATGAGGCTGGCGTCGATATTCACTTCACCGATGTCGTTGACGATGACGGCGACCTTGTAGCCTTCCTGATTGGAAAGAACGTGGTTGAGCAGGGTGGTCTTGCCCGCGCCGAGGTAGCCGGACAGAACGGTAATGGGAACTATGCGTCTTTTTTTCATGAATAACCTTCCTGAAGGCGCGGATGCGCGTTGATGCCGGGGTGCGGCGGGCCCGGCGCGCGAACGGCGGCGGACCTTGGGGCCCCTTTCCGGCGCGGAGCCGGGAACTGAGTATGCGAAAGGGCCCGACCGGGAAAGGATAGGGCAAAATCGCGCGGCGTCAACCTCGGGTTTTACGAGATATGCCGGAAAAGAATTCCTGTACGAAGATATGCCGGGAAAAAGCGCGCAGGCCGGAGGGACGGCTCCGGGCAAAGCATGGATGCCGCCTTGCCAGAGCCGTGAGATTTTCGTAAGACACTGTTTTCCACAACGGGAGGATTTCCATGCAGTTTGTCTTCATACCGGAGCGCGTGTGCTCCAAAATGTACATGATAGAAGTGGACGAGAAAAGCCGCATCATCACCAGGTTCGACTTCAAGGGCGGCTGCCCGGGCAATCTCCAGGGCATAGGCCGTCTCATCCGCGGTATGCACATCGACGAAGTGATCAGCCGCTTTGAGAACATGCCCATCTGTCCTACCTCGAAGGTGTCGTCGTGCCCCGAGCAGATCCGCCGTGCGCTGCTGGATCTGCGCGCCAAGCTCGATACCGGCATGGTGCAGGAACAGCCCCGTTTCGGGCTGGAATCCTTCGCTTCCCTGAAGAAGTAAGGACTCCTTCTTATCCTGTCTTGAGGCCCCTCCGGGGGCCTTTTTCATGTCCTTTGCGGGGAAAGGTGGGGCTTTGGCTGCTCCGCTTCCCCGGGCGGGCATGTGCCGCCGCCCTGTCGGGAGAGGCGGCCGTTTTTGCAGAATATCCTACGCTTTCGTTCTCTGCAGGTAGTTTCTGAGCGCGGGCATGGCGTTTTTTGCGTCACGATAGCCCAGCCAGTACCATTCTCCCAGCTTTTCCAGATCGCTTTCCATGCGGCCTATGTCCATGAAGCGCGACGGGCTTAGGACGAACACGCGCCCTTCGCGCTGCAGGCGGGCGATGTCGTCGCAGAGACGGTTGTAGTCGGCGTTGCTTTCTGCAAGGGCCGCGGCAAGCTTCGGCCATTTCCTGCCGTAGATGAGATGGGCGAGCCTGCGCCCCGCCGAGGGGTTGCGGCGGTAATCGTCGGGCCGGGTTTTGATGACCACAATGTTGGAAAAGCCGTTTTCCAGCGCCCAGTGCAGGGGGATCTTGCAGGCGCAGCCTCCGTCGAGATAGGGGGCTCCTTCCATGTCCACCATCCGGGAAATGTAGGGCATGGTGGAAGAAGCCCGCGTGGCAAGCATGATGTCGGCGCAGACGCCTTTTTCGAAGTATTCCGCCTTTCCGGTACGGCAGTTGGTGGCCACGGCCACAAAGCGTCGTTCCGGGCTCATGAAGCGTTCCATATCCAGCGGGTCCAGCGTGCGGGAAAGTTCTCCGAACATGAAATCGAAGCCGAAGGGGCTGCGGTTTCTCAGAAACGCGCCGAAGCCGAAATAGCGCGGATCGTGCCGGAAACGCAGCGGGCTGCGTGCCGAGCGGCCTATCTGGCCGGAAACATAGCTTATGCCGTTGAGCGCACCTGCGGAAACGCCGATGGTGCACTGCAGATTGACGTCTTCTTCCATGAGCGCGTCCATCACGCCCACACTGTAGGTACCGCGGAGCGCGCCGCCTTCCAGAACAAGGCAGCCCGGTGTGACGATGGAGGATGCCCGCCCACGGGGCAGGCGGTCGAGGCCGGAGTATGTTTTTCTGTTCATTGCTGTCCCCGGAGCATGTCGCCCTGCGGCGGCACACTGCTTTTTCTGAGGATGGATTCCCCTGAAGCGGGCATGGTGCGGGTCGGCGGCGCGGCCATGACGGGGGGAAGAGAACAAGTATGCTACAAGAGGGCGGTCCTGTCGAGAATACGGAAGGAAGGGAATACGCCGCAGGTGTTCCGGCCCGGCGACGGAGGCGGCATACGGGAAAGTTCTGCACGAAAAGGGGCGGAAGCTTTCCGCCTCCGCCCCGGAGAGCTCGGCCGCCCCTTCCTGTGGTGCGCGGAGTCTCCCACGGGAAGGGGGAACGGCGAGATCTCAGGCGAGACCGGCTTCTTTCAGCCAGCGTTCCACAAGAACGGGGGAGGCGTCGCCCCCGCGCAGGGCGAGTCCGTTGCCCGTGCGTGCCCGGGGGCAGAGCGCGGCAAGATCCGAAGGCAGGTTCTGCCAGCCGCCACCACCGTGGGTGCAGAAGGGGAGTATGGTTTTGCCTGCCAGAGGCTGCGTATGCAGGAAGGTACGTACGGGGCCGGCCCAGGAACCCCACCAGTTGGGGGAACCGGCGAGAATGACGTCGTACCGCGACACATCGATATTGAGGGGCCGGACGGCAGGGAATACGCCCTCCTTCTGTTCCCTGCCGGCAAGGTCGACACAGGCGTTGTAGGAGGAAGGGTAGGGCGTGACGGGCTGGAGTTCCGCCATATCCGCGTTCAGTTTTTCCCGGATGACTCCGGCCAGAGCCCTGGTGTTGCCCGACCAGGAATAATAGACGATGAGGATGTTCCTCCCTTCGGCAGCCATGGCCGTGCGGGGGACAAGGGGGAAAATTGCGGCGACGGCCAGCGCGGACAGGGTCTTTTTAAGAAGAGAACGACGGGAGAGAGAAGAAAGAGGGAAGAATCGGGACATGACTGCCTCCAGGGTAAATGTTGCGGCCGTTCCTGCCGCATGGGAAAAAGGTAAGCCCGGACTTCTTGAGCATGAAGATATGTTCCTCTCTTTTTTTTGCCTGTTGCTGCCAGAGACGATGTTTTCGGTGCACACGCTCCCTGCCGCGGGAATTTCCGGGGCACGGCTTCTTTTCTGTAAGGATGAGAGGGCGTGGAAGGGGCTGAACGCGCCGTGCCGGACAGGAAAGAGAATGCCGGGGCGTGCTGCGGCGTTTTTCGCAGCATGTTCCGGCGGAAAAGCGCGTTACGGCGGCATTTTTTCCTGTGGAATGAAGAATACGCATCCGGTGAGGAAAAAGACGGTGAAAAGTACCGGAAGGCTCTGCCGGGCATGGTCTGGGGGCCTTTTTCCCGGGAAAAAGGAGCCTTCAGGAACGATGCAGCGCGTCTCTGATGTGTTTTTGTGCCGCCGCTTTTTGCTTTTGCCGAAAATGTGAAAAAAATAGCTTGGTTTTTCGCCCGGTTATTTTTGCAGTCCTCACTTGACAAGACAAGAAAAAGCAGTCCAGTATTATTCTACGATTTATGCCTGTCACCGGTATAAGCGGGCCGCACGAGAGCCTGCGCCGTTAGGGAGGGAAAGAGCCTCCCGGCAGGGCGTAACGTGCGACTGGGGGAGGTCCGCCTTTTCGCGGATCAGCATGGTTTCAGCCCATAAGGATGAAGAATATGAAACTGACCGGTTCGGAAATTTTTTGTGAAGTGCTGGTGGAGCAGGGCGTTGATACGCTGTTCGGCTATCCCGGCGGCGCTGTTTTGAATCTGTACGACGCTTTGTATAAATACCAGGATCGTATCCGTCATGTCATTACCGCTCACGAACAGGGCGCCGCTCATGCGGCCGATGGCTACGCCCGTGCTACCGGCCGCACCGGCGTCGTTCTGGTAACCAGCGGCCCCGGCGCGACCAACCTTGTTACCGGCATCGCCACCGCCTATATGGACAGCGTGCCCATGGTGGCCATTACCGGCAACGTCCCCACGCCCCTCATCGGTCAGGACAGCTTCCAGGAAGTGTACATTGCGGGCATCACCATGCCCATCACCAAGCACAACTTCGTGGTGGACAGGGTGGAGGATCTGGCCGACATCCTGCGTGAAGCCTTCCGCATTGCCCAGACGGGCCGCAAGGGCCCCGTGCTGGTGGACATTCCCAAGGACATGACCGCCGCTCTGGCCGAATTTGAACCTGCCGCCCCGGTGAAGGACGGCTATGTCACCGAAGTCGACATGGCCGCCGTGGACAGGGCCGCCGAAATCATCAACGCCGCCCAGCGCCCCGCCATCTACTACGGCGGCGGCGTCATCGCCTCCGGCGCGGGCGCGGAGCTTGCCGCCCTCATGAAAAAGGCCTGTATGCCCGGCGCGTACACCCTCATGGCTGCGGGGGCCGTGGACAGCAACGATCCGCTCAACCTCGGCATGGTGGGTATGCACGGCTGCCGTACCAGCAACTTCGCTCTCGACAATGCGGATGTGATGGTGGCCGTGGGAACCCGCTTCAGCGACCGCGTGGCTCTCGCTCCCGATGAATTCGGCCGCCGTGCCAAGCTGATACAGATCGACATCGACCCCAGCGAAGTGAACAAGAACGTGGGGGTGGACGTGAGCCTCGTGGGCGACGTGAAGGACATCATCTGCGCCCTTCTGCCCAAGATCAATCAGTCCTGCCGCGACGAATGGCTGACGCAGATCGCCGAATGGAAGCAGGAGGACTATTATCCTGAGGACAGCGATACCGTGCTGAAGCCTCATCAGGTGGTCCGCAAGGTGAATGAGATGGCCGGCGACGACGCCATCTACGTCACCGACGTGGGCCAGCATCAGATGTGGGCCGCCCAGTATCTGCATCACGTCAAGCCCCGTCATTTCCTGACGAGCGGCGGCCTCGGTACCATGGGCTTCGGTTACGGCGCCGCCATCGGCGCGAAGATCGCCGTGCCCGACAAGCCCGTGGTGCATTTCACGGGCGACGGTTCCTTCCATATGAACATGAACGAAGCGTGCACGGCCGTGAGCTTCGGCCTGCCCGTAATCACCGTCATTCTGGACAACCATGTTCTCGGCATGGTGCGTCAGTGGCAGACCAGCTTCTACGGCAGGCGCTATTCCTGCACCGACCTCGACCGCCGCACCGATTATGTGAAGGTCATCGAGGGCTTCGGCGGCAGGGGATTCCACTGCGAAAGCCTGGCCGAGCTGGAAAAGGCCATGGCGGAAGCCCTGAAGAGCGACGTGCCCGTGTGGATTCACTGCGTTATCGACAGGGATGAAAAGGTGCTTCCCATGATTCCCGGCGGCTGCACCTGCGACTCCATCATCATGGAATAGAAGGGGGAGAAAATGACGAAACATGTGCTTTCCATCGTGGTGGACAACAACGCCAACGTCATGGCCCGCGTGTCCTCCCTTTTCGCACGCCGCCGCTTCAACATGACCAGCGTCACGGCCGCCCAGACCAGCGATCCTTCCGTTTCCATCATCACCATTGTGACGGAAGGCGACTCTCATATCCTTGATCAGATTCTGAAGCAGACGCTCAAGATGGAAGAGGTGAAGTCCGTCACCATTCTTCCCCGCAACGAGAGCCTGCTGTGCGAAACCATCATGCTGCGTCTTGCCTTCGGGGAATCCAACATTTCCCGCATTAAAGATATAGTTGAGGTTTACCGGGCCAGAATTATTGACCTCACCTCGAGTAGCATGGTAGTACAGCTGACCGGAAAGCCTTCCAAAATCGAAGGCTTCATGGAAGTCATGTCGCCCTATCAGATCCTGGAAATGTGCCGGTCCGGCATTATCGGTATGCCGAGAGGATCACAGAGTGATTGGTGGAAAAGCAGCCAGGAATAGGCTGCTTCAACAGAAGATATTCATTGAAACGGAGAAATTATCATGATCAAGAAGTACTATGATGCAGACTGCAACCTTGGTATGCTCGACGGTAAGACGGTCGCCATCATCGGTTACGGCAGCCAGGGCCACGCCCATGCCCAGAACCTGCATGAAAGCGGCGTGAACGTCGTTGTCGGCCTGCGCAAGGGCAGCGCCAGCTGGGCCAAGGCCGAAGCCGCCGGTCTGAACGTCATGGAAGTGGAAGCCGCCGCCAAGGCCGGTGACGTGGTGATGATGCTCGTGCCCGACGAAGTCGCCGCCGACATCTACAACAGCCAGGTCGCTCCCAACATGAAGGAAGGCGACGTGCTCTGCTTCGCGCACGGCTTCAACATCCACTTCGGCTTCGTGAAGCCCGCCGCCAA
This sequence comes from Mailhella massiliensis, assembly GCF_900155525.1. Classification (NCBI taxonomy): domain Bacteria; kingdom Pseudomonadati; phylum Thermodesulfobacteriota; class Desulfovibrionia; order Desulfovibrionales; family Desulfovibrionaceae; genus Mailhella; species Mailhella massiliensis. The sequence continues at coordinate 53,560 of NZ_LT706951.1, forward strand.
CATCGACGTGATCATGATCGCCCCCAAGGGCCCCGGCCACACCGTGCGCAGCCAGTACCTGGAAGGCAAGGGCGTGCCCAGCCTCATCGCCATTGCTCAGGACTACAGCGGCCGTGCCAAGGACTATGCTCTGGCCTATGCCGCCGGTATCGGCGCCGGTCGTGCGGGCATCCTCGAAACCACCTATCGTGAAGAAACCGAAACCGACCTCTTCGGCGAACAGGCCGTGCTCTGCGGCGGCGTGACCGAACTCATGAAGGCCGGTTTCGAAACCCTCGTGGAAGCCGGCTACGCTCCCGAAATGGCCTACTTTGAAACCATCCACGAAATGAAGCTCATCGTCGACCTCATCAACAACGGCGGCTTCGGCTTCATGCGCTACTCCATCTCCAACACTGCCGAATACGGCGACTACCGTACCGGCAAGCGCCTCATCACCGAAGAAACCCGCAAGGAAATGAAGAAGGTTCTTCGCGAAATCCAGGACGGCACCTTCGCTTCCGAGTTCATGCAGGAATTCTCCGCCGGCCGCAAGGGCAAGTTCCTTGCCACCCGCCGCATGGAATCCGAACATCAGCTGGAAAAGGTCGGCGCCGAACTGCGTCAGATGATGAGCTGGCTCAAGAAGTAGGCCCGCTTTGCAAGATTCGCCGGGTGGTCCCCGCCGCCCGGCGATTTTCTGTCTTTTCAGGGGAACAGAGGAGAGAGGTTTCATGAAACTTCGCAGTGCGAATGTCACGCAGGGCGTGGAACGCGCGCCCAACCGCAGCCTGTTCTATGCCATGGGCTATACCAAGGAAGAACTCGATCGTCCGCTGGTCGGCGTGATCAGCGCCCACAGTGAGATCGTGCCCGGACACGCCCATCTGGACAAGATTGCCGAAGCCGTGAAGGCCGGTGTGCGTATGGCCGGCGGTACCCCCATACTCATTCCCGCCATCGGCGTGTGTGACGGCATCGCCATGGGGCATATCGGCATGAAGTATTCGCTGGCCAGCCGCGAACTCATCGCCGACAGCGTGGAAACCATGGCCATGGCCCATCAGCTGGATGCCCTGGTGCTGGTGCCCAACTGCGACAAGATCGTGCCCGGTATGCTCATGGGCGCGCTCCGGCTGAACATTCCTTCCGTGGTGTGCAGCGGCGGCCCCATGATGGCCGGTGTGTACGACGGCGAAGAAGTGAGCCTTTCCAAGATGTTCGAGGCCGTGGGCGCCCGCAAGATCGGCCTTATCGACGATGAGAAGCTTGAAGAGTGCGAAACCGGCGTGTGCCCCGGCTGCGGAAGCTGCGCTGGCATGTACACCGCAAATTCCATGAACTGCCTGTGCGAGGCCGTGGGCATAGCGCTGCCCGGCAACGGCACCATTCCCGCCGTACATGCCCGCCGTATGCAGCTGGCCAAACATGCCGGCATGGCCGTCATGGAACTTTTGAAGCGCGACATCAAGCCCCGCGACATCGTCAACGAAAAGTCCATCCGCAACGCCCTGGCCTGCGACATGGCCCTCGGCTGCAGCACCAATACCGTGCTTCACCTCCTGGCCATTGCCCATGAAGCGGGCGTGGCCTTCGACCTTGCGCTGTTCAACGAAGTGAGCGCGCAGGTTCCCAACCTCTGCCATCTCGCTCCCGCAGGCCCCACCCACATGCAGGATCTGTATGCGGCGGGCGGCATTGCCGCGGTGCAGGCCGAACTTGCCAGGGGCGGCTACATCGACACCAGCCTCATCACCGCCACCGGCAAGACCCTTGCGGAAAACATCAAGGGCGCGGTCATCAAGAATACCGGCGCCATACGTCCTCTTTCCGATCCGTACAGCCCTACGGGCGGTCTTCAGATTCTCTGGGGCAACATCGCTCCCGACGGCTGCGTGGTGAAGCGCAGCGCCGTGGCTCCCGAAATGCTTACGCACAGCGGCCCCGCCCGTGTGTTCGACAGTGAAGACGACGCCATCAAGGCCATCTACAACGGGGAAATCCGCGAAGGCGACGTGGTGGTCATCCGCTACGAAGGCCCCAAGGGCGGCCCGGGTATGCGTGAAATGCTCAATCCCACCAGCGCTCTTGCCGGTATGAAGCTCGACAGAACCGTGGCCCTCATTACCGACGGCCGCTTCAGCGGCGCAAGCCGCGGCGCCTCCATCGGCCACGTTTCTCCCGAAGCCGCCGAAGGCGGTCCCATCGGGCTGATTCAGGAAGGCGATATCATCCGTATCGATATCCCGAACGCCAGCATCAATGTGGAAGTGAGCGAAGAAGAACTCGCCCGCAGAAAGGCGGCCTTCACTCCCCGTGAACCCAACATCAAGACCGGGTGGCTTGCCCGGTATGCCCGACTCGTAAGCAGCGCCAATACCGGCGCCGTGTTGAAATAGCAAAGGGAGGTGGTCGCCGCCTGATGAAGCGGCTCCCTGTTCCTTCGCGCAGCCTCCATGATTCCGTTTCCGGGCGGTCCGGGAACGGTCCCTCACTCAGGGGGGCATGAATTCCGTCTTTTCTGTTTTTCTCTTCAGGCGGTCTGAAGGGAATCCCTCAGGCAGGAGAGTGGAAAAGCGCACGGTATGAAGTTGTGGCTTTGCGTATGGGCGGTCCATGCGTATCCCTCACTCCACGGCAATCATACACCGGAGCATGATGGCGTATCCGATCTGTTCTTCGGAACAATCCCTCGTTCGGAAGCGCATACGGGGCAGCAAAAAAGTCGACGACTCTCCTCCAGGGTATTTTTAGAGGCATTCCTTCCGCGTGTCCTGTGCGGAAGAGCCCAGTCTCCGGCCGATGCAGAATATCCGCCGGGGAAAGAACCGGGCTGCTTCATGTCGAAACCTTCGGCATGAGGCAGTCCGATTTTTTATGCCGTACCTTGAGGCGCAGAAGAGCGGGGAAAGAAAAACGCCTGCACCTCTCGGATGCAAGAGGTCATCGGCCGCCTTCCGATTGCACCCGGCGGGATGCCCCGCTGCAAGGCATTCCGTAAAAGGGAAGGGCGCGGCATTTCTTTCAGAGGCGGACGGCTTTCCTGCCTTACGCGGATATTTTTTCCCAGTGTCGGAAAAGGCGGCGGAACAAGGCAGGCAAAAGCCTGCTTTCCCTCCTTTCGTTCACAGAAAAAGAGGCCGGAGAAAAGGAAGGCGCAGCGGAAGGCCGTGGCAGGAAGGGCGATATTCTTCCAGAGGAAAAGAGCTGCGGCCGAACCTGCCGGGAAGGAAACGGTGCATCAGGCATGGACTGTTCCGTATTTTGCATAGGGAAACTTACCGCACGGCTGGTCGTTTCCTCGTCAGCCTCAGGCTTTTGCATCAGCTGTGCAAGAACAGGCCCATGCACGATCCGGTATCTTCCTGCAGTTACCGGCGCTTCACAAGCGGGCTTCCGATGCACGAAAGGCGAAATCGCTCTCCGGTGTTGTTCCCGGCAGCGAGGGAGGCCTCATGTCCCGGCAAGCGTTGTTTTGCCTGCCGCAGTCACAGGGAAAAGTCGCTGACAAAGCATTTCTCTGCCATGGCTGGAGTTCTCTTTGCGGGCGTTTCATGCCAGAACCGTTTCTTTTCCCATAGCTGCCGCATGTCCCGATTTTCGTCACCTGCGAGAATCGTTTCTTTTGTCCCTGGCACGGCTGCCGGACAACCGCTTTTCAGAAATGCAAAGGATGGTCTCAACCTTTTCGGCAATTCCGGCCGGAATGGGGTGAAAAAAAAGCCCCCCGCTTCTTGAGAGGCGGGGAGCTGCATCGTCATGAAAGCCGGGCAATATCAGCCCCAGCGGCTGGATTTTTGTATGCCTCCGCCCGGAAGCGTGATGAGGCATGCGGCATCCGTCATGTTTTCCACTACATCCACGGGACGGGAAAGAACACACAGAGCGGTGGCCAGCGCGTCCGCCTCCATGGCGGAGGAGGCGACGACGCTTGCTCCCGGAAGCGTGGAGCAGCGGCCCGTGGCGGGATTCAGGATATGGTTGGTCTTTTTTTCGGCGTCGAGAATGTTCTCGTAGATGCCGGAAGTCGCCATGGCCTCGTCATGCAGGCTGCGTACGGCGGGATAGTCGCTTTTTCCCTGATATTTTTCCGGGTTTTCCACCGCCACGCGCCAGGGACGCCCCGCCTTGCTTCCCCGTGCCACGATGTCGCCGCCCGCATTGATGAGAAAGTTCTTCACGCCCGAGGCGAGCAGCGCGCGTGCGCCTTCATCGGCAATGTATCCTTTGGCGATGCCGTCGAGACTCATTTTCATGCCGCTTCTCAGAAAACGCAGCGCTTTTCCCGAGCTCTGGACATGTTCCATGCCGATAAGCTCGGCGGCCTCCGCCGCTTCCCTGCGGTCAAGCGCAGCGCCCGCCTTTCGCTCCATTATTTCCAGAAGGGAAAGAATGGTGGGGTCGAAGGCGCCGCCTGTGGTGCGGTGCATGAGGGAAGCGGCGTTTGCCACATGCAGAAGTTCCTGCGGTGCGTCGCGCAGAATACCCGCCGAGTTGAGCTGTCCCAGAGGGGAGGCGCTGTCGAAACGGGTGAGCGTCGCTTCCAGATCCGTCATGCGGGAGAATGCCCCGGCCATGGCTTCTGCGGCATGGTTTTCGGATACGCCGAAAGTATGGATGGTCACAAACGTGCCCATCATGAGGCGCGTTTCCGTAAGGGGAGCGGCAGCGGCCAGAGCGGAAAGGGGGCGGGGCAGGGCGGACATGGCTGCGGCAGCAGCCATGGCTTTGAGAAGAAAACGGCGGGTAAGCATGGGTACCTCGTGAAAGGGCGGCGTTACGGGTGCGGCGGTGAAGATGCTAGACGGCTTTCGGCGTCTCTTCCTCCGAAGAGGAGCAGAGCGCTCCGGGGCGCAGGCGCAGAATGCCGCGAGGGCAGGCTTTGGCGCAGGCCTGACCGCAGGATTCGCCGTATTCCAGGCAGAGCTTGTGGTTGATCTGAATGCGGTCGTTTTCCATACTGACGGCTTTGGCCGGGCAGGTCTTGACGCATTTGCCGCAGTGTATGCAGCCGACCTTGCATACATCCATGACGGCTTTCAGCTTGTCCTGCGTGGAGCAGGTGATGGCTACGCGCGCCCTTTTGGGAATGAGCTGAAGCACGTTTCTCGGGCATACCTTTTCGCATTTGCCGCAGCCCACGCACATCTGTTCGTTGACGATGACGGTGTAGTTTTCGATGCGCAGGCCTTCGGTGAGGCATACCTTCACGCAGTCGCCGAAGCCGAGGCAGGAGAAGCCGCACTGGTCGGAACCGTGATGCAGGGCGGCTGCGGCCGCACAGGAGGGAATGCCCTTGTAGTCGAAGCGCTGGGCCACCTGCCCTGCGTTCTTGTCGCAGCGGCGATAGGCGCACAGAGGTTCCACTTCCGTGGTGATTTTGCCGGTGAGCGTGCCTATGGCCGAGGCAACCTTCGCCCCGCCCACCACGCAGAGATTGGGCGGAATGGAGGGATCGTTGACCACGGCGTTGGCATAGCCTTCACAACCGGCGTAGCCGCAGCCCCCGCAGTTGGCGCCGGGCAGGGTGCCGGTGACTTTTTCCACCCTGGGATCTTCATGGACGGCGAACACACGGGAAGCGACGGAAAGCATGGCGGCAGCGGCAAAGCCGAGCCCGGTAAGCGTGAGTATGGAAGAAACGACCATAGCGACGTCCTTATGCTGGCAATGGAGGGAAGAGGGCCTGTGCCTCGGCGGGAGAAACGCCTAGACCATGCCCTTGAAGGCCATGAAGGAAAGGGACATGATTCCTGCCATGATGAGCGCGATGGGCGTGCCCGCCATGGCCTTGGGCACACGGCAGGTCTCCAGACGTTCGCGTACGCCGGCCATGAGCAGAAGGGCGAGCAGAAAACCCGCGCCCGTGGCGAAGGCGTAGAGAAGCGCCTCCACGAGATCGTACCGTTCTCTCTGTACCAGAAGCGTGACGCCGAGAACGCAGCAGTTCGTGGTGATGAGCGGCAGGAATATGCCCAGCGAGGCGTAGAGGGGAGGAATGGCCTTTTTGAGGAACATTTCCACGAACTGCACCAGCGAGGCGATGATGAGGATGAAGACCAGCGTCTGGAGATATTCCAGACCGGTGGGAATGAGGATGTATTTCTGCACCAGCCATGTGCACAGCGTGGCCATGACGGTGACGAAGATGACGGATGTGCCCATGCCGAGGGCCACGCCCTTTTCCTTGGAGCAGCCGAGGTAGGGGCAGTTGCCGAGGTTCTGGGCCAGAACGATGTTGTTGACGAATATGGCGGAAATAAAAACTTCAAAGACGCTCATCCGCGGTCTCCTTCTCTTCTGCGCGGCCGTTTTTTGTCCCATCGGGACGCGGACGGCTCATCGTGGGTTCAGTCCTTCTTGCCGATGGAGCAGGCGCGGCATCCGCCGCAGGGCGAGGCGGATTCTTCCGAGCCTTCGCGGTTACGCTTCATGAGCTGGCGGCGTGTGCCGTAGTTCATGGCCGCGAGGGTAAGCCCCAGACAGAGGAAGGCGCCGGGAGCTTCCACCATGATGGTGAAGGGCTGGAAGCCTTCCCACATGACGGGATGGCCGAACCAGGTTCCGGCTCCCAGAATTTCACGGATGGAGCCGAGGAAGGTGAGCGACATGGTGAAGCCGAGCCCCATGCCCAGCCCGTCGGCGATGGCGAGGTGAACCGGGTTCTTGGCGGCAAAGGCTTCCGCTCGGCCGAGAATGATGCAGTTCACCACGATGAGCGGCACGAAGATGCCGAGCTGGAGATAGAGCGGGTAGGCGTAGGCCTGCATGAGCAGTTCCACGGCCACCACCAGCGTGGCGGAAATGGTGATGAAGCAGGCGATGCGCACCTTGGAGGGAATGATGTTCCGCACCAGGGAAATGAGCATGTTGGAAAGGGTGAGCACGAAGAGCACGGCCATGCCCATGCCTATGCCGTTGGATGCGCTCTTGGTGACGGCGAGAACGGGGCACAGCCCCAGAAGCAGCCGGAAGGGAGGCAGCTCTTTCCACAGACCCTTGGTCAGTTCCTGAATGAATTGATTCATGGCGGCCCCGTTATTTCCACGTCTCCAGAAGGAGCGGCTTGAGTTCCTGATAGACATCCACGGCCTTGGCCACGGCGCCGATGACGCCGTTGGAGGATACCGTTGCGCCGGAAATGGCGTCGATTTCTCCGCCCTGGCTTCTCAGCTTGACGGGGAGAGCCTTGCCGGGGAACTGCTTGAGGAAGGAGGGTTCCTTGACGCGGGTGCCCACGCCTGCGGTTTCCTTCATGCTGGTGATGCCTATGCCTGCCAGAGTGTCTTCCTGAATGCGGAAGCCGACCACCACGCCGAGATCGCCGCCGTAGCCGCTGCCGAACTGTTCCACGGCCACGCCGGTGAGCTTTCCGCCCTCCATGCAGGGAAAGACGTTGACTCTGCGGCCGTCGGCCAGGGTGAAGCTCTTGCGGTCTTCAATGGGGGAGTTCTCGGCATTCTTGAAGACTTCGAGAATGGCGGGCCCCTGTACGAAGGTGAGGGCCTGGCTTTCAATCAGCGGGGCCGTGGTCATTTTCAGGTAGGAGAGGCAGAAGCCTGCCATACCGCACAGCACCGACAGCACAACGATCATTTGAAGGATGCTTTTCATGCGCGGGTCCTCCGGTCGGTCGAGCCTGCCTTCCGCGGCCTGGTCCCGAAGGGATGCGACCTTATGAGGGCAAACATGGGGGCGAGCAGATTGATGAGCATGACGGCGAAGGGCGCGCCGTCGGTATAGCTGCCGAAGGCACGGATGAGCACCACGAGTATGCCGCCCGTCAGACCGTAGAGCAGCATGGGCAGGCGGCGGTGCGGCGAGCAGGAATCTTCCGTGGCGAGGAAGAAGGCGGCGAGCACGGTGGAACCGGTGCCCATGTGGAAGAAGGGGCCGGCATAGAGCGTGCCGTCCGCAAGGTGGAGGCATGTGGCGGCAAGGAAGGTGCCTCCCAGGAAGGAGAGCGCGATTTCCCAGCGGATGACGCCGCGGAGCGCCAGATAGATGCCGCCGAAAAGCAGTGCGCCGACCTGCGAGGAGCCGAGGCCGCCGAGCTGGTTTCCAAGCAGAAGATCGAAGACGGAAACGTCCGCCGCAGCTTCCGCCCCGAAGTACTTCAGTCTGAGAAGCGGGTCGATGAGGGTGGCCTGAAGCTGGGAGGCCGTGGGGTCCATGAGGGAGGGGAAGGAAACGAAGATCATGGCCCAGCCCACGAGCGTGGCGTTGACCTGATTGGCTCCGTAGCCGCCGAAGGCCATGCGTCCTATGCCCATGGCGCAGGCGGCGCCGATGACCACGAGCCACCACGGCGCGGAAGCGGGCAGAAGGAAGGCGAGCAGAAGGCCGGTGATGGCGGCGGTGCCGTTGTCCTGACTCAGCTTCTGCTTCATGAGAATCTGGCAGACGGCCTCCGTGCCCATGGCCGCAAGCACGGCCAGAGCCATGACGCGCGCTGCGGGAAGCCCCCATTGCATGAGGCTCATGATGACGGCGGGAGTCAGGGCGAGGAGGGTGTGGAAGCTGTTTCTGCGTATGGTGCGCCCGCAGTGCCAGAAGGGGGGCGTACTGATGGCAAGGAGAATATCGTTGTTGCTGGAAGTGCTCATGGCTTTTCTCGCTGATATGCTCGCGCGTGATGCGGGGGGGTGAAGTCTAGCCTTTGGCCACGGGCTCGATGGGAGTAAGGCGCGAAAGGCGTTCTTCCTCATCAAGCTTCTTGACGGCGAGGCGTATGTACTGAAGCACGGGGCGGCGAGCGATGCATACATAGCCGCAGAGTCCGCAGTCGATGCAGAGACGGAAATTTTCCTTCCGGGACATGTCGTATCTGCCGAATTCGGCGTAGCGGCTCAACATGCGCGGATCGATGCGGGTGGGGCATATCTGGATGCACGCACCGCAGTTGATGCAGGGGCTGTCGCCTTCGATGGGCGGTACTTCGCCCGCATTCACCACGAAAAAGCCGTAGGAACCCTTGGTTATGCTCCGGTCGAGCCTGTCCAGACTTTCGCCCCGCAGGGGGCCGCCGCGCAGGATGGTGTCGCCGCTTTTCAGGGAGATGTCCGCAAATTCCAGCAGCTCTCCCACGATGCTGCCGTTCTTGACGATGTAGTTCGCCCATTCCCTGGCCGTGCCTATGGTGATCACCGTTTCCATGAGCGGCAGACCGGTGAGCGCCACGCGCCCCAGACTCCACACATTGTGCAGACTCACGGCCGCCACGTCCGGCGGATTCTCCTCTCCGGTCACTTCCCGGATCATGAGCTCGTTCACGCTGTTGGGGTACATGGGGTCCACTTCCACGGTGCGTATGCCGGAAAGTCTGACCTGAGAGCCTGCGGGCACGGCCAGCATGATTTCTTCGGCACGGCGGAAGCGGCGCTGAAGTTCAAGCCCCGCGCGTATCTCGGCGGCGTGTTCCGAGAGCATGGGTTCCGCCCAGCGAACGCCGGGTTCGGGGTTCAGGCCGTTGACGATGAGGGTTTTCACCCTGCGGCCCAGGGAACGGGTGTTCACGCCCATCTTCTTGACGGCGAGCACCAGATCCTCTCCCTCCCGGCCTTCACGGATGAGGTCCACGGGTTCCAGAGGAGCGGGGAAGGTGCCGGGTTCGACCTTTTCGGGGTCTACGGCTTCCACAAACACGCTGCGGGCGTTGATCTCGGTGATCATGCCGTACATGGGAGCGTGCAGGTCGCCTTTGTCCAGGCTGGGGTGTTCGGCAAGCAGCATACCGGGGTACACCATGGTTTTTTTCTTGACGCCGGGCGCCATGGTGAAGCCTTCCCTGTTCAGGCGTATCTTCCGGGGGGCGGGCCCGTTTCCGAAATGCCTGTGCTCATGGTAGACAAGGCGGAATCGCGGATCGTTGATGATATGGAAATATTGCTTCATCGTTTTCCCCTTGTCGCTATTTCGTATGGCATTGCGCGCAGTTGTCCACAGGACCGCCCTGCTTTTCGTGACAGGTGATGCACAGGCCGTGGTAGGCGGCCATGCCGTTCGGCACGAGCTTGGCGGGTTCCACCTTGTGGCAGGTTCCGCAGGGAATGAGCGCCGACTGAGGAGCCTTGCCGTTCTGCAGCGTATCGCGCGAGCTCTGCGTTTCGTGGCAGGTGGCGCAGTTGTTCATGCCGGTGGGGCTGAACCTGTCGCCGTGGCAGCTCTTGCAGCGGGTATGCACGGCGCGCTTCAGGGAAAGGATGGGGCCCATGTCTACCCTGGCGTCGTGGCAGGAGGCGCAGTTCTGCGGCGCAGGCTCGATCTGCGGGCCGTGATGACAGGCGGTGCACTCCACGCCGGGCATGGCCGCGTGGGTGTCGTGTCCCCAGTCTTTGTGCGCCAGCGTCATATGATGACAGGTCGCGCAGGTTTCGTACGACATGGTGTAGGAATGCCCCCGGAATTCGGAGCCGAATTCAAGACCGTGGCAGGTCTTGCACTTCTGCCCGGCCCGACCGGGTTCTGCCGCGTCGTGGTGGCAGCTCATGCATTCTATGCCCCTGGCTTCGGCATGAACCTTATGGTCGAACACCACATTGCCGGCGGCATTTTTCATGAGAATTCTGTTGGGAAAAGGCTCGGGAGTTTCCGGCAGCAGATATCCCCCTACAGACAGAACCAGCAGCGTACCCGTCAGGATATATGTTACTTTGCGCAATGTCTTCCCCCTGAGATTTAGTCTTTTTTATATAACAAGACAGCAGTCATGAGAAGAGGCGAAAACACCTATTTCACATATTATTCCTTACTTTATGCTTTGTTTTTCCTTTTTTTCGATGATGTCGTTCGTAACGGCACAAACGGCGGAGAGCGTGTTTTTCCCGGAAACGTCATGGCTCTGCAAGTCGGGCATGAACATAAGGGAACAAGTGAAAGCATATCGTTGGCGGGCCTGCACGAGCATGGCGCACCGGGGAATATATTCCGATATGCAGGGCGGAAGACATGTCACGTTTTTGAACCTGAAATGCTGTTGTGGAATAAAGATGTTCTATTTCAAAAAGTTAGGAGTATTTTCAGAAAAAGCTCCATGTGAAAAAAAACTTAGTCGAACAGGGAAAAGAGAAGGCAGGTTGTGCGGCATCGGGGCGGAGGGCGAGAAGATGCGGGATATTCCCGCAAGGGCGGACGGAACGAGAGCCTTCATTTCTGCCGGAGAGACACGCATGTCCGTTCCGGGCCGCCGGAAAGCAGCGGTGGGCGTACGCCGGGATTTTTCTGTGGTGCTGAGGATGCGTTTTTCCCGCGGGGAAGGGCGGGGACTCACGGCATCCGGTTCCACAAGGTTGCGGCCGGACAGGCGGGTGATGGAAAGGGGGGCGGAGGCGGAAGACGTCCCGGAAAGGGAGAAGGAACGGAGATTTTTCCCTTTCACATCCGGTCGTCCAGACGAACCGGCAAAGGGGCGCCTCTTCCGGTCGCTCGACCTTTGCGGGCAAATCTGGCATGTTCGGCGCAAAGGAGAAACCATGAAAAAGCTGATGATTGCTTCGGATATTCACGGCTCCGCCCTCTGGTGCGGGAGACTTCTGGAACGCTTTGAAAAGGAAGGCGCGGACACGCTGCTTCTTCTCGGTGATCTGCTGTACCACGGTCCCCGCAACGATCTGCCGGAGCAGTATGCTCCGCGCAAGGTGCTGGAGATGTTCAACGCCATGCGCGAAAAGCTGCTCTGCGTGCGCGGCAACTGCGACGGGGAAGTGGATCAGATGGTGTTGAATTTCCCCATCATGGCAGAATATGCCGTAGTTCTGCTGAACGGTACGACGGTGTACGCCACGCACGGACATCATTATAATGAACAGACGCCGCCTCCCTTTGCGGCGGGAAGCATACTTCTGTACGGGCATACCCATGTGCCCGTGTGTACGCCCCATGAAGGCTTCGTCGCCATGAACCCGGGTTCCGTCTCTCTTCCCAAGCAGGGGAGCGCGCACGGCTACATGACCTGGGAGGCGGGGCTTTTCCAGTGGAAGAATGTGGAAAGCGGAGCGGTGTACCGCGAATATGCCGTCTAGTTCCCGCACGTTGCACGGTTGCCGCGCACGGGCGGCGTTCCCGCAGAGCAATGGGCAAAAAGCGCTTCTGCGGGAACGCCGTAAAGGGTGCGGTGTCGCGGCGCGGTCGTCATTCCCCGCAGAGGAAGTTCACAAGTTCATCGTGTTCCGCGCCGGAAAACCATGTTTCCACGGGGACGTTCTCCAGCGCGGCGCGCAGGGAAGGCGCGTCGGAGCGGAGACCGATGAAGAGCTTTTCCAGTTCCGTGATGTCGCCCGCGGCAAAGAAATCGCCGAAGAGACGGCAGCCGGTAATGCGTCCTTCGTTTACTTCGAGGAGGCATTCCAGTCTGCCCCAGGAAAAGCGGCGACGGCGTTTTTCCGTAAAGCGGGGAGAGTGCCCCCAGTTCCAGTCCCAGCTGCGGTAGCGCGCGTCGGCAAGAGCTTCGGCCTTTGCGGCAAGCCCGGGAGCGAGGGAGCGTTCCTCCTGCGCGCAGCGGGCGGCCATGGCGTTTACGACCATGTTCATGCACTCCTCGCGGGAAAGTCCTGCGGGCAGAAATTCCTTCAGATTGGCCACCCGGGCGCGGTGTGAGGCCACGCCCTTGGACTGGAATTTTTCCGGGTCCGCAGCAAGCGCCCCGGCCAGAACGGACGTATCCACATCCACCATGAGGCAGCCGTGGTGCAGCATTTTCTGCCCTTTGCGCCGCTGCGCCGTGCCCGCCACCTTGCGCCCGTCCACGGTGATGTCGTTGCGGCTCGTATAGGAGGCGTCCACCCCGAGGTCGCGCAGCGCCTGCACCATGGGGCGCATGAATTCTTCGAAACCGGCCAGACGGTTTTTCTCCACCCAGGTGAGGAAGGAGAAGTTGACGTTGCCGAGATCGTGATACACCGCGCCCCCGCCGGTGGGGCGGCGCACCACGGCAATGCCGTGTTCGCGGCAGTAGGCGGCGTCCACCTCTTCGGCCGTATTCTGATGGCAGCCCACGATGACGGATGGCGCGTTGCGCCAGATGAGGAATATGCCGGGATTTTCCGGTGAAAGGGTGTCGAAGAGCGTTTCCTCAAGAGCGAGGTTGAAGGCGGCTTCGGTACTGTCGATGCGCAGGGCGTACATGGGTGCTCCTTGCCCTTGCGGGAGCGGACGAACGGGAACGCCGCTTTCGTCCCCCGGATGGGCCGGTAAAAGTGACAGATATTCCGCCCGGAAAGAACGGAAAGCGTCACTATAAGGGGATGAGGGCGGGCAGGCAAGGGGGCCTTGCCCTTGCGGGAGCGCCGTGGCAGTATGCAGCCGATGACATGCCGCGCGGGCGGCGAAACAATGCATATTTGAGGAAGGCATGGATCAGTTTTCGTTATTCGATTCCCCGGAAAAGACGGAGCGCGACCGCGCGGGAGCCCGTGCTTCATGGCTCCGCCGTGAACTGGAGCGCCACAACAGGCTGTATCATCAGCTGGATGCGCCGGAGATCACCGACGAGGCCTACGACGCCCTGTACCGTGAACTGGTGGAACTGGAAGAGAAATTTCCCGACCTGCGCACGCTGGATTCGCCTACACGCCGGGTAGGCGGCGCCGTTCTGCCCTATCTGGAGACGCGCCCGCACCGCGAACGCATGTACGGACTGGACAACGTGTTTTCCGCGGAGGAGTGGGAGGGGTTCGTACAGAAGGCTTCCCGGGCGCTTCCTGAGGCTGGACCCGATGTCATGGCCTCATGGTGGGCCGATCCCAAGCTGGACGGACTGGCCTGTGAACTGACCTATGAGAACGGTGTGATGGTGCAGGCGCTCACGCGGGGCGACGGTGAAGTGGGGGAAGTGGTGACCGAGGCCATGCGCACGGTACGCAATCTTCCTCTCCGTCTTGCAGGAGCGGGGCCTTTCCCCAGGCGCATTGAAATACGCGGTGAAGTGCTCATGTTCCGCAGAGAATTCGAGGAGCTGAACAGCCGGCAGGAAGCGCTGGGGCAGAAGACGTTCGCCAATCCCCGCAATGCGGCGGCAGGTTCCCTCCGTCAGCTCGATACCAATGTGACCGCGCAGCGTAAACTGCGTTTTCTGGCCTACAGCCTCGGCGAGGTGGACGCTCCGGGCATGAAGAACTGGGAGACCCATGCGGAGCTTATGGCGTCCCTTTCCCGCTGGGGGTTCGACACGCCGCCGGAAGGCAGGCTCTGCCGCAGCGCGGAGGAAGCCCGGGAATATTACGAGCACCTGGAAAACGTGCGCGATTCCCTGCCGTTCGAGATAGACGGCGTGGTCTACAAGCTGAACAACCGCGAGGCTCAGGCGGCCCTGGGCTTTACGGCCCGCGCGCCTCGCTTTGCCGTGGCCTGGAAGTTCACCTCACGCAAGGCGGAAACGCGGCTGAAGAAAATTTCCATACAGGTGGGACGCACGGGCGTGCTTACTCCCGTGGCGGAGCTTGAACCCGTGAGTCTCGGCGGGGTGATGGTGAGCCGCGCCACCCTGCATAACGAGGACGAGATACGCAGACTTGATCTGCGGGAAAACGACATGGTCATCATACAGCGCGCCGGTGACGTGATTCCCGACGTGCTCGGACCCGTTCTGGAGAAAAGGCCGGAAGGACTCGCTCCGTTCGAGTTCCCCCATGTGTGCCCCGTATGTTCTTCTCCTGCCCGAAGGCTGGAGGGGGAGGCCGCCTGGCGCTGTCTGAATCTGGCGTGCCCGGCGGTGATCATGCGGAGCATCGTTCATTTCGTGTCCAAGGCGGGGCTTGACGTGGACGGCGTGGGTGCGAAGTGGGTGGAGGCGCTCATTGCCTCGGGCAGGGTGAAAAGCCCGGCGGACCTCTTTACCGTGACCCGCGAGGAACTCATGGGCTATGAGCGGATGGGCGAAGTTTCCGCCGGAAATTTCGTGGCTGCGCTGGAAAAGGCCAGAACCGGGGCTTCTCTCATGCGCTTTATCGCCGCGCTGGGCATACGGCAGGTGGGAGAACAGACGGCCCGCACCCTGGCGGAACATTTTTCCGATATGGATGAGCTGGAAAAGGCGAGTGTGGAAGAGCTCATGCATCTGCCCGACATCGGCCCCGAAGTGGCGGGCAGCATACGCGCCTTTTTTGAGACGGAATCCAACCGGGAACTTCTGGAACGTTTCCGCTCCATGGGGCTGTGGCCGAAGGGCGGGGTGAAAAGTTCCGCCCGAGGCGGAGCCCTTGCCGGGAAGAAGGTGCTCTTTACCGGTACGCTTTCCCGCCCGCGCGATGAATACCGCAGGCAGGCCGAAGGCGCCGGCGCGAATGTTGCCTCCTCGGTTTCCAAGACGCTGGATTATCTTGTGGTGGGGGAGAACCCCGGCTCCAAGCTTGAGAAGGCCCGCGCCCTGGGGATCACCGTTCTGGATGAGGACGGCTTCATGGCGCTTCTCCATGCGCCGCAAGGAGAAGAAGGAAAAGAATAGGCCGTAAAAAAGCCCCTACCTGTAAAAAAAGCCCCTTGCCGCTCTTGCGCGCCGGGGGCTTATTGGCTATGCTAAATCAGTTTTTTTCAGTGTCCTCCCATGGAAGGAAGATGGATGGCAGTTGCCGGGGCAGAGATGTGCGCCAGGCTGTGTATCGCATGGCCGTGAGGAGATGCGCTGAATAAGCGTATATTAAACAGGAGATTATGATGAAGACCAGCTCTCGCAATGCCTATCCCGGCAAAATTACTGCGATTATTCCCGGAAACCTCAGTGATGAAGTGGAAATTTCGCTGGAATCCGGCGAGAAGATTTACAGCCAGGTTTCTCATGCCTGCACCGAGAGCCTTTCCCTTGCGGAAGGCAAGGAAGCCGTCGCCTTGATCAAGGCTACCGAGATCATGCTTGTTGCGGACGACAGCGATTATGCTTTTTCCTGCCGCAATCAGTTCACCGGCAAGGTCGTCAAGCTGGTGCGCGGCTTCGTGAACGGCGAAGTTCTCATTCAGACCCCCAGCGGTCTGGAAATCAACGCTACCGTGACGCTGGACGGCGTGAACCGTCTCCGTCTGGAACGCGGCTGCACCGTGGGCGCCATGTTCAAGTCTTCCAACGTGCTGGTGGCTTCCAAGAAGTAGCCCGCCCGCGCGGCTTAGCCTGCGAAAAGGGGGAGGGAAGCCTTCCCGGAGAATAGCCGTACGGTTTTCCCGGAGATATGTATTTCCCCGCAGAAGAAAAGAGCACACCTCTCGGTGTGCTCTTTTCTTTAAGACTGAAAACTCCCCGCTATGCGGGGAGTTCCAAAAAGGCGAAGCCTTTAAATAAGTTAAAAAAGGGGTTCCTTTGTGAGATAACCAGTTGTCTCGACTCGAAATCTATACACAAAGGAACCCAATAATGAATGACCAGAGTTTAAACCATACCCGTTGGAACTGCAAGTATCACATCGTTTTCGCTCCGAAATTCAGACGCAAGCTGGTATACGGAAGGTATCGCAGAACGATCGGCGAAATTCTGAGAAAACTGTGTGAATACAAAGGAATAGAGATAGTGGAAGCAAATGCGTGTGTGGACCATATTCATATGTGCGTCAAGATTCCGCCCAGGTATAGCGTGGCGCAGATCATGGGGTATTTGAAAGGGAAGAGTTNCTTTGATGATATTCGAGAGTTTTCCGCATCAGCACTACAAGTTCGGCAATCGCCATTTCTGGTGTACCGGTTATTTTGTCAGCACGGTTGGAGTAAATGAGGCGACCATCATCAAATATGTTCGGGAGCAGGAAGAACGAGACAAAATAACAGACCAGTATAGCCTGGTAGAACGGCCCGTCAGCTCGTTTACGAGCAGCAGGAAATAACTCTTCGGCAAGAGTCGAGACAGAGCCCTCTTAAGAGGGCAGCCGGGTAACAGACCCTTATAGGGTCAAATCAAACCGCCCCTTGAAGGGGCGGTCCTGACTTGGTTAAAGCCCAGGCCATGCCCGGAGGGGGCCGAAATCGTTATGCTGTGCCATAAAAATTCTTGCCGTAAGTGGGGGCGCTCCGCCCACCGTATCCTCAGGCAAATCAGAAGAAGGACATGAAAGGGGAGGCAAAGAAAAAGGCGTGAAAGGGATCTGCCGATACCCCACAGCGTTGCCCCGAAAGAGCGGAACAGGTTTTCCCCGGCGAGCAAAAAGCCTGCAGGGAAATAGGACGAAGAGGATGCAAGGAGAAGGCGGGAGCTTATGAGAAGCGGAAGGTTCGAACGTATCCGCAGCCTGCTGGAAATGCCGTCCCGAATGTGTGTGCGGTGAGTTGCCGGACAGGAGAAAGAGAAACGCAGCCTGGATATACGGGCACGAAGTTCGGATATCGCCAGAGCGTTCTGATGGTAGAACCGCCATGCGATACGACAGGTAAAAACCAGGAGAAAATGCGGGGGAGGTCAGGCGTCAGCCGGCCGGGGACAAGCGCGGCTGAGGCCTCTTCCGTATGCGGGAAGAGCGTTTACGGAGCGCCGTACAGAAATGCGGAATCAGCCCGCATCAGCGCCTGTCAGGCACGGCGGGGACGAGGGGCGTGAGTCGTAGGGCGGAAATGCCGAAGGATGGTGCCTTTCTGCCGGATACGCACAGGTGAGCCAGGGCGGGTTCTTTTTTGCCTGTTCTGTCGCCGGAGGAATATGTTTTTTTTTGATGACCGGGTAATCGGTTCCGTCGGCGCGCTCCCCGGAGTTCAGGCATAAAAACAGCGCCGGTGAACGGAATTCACCGGCGCATGGGTATGGGCAGAAGCATCCGGCCGCCGACAGGGGAGGAACACTTCTTAAGGCTGCGCAGGCGTGCTTTACGGCAGAGAGGGAACCGTGAGCAACGTGTGCAGGATGCGCCGTCAGGCGATGGCGACGGTCTTTTTTTCAGGTTGCTTCTTTTCCGGGACTCTGGGGAAGGTAATTTTCAGAATACCGTCTTCAAAGCGGGCGGAAACATCTTCCGGCTCCAGCACCTCTCCCACATAGAAGCTGCGGCTGCACGCGCCGCTGAAGCGTTCGCGCCGCAGGTAACGGCCGCAGGTGCCTTCCGCTTCGTCCTGCTGAACCTTGGCGGCACGGATGGTGAGGCAGCCTTTGTCCAGCTCTATGCCTACTTCCTCTTTTTTGAAGCCGGGCAGTTCGATGTCGAGCTCATAGGTCTGTTCCGTCTGACGGACATCCGTCTTCATCAGATATTCCGCGTTTCTCATTCCCGTCTGAGCATTTCTGCCGAAGGCGGGCATCATATGTTCATTAAAGAAGTCGTCCAGCATTCTTTCACCAAACATGGCAGGGAACATGTAAAACCTCCATTGATGTATGAAATCAATGCATCATGCTGTATCGGCATGGTCGTTTTTCTCCATATGTCCAGAATTTGAAGTGTGCATTATGGAGAAGGATGCATTGAATCTTTTTCTTGTTGTGCGCATGTTGAAGCGCCTTTCTGAAGGGAACACTTTTATATTAATGCTGCTTTTTTTCCTGTCAACGGTGAAAAGAATTTTTTTGTTTTGATAGGCGTTTTTCTTTGCGAAGAGAACGGAGGCGATTGCCGTTCAGGAAAAGCGTCGGGCTGAGTCTGCCGGAAGCGGACGGTCCGGCCAGACCGGAACGGAGCCGGGGGTATCCGCCGTATTCAGCGGGGCCGAATACGGGATGCACAGGAGGCTTGAGGCAGGGGCGCTCCTACCGGCGTTTGCCGAAACGCAGCATCAGGGCCGAAACCAGCACAAAGAGGTAGCCGAGCAGCTCGCTGGATTCCTCCATGGCGTTTTTGGCTGCGCGCGAGCCTTCATCGGGCAGAAGGGCATGCCAGAGGATATTCATGCCGAAGAGACGGGAATAGATCAGAATGACCACCATGCCCACCAGCAGGAAGGGAAAGTGCGGGTGCCGTACGAATCTCGCCAGGGCCGCCACAGTGGCGCGCGGGCGCATGGCGGCGTAGGCGATGCAGCAAAAGGCGAGCGCGAGCGCGGGCCACTTCCAGCAGCCGTGGGACAGCATGTCCAGAAAGTAATCCTGCTCGCGTATGAGCATGCAGCCGATGAAGCCGCCCGTGAGCACCAGCGCTTCGCGCATGTCCGGGCTGCGGCGTGCTTCAAGGAAAAAAAGTGCCGTGCTGAGAGCAAGAAACAGCGTCTGAGCAAATTCCGTAGGACCGGTTTCCACAAAGGGGGCGTCGCAGCGTGCATCCCAGAAAAAGAGGAAGAAGAGCAGGACGATGCCGAGTCCCAGCAGAAAAAGCAGCCTCAGGACGCCGCTGAGCGTTCTGAGGTCGGACAGAAGTTCATCGGAAAAACGGATGTTCATGGCAAGTTGTCGTCGGGCAGCCCGGAATCCCTGAAGCTCAGGGTGAAAAGAAGATTTTGGGAATTTATTATTTTCTTCTTTCGGCGTTTTTTTGTCAATCGGGTGCGGAGAAGCGCCGGCGGCTGGCGGAACGGAGGCGCGGGGTTATGCCCGCGCTGCGGGAAAACGGCACGAAAAAAAACGCAGGCGCTTCCCCGGGGGAGCGCCTGCGCAGGATTGTGCCGGAAGGGGCGGACAAGGGGGGGGAAGGTTGGGACGCCTCAGGAGGGAGGGATCCGTTTCTTGCCCGGAGAAAACAGCATCAGGATTCGTTCGCAGAGCCGCCGTGCGCCTGTTTTGCGGCGTTGGCAATGCGCTGCACCAGCAGGGGCAGGGCCACGCCGCAGGCGCAGGTGAGAGCCGCAACAACTACCATGCCGTCCATGGCAGGGGGAAGCGCAGGCCAGGTGCCGTTGTGCCAGGGCCAGACGGTGCGCAGGGAACCGGCCATGACGCCGATGAGCGCGGCGCTGGTCTGGGAGGGATAGCGCCGGAAGCAGGCGGAAAGCACGCGGCTGAAGCTCATGAGGCCGCAGAGGCCGCCGGCGATGAAGGTGAAGAGCACCGGAAGATCGAGGTGCACCACGGCCGAAAGGATATAGGCGTACTGCCCCATGATGACCAGCATGAAGGAACCGGAGATGCCGGGCAGTATCATGGCGCACAGGGCGATGAATCCGGCAACGAAGATATGGGGCAGGGTATGGGCGGCGCTCATGGCCTCGGCGCCCGTGATGAACCAGGCGAACACGGCCCCCAGAACGAGCAGCACGACGTTTGCTGCGGGCATGCGCAGGCCTCTGGTCATGAGTATGATGGAAGAAATGATGAGCCCGAAGAAAAAGGCCCACAAGGCTTCCGGCCAGGTGTGCAGCAGGTAGAGCGTGAGCCTTGCGAGACTGAAGATGGAGGTGACGATGCCGGCAAGCAGCGGCAGCAGAAAGCCCCAGGGAATGAGCGCCAGGGCATCTTTCCACTTCCCCGAGAAGAAAAGCCGGAAGAAGGTGGCGTTGAAGGCCTTTATGCCGTTGAGCAGCTTGTCGTAGATACCGGTGATGAAGGCAATGGTGCCGCCAGACACGCCGGGAACCACGTCGGCCGCGCCCATGGCCAGTCCGCAGAGAAGGTAATGCAGCTTTTCCCTCATGCCGTTTCCCCGTTCACCCACTGAACACGCAGTTCCCGGCGCTGGGGAATGCGCCGGTAATGAAGGGCGGGCAGCCCGACCATGAGCCCTGCCAGAGGCTTGAGCGGAGCGGCAAGTCCCATGGCTTCGCGCACGGAATCGTTCATGGCTGCGGCTCGCATGACGAAACCGGCCCAGCATCCGCCCAGTCCCATGGTGGGCAGCAGCAGGTCAAGGGTGGCGACGGCGATGGAACAGTTGACGATGTCGAGGTC
The DNA here is from genome assembly GCF_900155525.1 of Mailhella massiliensis. Classification (NCBI taxonomy): domain Bacteria; kingdom Pseudomonadati; phylum Thermodesulfobacteriota; class Desulfovibrionia; order Desulfovibrionales; family Desulfovibrionaceae; genus Mailhella; species Mailhella massiliensis. The sequence goes on from NZ_LT706951.1 coordinate 74,249, forward strand.
GTAGGAGCCTTCCGCGCAGGCGAATACGGCGCAGGGGGCTCCCCGGAAAACGGGATCGTTTCCGCTGTCGTGGGAAAGGACGAGGCCGCGCATCTGTTCATGGTTTCGGAACACGTCCACGACGCGGTCGGCCACGCGGCGCAGGGTGGGGCGGCCTTCCAGCACCAGCCAGCTTACGTTTTCCAGATTTTTGCCCGTGGGGGCGTAGCGTACCGTATCCAGCGCCTCACGCAGCGTTTCACGCGGCACGGCATCTTCCTTGAAGACTCGGAGGGAACGCCTGCCACGGATGAGGGCGGAAAGGCTTTCCGCGGTGGGAAAAGCCGTCATGGGAGAGAGCGTATCGGGCGCGACGTCGTCCAGCGTCACGGCGGCCCTGGGGCATACGGCCGTGCAGTGGCCGCAGTGCATGCAGTATTCCTCATGCCGTATATGTACGGCGTTTTCGTCGACATGGAAGCAGTGTGCGGCGCAGACATCGGCGCAGAGGCCGCAGCGGACGCATCGGGAGGAGTCTATCCGTATCATGGTATTTCCTGGTTGCATGTGATAAAACGGCCGGGTAACTATACAGGAAAACACCGTAAAGGGGAAGGAGGCATCCTCCTCCCCGGGCGGAAGGCCCGCAGGGCCCGTCGACGGAAAAGCCGGGAATCCGTTTCCCGGAAGGTACGCTCATGCCTCACCCGCCGCTCTGCTCTGCGCCGGAGCGTTTTTCCCGGAGTATGCGGGAACGCCTTCAAAGGAAACGGCATGGAATCGTTGACGCTTTTCATTCTGGGCGGTTTTTTTGCCGTCCTTGGTTTCTTCTTTGCGGTATGCTGCTGCGTTCATGCGCTGCTGCACAAAAAGGATTCGCAGTCTGCGCTGGCATGGGTGGCCTGCATTCTGCTGCTGCCCTTTGTGGGCAGCATCGCCTATTCCCTTTTCGGCATCAGCCGGGCCGACAGCCTTGCCGGACGGCTGCTCAACGAGGCGGCGAGAAGACAGGATTCCTCAGACAGGATGCTGGACAGAAAGCTGGACAGGGAAGAGGACGATGCTTTTCCTCGGAACTGGCGTGCGCTGAAGGTGGGACGCTTTCTTACCGGAAGGCCCATGATGCGGGGCAACAGGCTGGAGCTTCTGCAAAACGGTGAAGAGGCGTACCCGGCCATGCTGGAAGCCATCCGGCAGGCCAGACACATGGTGTGTCTTTCCACCTACATCTTCAAAGGCGACTCCACGGGCCGGGCCTTTGCCGAGGCCCTGGGCGATGCGGCCGCACGCGGTGTGGACGTACGCCTTATTGTGGACGGCGTGGGCGGCATGATCTATTCCCTGCGCAAGCCTTGGAAGAAGCTGCGCGAACACGGCGTGAAGATGCAGATGTTTCTGCCGCCGCGCCTGTGGCCGCCCATGTTTGCCGTGAATCTGCGCACGCACCGCAAGGTGCTTGCCTGCGACGGCAAGGTGGCCTTTACCGGCGGCATGAACATAGGCGACCATCATCTTGTGCGCCTGCCGCGGCCGGGAAGAGTGCAGGATATTCATTTCCGCTGTACGGGGCCTGTGGCCATGCGTCTTCAGGAAGCGTTTCTCATGGACTGGGCCTTTGTGACCAAACTGCCCACGCCGCCTTCGCCGCTTGTGCCGGAAGAGAAGGGCGATTCCCGATGTCGCCTTGTTTTCGACGGGCTTGGGCGGAACCGGGAAGATATCCATGAGCTTGTCTGCGGTGTGATTTCCTCGGCCGAAAGGCGCGTGGTCATCTTCACTCCGTATTTCATTCCGCCGCGTGAGCTGTCGGGGGCGCTGGTGGCCGCCGTGGAGCGCGGCGTTCGCGTGGATATCGTGCTGCCCGAGAAGAATAATCTTTTCTATGTGCATCATGCCTCGCGCCGTTTTCAGGCGCGACTCGTGAAGAAGGGCGTACGCATCTGGTACCAGCCGCCGCCCTTTGCCCATACCAAGCTTCTGCTGGTGGATGACTGGTATGCGCTGTTCGGTTCCGCCAATCTGGACCCCCGGAGTCTTTTTCTCAATTTTGAACTGAACGTGGAAGCGGCCGACCCCGAATTTCAGAAGGAGCTTTCCCGCTATGCCGATGAGGTGATGAGGCGCTCGCGCAGAATGCGCTGCGAAGACTACGAAAGGCAGGGCCTGCCTGCACGGCTTTTCGATGCGCTCTGCTGGCTGCTCAGTCCGTATATCTGATGCAAGAATGTGCAATATACTGTAAGAATTTTCTCCGTTGACTTCGGGGAGGGATGCCGTATGTCTACGGTAAGAACCCTCGATACTATGCAAGGAGTCCTCATGTCTCTTTTTGATGTTCTGAATCAGTCCGGTCTGAAATCCACGCTTGATACCCTTTCCAGCAAGGCGGGCAATATGGCCTCCACCCTTTCCTCACAGACTCCCGGCGGAGTGGGCGGCCTTCTCGGAGCGGGTGCGCTGGGCGCTCTTCTGGGGAGCTTCGTTTCCAAAAGCGTGCTGAAGGACGCCGCTCTGGTGGGAGCGGGCGCGGTGATCTGGAATTTCTATCAGAAGTGGAGCGCCGGTTCTGCCACGCCCGCCCAGGCCCCCGCAGCATCTGCCGGAAAGGATGATGCCGTCATGAACGACCGTACGGCCATGCTCATGCTGCGGGCCATGGTCTATGCCGCCCGCGCCGACGGCCATATCGACGCCGCCGAACAGGGCCGTATTCTCAAGCTGGTGGAGCAGCTCTTCCCCGGAAAGGACATGACCGCCGTCATGAACGGGCTTATGGCAGAACCCATCAACCCTGACGTGCTGGTCCGGGAAATCTGCGCTCCCGAACAGGGCGAGGATATCTACCGCCTGTCCTGCTTTATTGTGGACGTCGATCACTTTATGGAAAAAAGCTATCTTGAGGCGCTGGCTTCGGCCCTGCATATCACCCCGGAACGCAAGGGCGCTCTGGAGCTGGAAGCCGTGCAGGCGAAGCAGAAGCTGATTGCCGGATAGGCGCGCTTTTTCCGCCGGCAGGCGGAGAAACAGGGCGCAGGTATTCTGCATGAACTGCGGGAGAGGTTCGGAGCGCCGGCGCTTCGGCTTCTCCCGCATATTTTTCAAGTTCTTCCTGTTTTTGCTTCCCGTGAACCTTTGCGGTATCCGCCCGGGGAGGGCTGCGTTGCAGGAAAAAGGCCCGTGCATGCTTTCGACCATGAAAAGGTTTTGAAAGATTCCGGAAAGAGTTTTCTCCTTGCTATTTTTGGGGGGAAGCGGGATGGTATGCATAAGGATTCATCCTTCTTCACCTGCATGCGCAAGGTGGAAAACCAGGGCCGGTGCGCTGTGGATGCAACAGTGCGGAAAAGCCCGGCCTCACCCGCAGGCGACCTCAGGCCGTCTGAGCGGTTTTTCAGAAACCGCTGCAAGGAGTCCTTTTATGGAACTTTATGAAGGAATCAGAAACGCCCTGAAGAAGAGGGGCTGTCCGTGGATCGAGGAGCATGTTTTCGTATTCATGGGTCAGAGGCTTCACCTGGATATTCATGAACTCGGCCAGAATTATATTCTGAAGATCGTGCACCATGCAGCCGACAAGAAAAAGGCGGACAAGTTGGAACCCTATATCGAAAAGAATTTTTCGCTGGAAAAGACCGTGGCCAAGAGCTCTCTCGGCAAGGAGAGCCTGAAGAAGGTCTGTGAAGCTGTGGCGGACGGCTTTCTTTTCTGGCTGGAGGGGATGTGCTTCACCCCCACGGCGGCAAAGGAAACCATGCCCGTACGCAGCGACACGCATATGCGTCGCCTGCGCTGAATAGGAGAACGGGGAAGAACGGGCGGCCTGCCTTTCCCGTGCTTCCCGGGGCCTCTGCCTGTTCCGATGGACGGATCGGTTCGGCAGAGGCCCCGCTTTTCGTATAAGGCGGGGGAAGGTTCTTCTTCCTGCCGTAAGGCCGTAAAAAAGGCGCGTTCTTTGCGGACGCGCCTTTTTTACCTATGCCGCCCTGCGGCGGTATGAAGGACGGAACCCTTACACGTTGAACAGGAAGTTCCTGTTTCTAACCCTGTGTAATGTTTCAATAACTATTGATAAAAATAAACAAAACTCTGTCCATGCATCGGGGGGGCATCTCCCCTATATCTCCCCACTCAGTGTGGAGAGTTATGCTTTGCCGAATGCAAAGCTGGGGGAAGTAATCCTACTTCGCTCCCCCTTTCCCCCTGCAAAAAATATATCTGCCCATAATGTCATAGCGTCCTGTCGGCAATCTCGGGTCCTTTCCGGCTCCGGGCTTATGCGGGGGCTTGCCGAGCGCGAAGAGTGCCGGAAATTTTTTGAAAATAAATCCGAAATTTGGAAAGCCCGCGGCGCATCTTCGGCCGCAGGCATGGAGGTGGCCGCATGAGTGACCACCGAAACGACATGCCGAAGACGCCCCAGGAACGGCAGGCTCCGCAGGAATGGCTGAAGGGCGAGATCATCCGGGCGGAAGTGCAGCGCAAGGCCGAGGAAGAGGCGGCCAATCTGGCCAGGCTGAAGGCGGAGGCCGGAACATCCTCCGAACAGCGCCGGGGAGACAAGGACGCCGAGACCAGGCAGCGCTTTGTGGAAGACTGCGCGGAGGCCGGGCAGAAGGGTTCCGGCATTCTCTTCAATGCGCTTTGCCGCGGTCAGCTCATCTTCGTCCCCGAGTGGGACAGCTGGCTGGAGTGGAAAGGGCAGTTCTGGTCCAGAATATGGCCGTTCGAGGCGGCCTCCCGTGTGGAGAACGTGGCACAGGCCTATCTGGAAGGCGCGGAACGGCTGAGAGGCATGGCCGTATCGGCACGGGCGGAAGACGACCAGGAACAGGCCAAGCAGCTGGATGCCCGCGGGCGCAAGCTCAGGCAGGCGGCCGACAAGCTCCACCAGAAGCAGGGCATCAATGCCTGTCTGGATTTGTCCCTTTCTCATGAGAGCCGCTTGACGGTTCCCGGCGTGCGGTTGGATGCGGATAACTTTGCCATTGTGGTGAAGAACGGCGTGGTGGACATGCGTTCCGGCATGCTGCGTCCCGGCAGACCGGAAGACTACTTTTCCCGCCACTGCACCGTGGAATGGCAAGGTCTGGAAGCCCCCTGCCCTAAGTGGGAGCGGATGCTGTTCGAGATCTTCGGAGAAGATCCCGAAGTCCTGCACTACATGCACAAGCTTTTGGGCATGGCGCTGTGCGGGGAGATATCGGAAAAGATTTTCGTGGTTTTGCTGGGCGCGGAAGGCGATTCCGGCAAGACGACTATTTTTGAAATCATTTATGAGCTTTTTACCGGCAGCGACGGTACCAGTGAAACCGGTTATGCCGCGCCCATGCCGGTGGAACTTCTGCTTGACCAGGGCACGCCGCAGAATCCGAATTCCCCCACGCCGGCCGTTTTGGAAATGAAGGGTCAGCGCATCATGTGGGCCTCGGAACCGGGAGAGAACCGGCGCTTCTCGGTGGACAAAATAAAGCTCATGAGCGGCGACGACTCCCTGGTGGGCCGTTCCCCCTACGACAAGGGCAATACCAAGTTCCGGCCGACGCATACGCTTTTTCTTTTGACCAACCACAAGATGCGCGCCGGAGACAACGATTCCGCCTTCTGGAAACGCATCAAGCTGGTGGTGTGTCCGTTTTCCTTCGTGTCCGAGCCCGATCCGAACAATCCTCTGGAGCGTCTGGTCAACAAGAATCTGAAGAACGAGATTCTGGCTGAAGAAGGCCCGGGGGTTCTGGCGTGGTTTGTGCGGGGCTTCCAGCTCTATGAAATCGAGGGGCTCATACCGCCCGAGAAGATACGCAGGGATACCGAAGCCTACCGCAGGGAGGAAAGCATTGTTCTGCAGTTTGCGGACGCCTGCCTGGAAGCGGACCCCGACGCGCCGCGTCTGGCGGCTGCGCATCTTTATGCGGTGTTCAAGGCGTGGTTCGAGGACAAGATGAGCCGCAAAAGCTGCCCCTCCATAACCACCTTCGGCAAGCTGGCCAAGCGTACCATTCGGAGCGAGAAGGCAGGCGGCCGTGTCTGGTATTACGGCTACCGCTTCAACGATCAGGCCGAACACGACTACCCGAAAGAGGTGCAGGACCATGCTTAACTTGAAGCATTGCTTGAACTCTGTGCCGGGGCATGACACTTCCATGATACTGCCAGGACACTGGTGTCATGGTAAGTTTTTCAGGGAAAACGCATGGTTGGGGTATAAACATGACAGTATGACAGTTTTTCCCGTAAAAGTCCCTACGCGCGCGTGCATATATGCGCGCGCATATACATACTGTCATACTATCATATTTATTAAGAAAAAAGGTAATAACCATCATAAAAGAATAGACTTTTCAGCCATGACAGTTTCGGAGAAAAGTATCATGGAACTGTCATGGCGCCGTCATGGTGTCATGGCCGGGGCTCCGGCGGCTTTTGGGCATATCATCATGGCCTGCCTGATTGCCCGGCGGATGCGGGGAGGTGCGGCATGATGACCGTTACCGACCTGTACACGGCGCGGGGCCTTGCGCTGAAGAGCAAGGGCCGCAACAGCCGTGGCGCGGAGTTTGCCGGGCCGTGCCCTCTCTGCGGCGGCAGAGACCGCTTTCTGGTATGGCCCGAGCAGAACGACGGCCGGGGCTCCTACAGCTGCCGCCAGTGCGGCATCAGCGGCGATGTCATCCAGTGGCTCATGGACGTGGAAGGCATGACCTTCCGGCAGGCGGCGCAGGCGGCCGGCAGGGCGTGGGAGAAGCGCCCGGTGAAAAGTGCGCCTCAGGAGCCGCAGAAGCGCGAAAAGGCTCCGGCGCGGCTCGATGCACGGGCAATACCGGAACCGGCGCGCAACGCCGCCCTGTGGCGCGCGGAAGCCGCACATTTTATCGAATCCCGGCATCAGGCGCTCTGGACGCAGACGAAAGCCCGGCAGTACCTGGCGGCGCGCGGGCTGGATGAGGTCGCCGTGCGGGAATACCGGCTCGGCTGGCAGGGCGGAGAAAACGGCCGCGCGCACATCATGCGCCTGCGTAAAAACTGGGGCCTGCCGGAAGAAGCGCCGCGCGAACCAGGCGGCCGTATGCGCCGGGCCATGTGGATTCCCCGCGGCATAGTGATTCCCTGCCTTGCGGCCGACGGCGGCGTGGAACGCATCCGCATCCGCCGCCCGGATGCCGACAGAAAAGCAACGCTCCCGAACCTGAAATACTACGTCATGCCCGGCAGCGGCGGCGCGCCGCTTTTCCTGCCCATGAAGCCGGGCGCCTTCCGCAGAACTCCGGCCTGCGTGGTGGTGGAGGCCGAGCTCGACGCCATGCTGGTGCACCGGGCCGCCGGGGAATGCTGTTCCGTGCTGGCCGTGGGAACGGCCCACCTTCGGCACCTGCCCGCCGGGCTCATGGAAGAGCTGAAAAGGCTGCCCGTCATTCTTGTGGCCATGGATGTGGACGCCAACGGCGCGGGTGGCCGTGGCTGGGAGCTGTGGCGGGAGACCTTTCCGCAGGCGGTACGCTGGCCGTGCATACACGGCAAGGACCCGGGCGAGATGTTCCAGGCGGCGGTTCCGGGGCACGGTCATGACGATGTTCGGGACTGGGTGCTGGCGGGGCTTCCCCCTCTGTACGCCGCGGCCGCCGTGCGTGGGAAAAGGGAGGAGCCCCGGCCGGAGCAGCCTGCCCCGGCTCCCGAAGAGCCGCCTGCACGCCCGGAACCGTCTTTCCCCACGCATCCGGTGTGGGATTTGAACGGCTATTACCTGGGCGCTGAGCTTGTGCGCGAGTGCCTGCGGGCCAACGGGCTCACGCTGGTTCCCGCAGGCGGCGACGTGAGAGTGAGCGGTGCCGGCCGGCTGCCGGACAGGGAATATGTGAAGCTGCTGCCGTTTCTCCGGCGGCACCGGGACTACATCGACGAGATAGCCGGAAGAATGGAGGGCGAACATGCTTAAGCCGAGAGACCGCAAGGGAAGGAGAAATGGAGAGCACGACCCGCGCTTTCATGTGGCCAAGGATGCTCTGTACTTGCACAAGTGCCACGACTGCGACAGAAAGACTACGGACTACCGCTGCCCGGCCTGCCTGAGAAAGTGGCGGCTGAAAAACGGCGTGTACCTGAACGCCGACGACGAGGAGGGCTTATGACTCAGGCGGCAACCACCTTCCGCACGGCGGCCGATGCCGTGGAATGGCTGAAGATGCAGGGCTTCAAGATCAGCGCGCCGCAGTTCTCCCGGCATTTCAGGGCCGGAAAGATCGCCCGCGACGGCGACGGATTTTTTACGGCCGCGGCGCTTCTGGGCTATGCAGCGGCCCAGCTTCAGCCCGTGGCCCGCATCAACGATGCGGAGAGCCGCAGCGTTGCGCTCGGCAAGATGAGCGCGGATTCGGAACTCAAAACCGTTCGTGCCGCCCGTGAGCGTCTGAAGCTGGAAAAGGAGCAGGGCAAGCTCATGAGCGTGGAGGTTCACGAGCAGGACCTTGCCGCCCGTGCGGTGTTCTTCAAATCGGAGGTGCAAAGCTTCATTCACCGCAAGGCCGGGGAAATCATTGCGCTTGTGGGCGGGCGGGAAGAAGCCGTGCCCGAGCTTGTCGCGTGGTGGGAAGAAGCCACGGCGGACTGGTTCGACGCCTGGAGCGATGAGCAGGAATTCGTGACGCAGGACGGCGACGCCGCCGAAGACGTGGAGGCCGACGATGAAGCTCTCCCTGACTGAAACGGAGCGGCGCATATTCCGCAAGCGTGAAATTCCGTCGGTGTCGCGCTGGGCGGCGCAGCATCTCATTGTGCCGGACGGTCCCTATGCCGGGGCGCGGTACCGGCGCGACGTGAACCCGTACCTGGCGGGCATCATGGATGCCTTTTCCGAGCGCAGCGTGGAGGAAGTGGTCGTCTGCGGCGCTCCGCAAACGGGTAAAACGCTGTGCCTGTACGCCTGCCTGTGCTGGTGCATCGACTACCGCCCGGCGCCGCGTATGCTGGCCATGCCGGACGATGAAACGCTGGCCCGCGTGGTGGAAGCCAAGCTGAAGCCCATGTTCCGCAAAACGCGGCCCGTGCGCGAGCTTCTCGGCAAGAGCAAGGGCGGCCGCACGGGCTTTGCCGACGGCACGGCCCTGTACCTGTCCAGCGCGGCCAGCGCCAGCCAGCGCGCGTCCATTTCCGTGCAGGATCTGTTTCTGGACGAGGAATCTCTGTTCCGTGCGTTTGCGGGCCATGGCGACCCGGTGACGGACTTTCGGGAAAGAACACGCTCCTACCCCTACACGCGCAAGATTATGCGCATCAGCAAGCCCGTGGGCGATGAAACCACCACGATATGGGCCGACCTGGCCGCCATGGACGAAGTGCGCCGCTATCGGGTGGTGTGCCCCGCCTGCGGGACGGAACAGGTGATGCAGCCGGAGAACATCATTTCCGAGCACGGCGTGAAGGACCCCGTGCGTGTGCGGCGTGAAAAGCTGGGGCGCTACCGCTGCCCGCACTGTGCCTATCACTGGACGGACTACGCCCGCGACCAGGCCGTGGCGCGCGGCCGCTGGGAGGCGGACAACCCGCTTCCTTCTCCCCACCGCGTGGGGTTCCACCTTCCGGCCTACCTTTCCGCCGCCGTGTCCCTTTCCGAGATACGGGCGGCGCAGCTGGAACTGGAAAAAACGGACGATGCCGACGCCCATCAGGCCTACGCCAACGGCATGTTGGCCATGCCGTACACGCCGGTCATCGCCAAAACGAGCGAGGCGGAAGTGCTGGAGCTGGTGGACCGCGAGCTTGCGCCCTGCACGGTGCCTGCCGGCTATCGTGCCGTCACGCTCGGCATAGATATGCAGAAGGTCGGCTTCTGGTACATGGCCGTTGCCTGGACCGGAAGACTGGACGGCGCGGTCATCGACTACGGCCGCCTTCAGGACTGGGAGGACGTGTACCGCAAGGTCTTTGAAACGGAATACGCGGTGCAGGGGCAGGAAGATCCCGTGCCCGTGTGGCGCGCCGCGCTCGATACCGGCGGTGGGCTGGAAGGGGACGCCATATCCCGCACGGAACAGGCCTATGACTTTTTGCGGCGGTACGGCATGGGCGTGTTGTGGGGAACCAAGGGCGCGAGTCACCGGCAGAGCATTCCGGTACACTGGACGCTTCTGGAGCGCATGCCGCAGAGCCGTACCTCCATTCCCGGAGGCCTGCGCCTGTACCTGCTGGATACCGACTACTTCAAGACATGGACAACGGCCCGCCTTCAGCCCGGAAGCCGCCAGCCCTTCCGCCTCCATGCCGGATGCGATGAAGCCCTGGCCAGGCAGCTCACGGCGGAACAGCTGGTGCGGGAGAAGGGCAAGCGCGTGTGGAAGCAGCGCCGCAGGGACAATCACTGGTTCGACTGCCTGTGCCTGTGTACGGCCGCCGCACATTCCACCTGGACGCCGAGCCTTTCGCGCATACTGGAAGCCGTGGAAGAGGAAGAACCCGCCTTTGCCGAGCGGAAGGGGGCGTGATGCAGCTTGTGGGAATGAAGGAAATATGCGCGCACATGAAGCGCAGCGAGCGCACGGTGCGCAGGCTCATACGCCTGCACGAGCTCCCCGCCGTGAAGATTGAAGGCGAGTGGATATCGGACAGCGAGCTCATCCATGTGTGGCTGCGGGAAAAGATAAGGGACGGAAAGCATGGGAAAAAGAAGTGACCGCAGGGCCGAGGCGGAAAAAAGGGACAGGCTGCTTCATCTTCTGCTCATCATCATGACCATCTACGACCAGTGGATGATGGGCCTGAGCGGCGGGGGAGAAAGAGAGGGCGATGCCGTGCCCGCGCTGGATATGCGCGCCTGTGAAGCGGCATGGGCAAAAAGGCAGCTTGCCCGCGTGTACCGCCGCATGGCGGAGTGCTTCGAGCTCCTGGGCTATCATGGCCGTTATTGCCTGAATGCCGGGCAGTTCCGCAGCGTGAACGAGAAGGTGGCGGCCATGAATGAATGTCTGCGCCGCCATGTTTCCGGCGTATCTGGTGAACTTCATGAACTCGTCACCTGCACCAGGGTGCTGAGCTTCATGCTTTCCGTACTGGTGCAGGCGACGCACGAAACACGCCGTTCCGTGCTCATGCTGGACGGCGTGTTTTCCACATTTGCGGATCACTGGTTTCCCAACGACGTGCCCATGGCGCAGGCCGTGGTGAACATCTACGCGGAGTCCTGCGGCCGCGTGCTGGGGGTGAAGATATGAGTGAAATGTTCAAGGACTCCTTGAAGTGTTGCCCCTTCTGCGGAGGGGAGGCGGAAATCAGAATGGATACGGACAGCTCCGGCGGCGGGCTGTATGTGTATGCCGTATGCACGGGCTGCGGCATACACGGGGCTCCGGCGTGGGCCGTACCGGGGGTAAAGGAAAGGCGGGCAGCCGTGGAAGAGGTTGCCCGCCTGTGGAATAGAAGAGTCAGGTGTAGAAAATTAAGTTAATGCGTGAATGCAGATTTCCCATAAAGAACGAATGGTTTATCATGGAGTGGATCATGATCTAGTCTTTCATTGTTCAGATTATGGAAGAGGCAAGTATCTTCTACTAATGATTTGAATTTTATATTATTAGCATTACGTATACATGCATAATAATATATAAAGAGGAGCTCTTCTTGGTTGAATTCTGCCCGAAGAGTTCTAAGATAGGATTCAATATTAATTTTTTTTCTGTTGTCATTTAATAGTATCAACATGGAATATATATTATGAAAATATTGAGCTGTGCAATATGATGTATGATAATCAATAATATTGAAAGTTTTTTCTAATATAAATAAAAAAATATCTTTATAATTGTTGTTATATTCCTTCATAAAATCTATTTTTTCGCCTTTTTTTGACCAGTCTATTTTTATACTTTTTATTTTTTTTGATAATTCATTAGGTATATCAATATTTTTAGGGGCTGTCCTAGCTAAGAAAAAAGAGCTAGGATACCGGCATGTATGAAAGACGCAGCAGACTAAATAATCGGCAACAGACCGAACTCATAAAGTTTTTTGTGGCCGGTGCCACGGCAAGGGCTGCCGGAGAGATGGTAGGAGTAAACCGTAACACTGCCACATCCTATTTCATGCGCTTGCGACGTCTTATTGCTTCTCATCTCCCCAGCTATCGGCTGTCCGGAGAAATAGAAGCCGATGAAAGTTACTTTGGAGGTGTAAGAAAAGGTAAACGAGGACGGGGATCTGCCGGAAAAATAGCTGTTTTTGGTCTATTGAAGAGAAACGAAAGAGTCTACACAGTAATCATTCCTGATGCCCGTACTGAAACACTTCTCCCCATCATCAAAGAACAGGTGGAACCTGACAGTATAGTCTATACAGATACATTTTCAGCTTACAACGCCTTGGATATCAACGGATTCCATCATCATCGTATCAATCATTCTCAGAAGTTTGCAGAACACCATAATCATATCAATGGAATAGAAAATTTCTGGAATCAAGCCAAAAGACACTTACGTCGTTTTAACGGTATCAAGCCAGAACACTTTTACTGGTTCCTCAAAGAATGCGAATGGCGCTTCAATGGAGGCAACCATAAACAACTTCTAACTCAGCTAACTTATTGGGTAAAACAAGCTAAACACTAGTCTTAGCTAGGACAGCCCCTATTTTTAATAGAAAGTATATTATGATTTTGATTTGATATATTATGAAAATTGTTATTAATTGATACTTCAATAGTTTTTAAACAAAATTCTATAGCTTTATATCCAGTGGCAATACTATCAATATAATTTTTTTCTTTATATAAGTGATAGTCTTCATTTAATATTTGTATAGGAAATTTTAAATTATTAACAATAGTTCTATGGTTATTAAGTAATATAAAAAAGTGTGAAATAACCCGTTCAGTTTCTACTTCAAGATCATGTTTTTTGATAGTCTGTTGTTGTAACCAGATAAGGTAAACAGTAGCAAGGGCAGAAAGAGCAGAAAAGAATGTTCCAATGGGAATAAGCCAGTTTTCTCTTTCATTACTTAGTATAAGTTTATCAAAAATCGTAATTTGTTGTTTATCTGTAAAAGATGTATCATAAGGTATGTTTTGTTGAAAAATCTCAACTCCAGCAATAAAAACTAAAAAGGTGCCGATAACTATTAGAAGAAGAACAATAATATTTTTACCGTTATCCTTCAGCATCCCATCCCCCTGCATCAAAGTGAAATCCTTGCTATAGCTGCTCTCAAAAGTGATTAAAATCAAGGGATAACAGAAGAAGGGAGAGATGCTTTCCAATCTGTAAATGATTCCGTGGACTTTGCCGTGCTTACTTCCAGAGCCTTCCTCCTCTTGACATTCCCGTGAAAATTTAATTCACTGAACGCACGGAGCCTCGAAACCTCCGATATTCAGAGACGGTCAGCCCTTCCCGAAGAAGGCTATTTTCATGCCCTGCGCCGGAAAAGCAGCGGCATCTTGTCGGCTATTTAAGGCCGGGAGTAGGCTAATAGAATACCCTTCGGGGGAATAGGCCTGGGCGTTCTCTGACGTTTTCGAGCTCCCGGCCTTTTTTGCGTTCTGCAGAAGGCCCATCGAAAAATCAGAGAGGTGCTTTATGAAGTTTGAATCCCTGGAAAAGTGCGGCGGCAAGTGGTTCTCATCGCTCGACCGTTCGGCCCAGAATGCCGTAACGGACCTTGGTTATTACATCTACGTTGACCTTGAGAACCTGCAGACGCGGCTGCGTACGCTTTCCGAGCTTACAGGCCAGCAGAGCGAAGGGCTGCCCATTGCCGACATGGACGGCCTCGGACTCATCATCGGGGACTACGCTGAAGCTCTGGACGCCGTGATAGAGCATTTCCGTGATATGCGTTCCGCCGGGAGGGTATCGGTATGAAGAAGCTCTCCCTTGACCTGAATGCGGAAGTGGAACGCCTGCGCCGGGTAAACGCCCGCCTCATGACCGCCGTGCGCCGCGGCCGCGAAGACTACGCGGAACTGCTGGAAGTCTCCCACGCTTCCATAGACTACCTGCGGAGGGAACTTGCCGCACTGGAGGCCGAAAACCTCAGCCTGAATATCCGCCTTGGCTCGGTGAACTGATACCCATGAATGAAGCCCCGGAGCTTTTGCTTCGGGGCTTTTCTGTCTGTCGTCTTGACGAAATGGTACGAGATATGGATTGTGAAGAGAAACAAGCCTTCGTTGACGGATGAGGTATAATCCCATGAAAGTGATGGATACGGATTTTGATGACCGCTTTGACAACGGGGAAAGTATTATGCCTTATGCCGACCTGCCCAAAGCAGTACGTCCCAATACGATGAAGCGAGAGAAAAGGCTGTCCCGCCTTGCCGACATGACGGATGAGGAAGTGCTGCGCCGGGCCGAGTCTGACCCGGACTGCCGGCCGCTCAGTGAAGAACAGCTTGCGCGCATGGTCCCGTTGCGGGAGCGCAGTTCTGCAAAAGCAATAAAAGGGTAAACGAATCCCCCGGAGCGTTCGCTTCGGGGGATATCTTTTAAAGGCCCATGGCTATGGCCTTGCGCAAAACCTCTTCCATTCTTACCTGCCAGCCTTTGCCGGTCTTGCGGAAGTGCTCCACGATGTCGGCATCGAATCGGGCGGTAAACTGAATCTTCGGGCGCTCCGACTTCGGGCGTCCGCGCTTTTTCAGCAGCGCTTCCGCCACGTCCGCCGGGAAAATCTCCGGCAGCACCTCATGGGCAGGGCGGGCCGAAGCCATCATCTCTTCCGTCAGTTCGGGAGCGGCGTCGGGGTCTTCATGCATGGCCCTGGTGATTTCCTCGTCGCTCATGGGGCGGCGTGCTCCGTCAAGGCGGGGCAGGCGTTCCAGCTCTTCTGCAGAGTAGCTCACGATGTTTTCTTCAGGATGCTTCATATTTCTTTCTCTCCCGACTGTTGGCTTTTCTGTAACTGATGATTCGCAGATTTTTTCCCCGGAGGGTAAAGGTCAGACTCATGAGCCTGCCGTCATCCCTCAGAAGAAAGGCATTATATCGGACTTCGCCATAGTCCTGCCGGTCATCCTGCTGGATGATGGCAGAAGTCCAATCAAGCAGCACAACATCGGCAAAGTCTTCACCGTGTTTCTCCAGATTGATTCTGCGTTTGTTTTCGTCCCACTCGTATTGCATGGAATTTATATAACAACAAAAATATGGCAAGGTCAATATTTGTAGTTATAAAATTTTTCTTGACATTCCCGGGAAAATTTAATTCACTGAACGCACGGAGCCTGAGAAACTCCTCTTACAGCGGTTCAGCCATCACCCCGAAAGCGTGGCTATTTTCATGCCCTGCGCCGGAAAAGCAGCGGCATCTTGTCGGCTATTTAAGGCCGGGAGTAGGCTAATAGAATACCCTTCGGGGGAATAGGCCTGGACGTCTGTAAGCGTTTCTCAGCTCCCGGCCTTTTTTGCGCTCTGCAGAAGGCCAATGAGAAAATCTTACAGAGGTGCCTTATGAAGTTTGAATCCCTGGAAAAGTGCGGCGGCAAGTGGTTCTCATCGCTCGACCGTTCGGCCCAGAATGCCGTAACGGACCTTGGTTACTACATCTACGTTGACCTTGAGAACCTGCAGACGCGGTTGCGTACGCTTTCCGAGCTTACAGGCCAGCAGAGCGAAGGGCTGCCCATTGCCGACATGGACGGCCTCGGACTCATCATCGGGGACTACGCGGAAGCTCTGGACGCCGTGATAGAGCATTTCCGTGATATGCGTTCTGCCGGGAGGGTATCGGTATGAAGAAACTCTCCCTTGACCTGAATGCGGAAGTGGAACGCCTGCGCAGGGTAGACGCCCGCCTCATGACCGCCGTGCGCCGCGGCCGCGAAGACTACGCGGAACTGCTGGAAGTCTCCCACGCTTCCATAGACTACCTGCGGAGGGAACTTGCCGCACTGGAGGCCGAAAACCTCAGCCTGAATATCCGCCTTGGCTCGGTGAACTGATACCGATAAAACGAATCCCCCGGAGCTTTCGTTTCGGGGGATTTTTTTACTTGATTTTGGCAATGATATCCGCCGGGAAAATCTCCGGCAGCACCTCACGGGCAGGCCTGGCCGAAGCCATCATTTCTTCCGTCAGTTCGGGGGCGTCGTCTTCGTCAAGGACCACATTGTCCGCATTCTTGATGACGGCATCCCAGTTGATGGAGCTCATACCCTTGGCCCGGGCAATGTCACCCATGGCGGACATGATGAGTTCGCTGTCGCCCGTCTCCATGATTTCAGAAAGATATGTGGCCATGATTTCTTCATTTTTAAGAAGTTCGGCCATATCGAGTTCAGGCAATTCCTTCATCATCTTTCCTTGATGGCCTGCCAGAGTTCGCAGGCTTTTTTATGGGGAAAGTGTAGCCGCGAGGCTACAAAAGGCAAGAGCCGTAAAGGCTGCTCCGCTCCCGGTTCCGAGCGGGATTTTCCCCCGAAATTCTGCCGTAAATCGTTCGCTTTTAAAAACGTGTCAACGGTAAATATGGGTCTTTTACCGGTATATAAGGTCCTTTTACCGGTATATGGCGGTATATGCCGACACCCCCATTTTCCGGGGTTACGTTTTTTCCCATGTTCGCGGGCATCATGCCCGCGGAAAAAACATGGGGCAAAAAACATGACCTATACCTGGTGCGAACTGGAAGAGCAGCTTCTGGAAGACATGGCTTCCGGCGGCTTCGGAAAAGTCCAGAGCTACAGCGTGAGCACGGCGGGCGGCTCCCGTAATTTCAGCTACCGCACGCTCTCCGAGCTGAAGGATCTGCTTGCCTACGTTCAGAGCCGCTGCTCCATGGAGCGCGGCAAGGTTCCCTATGTGGGCCGGACCTGCGCGGGCAGCGCCGGGAGGTCGTGAACATGGGCGTGCTTGAGAGCATACGAAAATGGCGCGTGCGTCGCGCCCGTGCGCTGCTCAGAAGCTGGGGCTACGACGGCGCTTCCCTTTCGGAAGCGAACGAGTGGCACACGGTCAACGAGCAGATCAACTGGCTCATAGGCCGGGCTTCCCCGCGCCTTCGGGCCCGCGTGCGCGACCTGGTACGCAACTTCCCGCTCTTTGCCCGCGGCGTGAACGTGTACACCGCCTATATGGTGGGCCGCGGGGCCCGCTTCCAGTCGCTGGCCGTGCATCCCGACGGCTCTCCCGCCTATGAGGTGCGCCGCCGCATAGAGGACAGATTCCGCGCCTGGATGGAACAGGATGCCGATATCTCCGGCGGCCTGCATTTCTATGAGCTTCAGCAGCTTTTGTGCCGCCAGATCATGGAATGCGGGGAAGGCTTTTTCACGTTCTGCCGTCGGTCTCATTACCGGGTGTCGCCGCTTGCGCTCATGCCCATAGAGGCAGACCGCCTCACGGAACTGGGCGGCGGCCGGGATACGGAGCGCGTAGGGCATTTTGCCGGTGTGGAGTACGACAGACTCACCGGGGAAAAGCTGGCCTATCACATCATGAACGACGGCTACAGCGCAAACGTGACCCGCGTGCCTGCGGATGAGATGCTGCACATTTACCAGCACCTGCGGCCCGGCCAGCTTCGCGGCGTCACGCCCTTTGCACCGGCCATACTCACGGCCCGCGCCATGAGCCAGTTTGTGGAAAGCGAGCTGGACGCAGCCCGCAAGGCAGCCAAGTACCTGGCCATAGTGACCACGGATCAGCCGGACGTGTACCAGGCGGCGCGCGGCATTGCCGGCGCAAAGAAGACGACGCAGGGCACGCCCATAGAAAGCCTGGAAAACTCCATCATCGAATACCTGCGCCCCGGCGAAGATATCCGCTTTGCCGAAGGCGCGAGCCGCCCGGGCGATGCCTTCGACCGTTTCAACCGCTTTGCGGCCCGCATGGTGGCCGTGAGCATAGACGTGCCCTATGAGGTGCTTTCCGGCGACTACACGGGCATCAATTACAGCACGTCCAAGGCCAGCCGGGGCGACGCCCTCATGCTGCTCCGGCCCCATCACTTCATGATGCAGAACCGTTTTTCCATGCCGGTGTTCCGCCATTGGCTGGATATGGAAGCCCTCACGCAGGATTACCTGCCGCATTACTGGCTGGGCCGGGAAGGGTACCAGCGCTGCATGTGGATACCTGCGGGAATGCCGAGCGTGGACCCGCAGCGTGACGGCCGGGCCGATATCGAGGCCATAGCCGCGGGGCTCAAGTCTCCGCAGGAGGCCATTCTCGGCCGCGGCGGCG
Organism: Mailhella massiliensis; assembly: GCF_900155525.1. Classification (NCBI taxonomy): domain Bacteria; kingdom Pseudomonadati; phylum Thermodesulfobacteriota; class Desulfovibrionia; order Desulfovibrionales; family Desulfovibrionaceae; genus Mailhella; species Mailhella massiliensis. The sequence goes on from NZ_LT706951.1 coordinate 92,391, forward strand.
ACCCCGAAGAAGTGCTCGATCAACTGGCCGAATGGCAGCGCATGGCGGATGCGCGCGGCGTGACCTTCGGCCAGGTATCCGAAAGCCTGAGCGGCAATCCGGCGGCTCTGGAAGATCAGCCGGTAGCCGTATCTTCCGGGCAACAGGCCGACGGCGGCGAAAAGGCAAAGGAAATCACGGAGGAAGCGGGAGAACTCCTGAACGGGGCGCAGGTCACCAGCATGGTGGACATAGTAACCGCCGTGTCTTCGGGGCAGATTCCCCGCGATACCGGAATCAAGATTCTGGAAACGGCCTTCGGGCTCACCCATGAGGAGGCCGAAGACCTCATGGGCAACGCCGGAATGAATGGAGACGACAATGCCGAATAAACGAACGGACATTTTCCATGCGTCCAGCCGTGCGGTCTCTCTGGGGCGGTGTGGTGCGCCTCTTTCCCTCAATGAGGCGGAACGCAGCGTGGAGTTCACGGCGGCCACGGAACAGCCGGTGAATGTGTGGGACTGGGAGAAGTGGGACGTGGTGCCCGAGGTTCTGCGTATGGACGGCGTGCAGCTTCCGGCATCGGGGCAGGTTCCCCTGCTGGACACGCACGACGGCACGAGCGTGCAGAACGTGCTCGGCAGCTTCGGCGCCTTCCGCACGGAGGGCGGGCAGCTTGTGGGGCGCGCCACATTCTCCGGCGTGCAGGCCGGAGCGGATGCCTTCCGCCGTGTGGCGGAAGGGCACATTACCGATGTTTCCGTGGGCTACGAGGTGCTGGCGTCCACCTGGGTGGAAAACGGCGCTACGGCCACGGTGGAAGGCGTGGAATACACGGGCCCCGTACGCGTGACCACGGCATGGAAACTTTTTGAGGTATCGCTCTGCCCCGTAGGTGCGGACGACAGGGCAAAGGTGCGGGGAAACATCATCAAAACCGGAGGACATGACATGCCCAACAAACTGCCCGAACAGGAGAAGCGTTTCGACGCATCCGCCGCCAAGGAAAAGCTGACCGCCGCCGTTGCGGCGCTGAACGAGCTGGCGGCTTCTCTTTCGGAACCGGAAGAGGACAAGCCGGACGATGCCGTGGAAGACAATGCCGAACCTGCGGCCATACCGGAAAGCCCCGCGGGCGAAGGCGACGGCCGCAGCGCGGAAAACAGCTGCGATCCCGTGGAGGAAGAACGCGCCCGCATCATGGAAATCTCGGCCATGTGCCGCGCCCACAACATGCCCGCCAATATGGAGGAAGAGATGATCCGCAAGGGCTACAGTCTGGACAAGGCCCGCGCGGCCGTGCTTGCCCGCCTTGAAGGCAGAAGTTCCGCCGCCTTTGCCCGTGTGGATGTGGGCCGTACCGAACAGGAAAAGGTGCGCGAGGCCGTTTCCCACGGCCTGCTGCTGCGCTGCGGCGTGGCGGAATCGCGCATCAACGGCGGCAGGCCTGCGCCCGGAGCCCGCGAGTTCTCCGGCATGAGTATGCGCGAAGTGTGCCGTGAAATGCTTGTGAGAAGCGGCCGGCCCACGAGCGGCAACGTGGTGGAAATGGTGGGGCGTGCGCTCTCCACCACCGACCTGCCGAACCTTCTCACCGATACGGCCAACCGTGTGCTCATGGACGGCTGGGAATCGGCGGACAAGCAGTGGCAGGTATGGTGCGGCCAGGACTCCGTTTCCGACTTCAAGGAACTTACGCTGCTGGACTTTGCGAGCGGCGACGACCTGGCTCTTATCCCCGAAGGCGGCGAATACCAGAACGGCCGTGCGGCCGAGCACGCGGAAAGCGTGAAGATTGAAACCTACGGCAAGATTTTCCCGCTCACCCGTCAGGCCATAGTGAACGACGACCTGGGCGCGTTTGCCCGCATTGCCCGCAACCACGGCGAAGCCGCCGCCCGCATGGTGAACCGCCTTGCCTGCCGCGTGCTCACCGCCAACCCGACCATGGGCGACGGCAAGGCGCTTTTCCACAACGACCACGGAAACCTTGTGTCCTCCGGCGGCAACGTGCCCACCGTGGAATCCCTGGGCGCGGCCTTTCTGAAGATGCGCACGCAGAAGGACCTTCTGGGCAATCGTGTTCAGATCCGTCCGCAGTTCTTCATTGCGCCGGCTGCGCTGGAAACCGGGGCGGAGGTCTTCTTCAACTCTCAGCTCATCGGCACGCAGGAAAAGCCCAACCAGGCGAACATCTACGCGGGCAGCGTGCTCACCCGTGTGTACGACGCGGAACTGGACGACGTTTCCGCCGCGGACTGGTATCTGGCCGGCCCCAAGGGCAAGACGGTGACCATCTTCACCCTGAACGGCGCAACGGCTCCCTACCTGGAATACAAGGAAGGCTGGCGTGTGGACGGCGTGGAATACAAGGTGCGCCTTGATGTGGCCGCCAAGGCCGTGGCCTGGCAGGGGCTGTGCAAGTCCGCAGGCTAGAGCAGGAACGGCTCCCGCATCCTGTCTTCAGACGGATGCGGCGCGAACAAGGAGCAGGCGGAATTCACTTCCGCCGTCAGCAATGAGTGAGACGTGCAAGTTTCGTAACCGTACGGTGTGTCCGTCAGTAACAGGAACAAGCAATACTTATCCTCCTGAAGGAAAGGAGAGAGAACATGCAGAACAAGATTCAGGGAACCCACCTCATGAGCTACGCGCCTTCTTCCGATCCTGTGAAGGGCGGCAGCTTGGTGAAACTGGGGGACTCCCTTTACGGCGTGGCGGTGAATGACCTTGCCGTGAATGAAACCGGCATTGTGGATACGGACGGCGTTTTCGAGCTTCCCAAGGCTGCGGGCGCCGTTACCCAGGGCGCGCCGCTGTATGTCGACGGCGACGGCAAGGTGACGGCCACGGCAACGGACAAGGCCTATTGCGGCCGGGCCTTTGCTGCTGCCGGAAGTTCGGATGCCACGGTCAAGGTCATGCTGAACTTCGGCATGGACCCTTCGGCCTACAACGCGGGCTAGTCGTATGGGCTGCTTTGAAAAGGCCCATACCTTCGTGGCGCGCATGGAGGGCGGCTTTGTGGACGACCCCGCCGACCCCGGCGGAACCACGAACTACGGCGTATCCCTGCGCTTTCTCAAGACTCAGGGCCTTGAAGTCGGGGATATCGACGGCGACGGCGACATAGATGCCGACGATATCCGGGCGCTTACGCCGGAGCGTGCGGCGGGAGTGCTCCGCCGTTCGTTCTGGGATGTGTTTCCGCTGGATAATGTGCCGGACCCGCTGGCCCTGGCCGTGTACGACACGGCCGTGAACATGGGGGTGGGGCAGGCCAAGAGGCTGACGCAGAAGGCTCTTTCCGTAGATGCGGACGGCCGCTGGGGCCCGCTGACCTGGGCGGCCATAAAGGCCTGTTCTGATCCCAGGGCAACGGCTCTTACTCTGGTGGGGCTCCGCAGTTGTCGATATGCCGGGCTCATCGTCAAAAATCCAGACCTGAGGAAGTTTGTCCGGGGCTGGGAAAACCGCATAAAGGCGCTGGAAAAGGAAATAAGGAGTGCGGCATGAAAGTGCTTTTTCTGGTGGGGCCCATGCTGCTTTTGTCCGCAGCCGGAGCTGTGGCGGCGGAAGCTGCGGAAGCGGTTCCGCCCGGTGCGGATATGGCGGCGGAACTGATCGCCTGCCTGCCGGATTCCTGGAGCGGGTGGGTGACTCTGGCGGTAACGGTGTGCGCGGCGGTTTCGGCGGTGTGGAGCCGCCCGGCCGATGATGCCGGTGTCGCGGTCCGCATCCTGTATGCCGTGGTGAACGCCGTGGGGTTCAATGCGGGCAAGGCGCAGAACGCCGACGATGCGGCGGCGAAAGCACGGAAGATCCGGGCGTGAGCCGTGTTTCGGAAATCCTTTACCTTCTGCTCTCCCTTGGGGTGCGCCTTCTCGAACGGCTGGACGCAAAGAAGGCTGCGGAGTTTCGCGCTGCTGTGCTGGCTGATCCTGCCGGTGAGTGGGTGCGCCTCATGGGTGGGGCGGACAGAAGGGGAAGTTCTGGAACAGGCTCCGACAACGCCGGGGGCGCTGGTCACTGAAGGCTGGTCCTACGTTCACGGCGGAAGGGAAGTGGCGGAAGAAGGCACATGGGTTCACCTGCCCGCAGGGGAAGCGGGAAACCTCCTTTTGTGGGTGAAGCAGGCGGAGGAGAAATGCCGATGAACGACCTGGGAAACGAATCCCGCCATGCCGCCGAGTATCTGGACTGGTTCCGGGGGATATGGCCGCTGGCGCTTCTGGCCGGTGTGCTGGCCTTCCTTGTGGCGGCCGGGCACATCAAGCGCAGCTACCGCCAGCGCAGCCGCGGGCAGATTATCGGTAACATGCTCTGGTCTGCGCTGGTGACGGGCTTCCTGGCGCTGGGAGCGGTGGCCCTGCTGCCGCTGGTGGCTCCCGAACCGACCAGAGGCATGGAAATAGGCGTGGTCATCTTTGTCTGCGTGTTCGGCGTCAAGGGCATGGATGTGGTGCTTCGCCGGTTCATGGGTCTGTCGGTGGTGGATCTCATGGACCCGGCGGACATCAACGACATCCGCCGGGGAATGTCTCCCCGTCAGCAGGAGGAGCACGCCCGGAACTGCCCCTTCCGCTGTGAAGACTGCGGGGGGAAGTGATGGCTTTGAAGGCTGGGCCGGTGAGAGAACACCGGGGGCATTATAAACGAAGGCTTGTCACCATCCGTGCCGCGCGGGATGTGAACCTGAACATGGATCTGTACCTGAACGAGGAGCTTTCAGGCCGGTCACTCAGCCTGAAGGCGAAGGACCTTGCCGCCGTTCAGGCCAATGCGGTGAACACGTCTCTGACGTTCATGCAGAAAAAGATGCTGGCCCTGCTGACAGGCCGGTACGCGGTTTCCCGGAAGTTCTTTTCCCGCTGGTTTTATCGGCGCAGGGCCGATGCCAGAAAAGGCAGGGTTACAGGCATTCTTCGGGCGGATGGCCCGAGAAGTGTTCCCATAGAGGATTTTCCTCATGAGGTGAAAGGGCCGACCTATACCAGAAGGGGAAAACTGAAGAAGCGCGGCGGACTGTATGTGAAAATCAGGCGTGACGAAGGCGTGAAGCTTGTTGCGGGCGCGTTCGGCTGGTCTCCGCACGGAGGAGATATGTATTTCGCGCGGAAAGGCAAAAAGCGTCTGCCCATCGAACGCAAGTTTACCACCTCCGGTTTGGGATACCTGGCCGACGAAACCTGCGGAAAAGGGCAGGAAGGCCGGGGGATACACGCGGAAACCGTGGCCTACATGCGGAATGAGCTGACGCGCCAGCTCGACAACCGCCTGGCCAAAATAGCCGCCCGGATGAAGGCAAAGGGCTGACATGAACATTCTGGACAGACTGGATGCAGACATGAACGCCGTGTTCTCCCAGGAAGACGGCATAACGGAAGCCTGCGTTGTGGAGAACGTGGCCCTGCGCTGCTTTTACGAATACCCCACGGAAGACGCTCAGCCCGGTTCCGCGCGGCTGGCCACGCCGGTGCGGGCTCCGTATGCCACGCTGCTGGCTTCGGAGGTGAAAGCGAAGCTCGGCCGCAAGCTGAAACGCGGGGATGTGCTCACCGTTCGCGGCAAGGCGTTCCGCATCGAGGTCATCCGGCCCGACGGCATAGGGGGCCTTGTGTGCAAGCTGAAGCGGCAGGAGCCGGGCAATGATTGATATCATGGGCAGCTTGCCGGCGCATCCGCGCACGGCGCTTCGTCAGGCCGTGGGCGCGCTCATTGAGGCGGCGGGCTTTTCCGGCCGCGTGTACCTGAACCCGGAAGAGCCCTGGGATGCTCCCTCGTTCCCCAGTGTGGGCGTGTACATCGTCAGCGAGAACAGGCCGGAAGTGGACCTTTCTCCCGTGCCGGACAGCCGTGAGGTCACGCTTGCCGTGGACATTCTGGAAGCCGTGCGTGGCAACCGCCTGCCCCTCGATGACCGTATCGAAGCGCTGGAACTTGCCGTGGACAGGGCGCTTTCCTTTGAGGCTGTGGACGGAGAATACACGGCCCGCGGCGGCCTGCTGGAAGACTTTGAATACTCCGGCATGGAGCTCGGCAAGGCCGACAACGGAGAAATCACCGTTGCCTGCCTCACGCTCACCTATACGGCGGTTTATCGTATGCCGCCGCAGAAGGGGAGCGTGGACCTGTTCCGTACCGGATATGTGGAATGGGACCTTGCGGACGGCGCAGGCAAGCCCGACGGCCGCAAAGAGGCAACGGACATCATCACCCTTCCGCAGGATGGGGACGAAAGCAAAGGAGAATGACATGCAGCGCGAACAGATGTTTGTGAAGCCTGCATCCGGCCGCGTGGTGCGCGACCCGTCCACCGGCCTGCCGCTTCCTGAAGGCGGCGCCGTTGTGGAAAAAACGCAGTTCTGGCTGCGGCGTCTCAGGGAAGGCGACGTGGAGAAAATCCACCCCGAAAGCAAGGAGACGGAATAATGGCCATATCGTTCAATGAAGTGCCGCAGGGCATTCTTGTGCCCGGCGCCTATGTCGAGTTCGACAACAGCCAGGCCATGCAGGGCGCAAGCCTCATGGACTACACGGCGCTCATCTGCGCCCAGATGCTGGAAGGCGGAAAGGCGGAGCCGCTCAAGGCCTACAGCGTGACCGGCGCAGAGCGTGCGGCGGAACTTTTCGGCCGCGGCTCCCAGGCTCACCTCATGGCCCGGGCCTTTTTTGAAAACAACGGCTATACGAGCCTACGCATGATAGGCGTGGAAGACGGGGAAGAGCTGACCAAAGCCACCGGCTCCATATCCGTGAAAGGCACGGCCACGCTGGGCGCGCCCATCTATCTGTATATCGCGGGGCAGGCGGTGTCCGTACCCTGCGCAACGGGAACGGAAGCGGCGGCGCTGGCCACGGCCATGGCTGCGGCCATCAATGCGGAAGCGGACCTTCCCGTAACGGCACAGGCAAGCGATACCACGGTTACGCTCACGGCCAGAAACGGCGGCACTCTGGGCAACGACATAGACATCCGCCCGGCCTACTACAACGAAACCATGCCCGAAGGCATCGAGCTGACCGTTACGGCCATGAGCAAGGGCGCCGGCCAGCCCGATGTGGAAGAGCTCATCGCCGCCTGGGGCGATACCTGGTACCACGTCGTAGTCTGGCCGTGGAACGACCGCGGCAGCCTGCGCACGCTGGAAGCCGAGCTGGAAGACCGCTGGGGTCCCCTGCGCCATATCGACGGCGTGGCCATCACCTCCAAGGCGGGCACGTTTTCCGAGCTTCAGGATTTCGGCAGCGGGGAAGACAAGGGCAACTACGCGCATATCTCCATTGTGGAAGCCTGCAAAACGCCCACGCTTCCGGCGGTGCGCGCTGCGGCCGTGGCGGCTCTGGTGGCCTACTACGGCAACAACGACCCCGCGCGTCCGTTCCAGACGCTGACCATTTCCGGCGACCTTGCTCCGGCACAGGAAGACCGGCTTACCCTTGAAGAACGCAACCTGCTGCTGAAGGCGGGCATAGCCACCACGGTGACCGATGCGGGCGGCAACGTGACCATTGAGCGCATGGTGACCAACTACCTTGCCACGTCCTCCGGCGCGGCCGATACCAGCTATCAGGACGTGAATACGCTGCTCACGCTCTCGTATCTCCGGTATGACTTCCGTTCCCGCATCCTGCGCAAGTATCCCCGCCACAAGCTGGCCGGCGACACGGAAACCATAGCGCCCGGCCAGGCGGTCATGACTCCGAAAATCGGCCGTGCCGAGGCCGTGGCGGCCTTCCAGGACTGGCAGGAACTCGGCCTTGTGGAAGACATGGCCAAGTTCAAGGCAGGCCTTGTGTGTGAGCGCAATGCCGCAGACGTGAACCGCCTGGACTGGCTCATCACTCCCGATCTCGTCAACCAGTTCCGCGTGGCCGCGGTGCAGATTCAGTTCCGGCTGTAAAGGAGCATCATCATGGCAATAGGCAATCGCCGTGCGGGCCGCATTTCCTTCAAGGTGGACGGTACGCTTTACGAGGCAAAGGGCAATTTTTCGTACAATCTGGGGCTGGATGTCCGTGCAGCCATCATCGGGGCCGACGGTGTGCACGGCTACAAGGAAACGCCGCAGGTGGCCTACATAGAGGGCGCCGTAACCGACAGAGAAGACCTTGATCTGGAAGCTCTTGTCGGTGCGGATGAATGCACCGTCACGCTGGAGCTCAACAACGGCAAGATCATCACGCTTTCCCGCGCGTGGTTCGCGGGCGACGGTACGGCGTCCACCGAAGAAGCGGAAATCCCCGTGCGTTTTGAATCCAAGAACCGCGCTCAGGAGGTGAAGTGATGAACGATGTTGTCCCCGTCACCGTCACGCTGAACTATCCCGTGCAGTTCGGGGACGAACTCATTACGGAACTGAAGTTCACCCGCCGCGTGCGCCTTTCGGACATGGCCGATACCTCGGCCGGGGCCCTGACCATGGGCGATATGGCCCGCATCATAGGCAGGCTTACCGGGCAGGACAGGCAGGTCATCATGCGCCTGGAAGGGGACGACATAGCCCGCGTCATGGAGGCGGCCACGCCTTTTTTAGGGAATGGCCGGACGACTGGCGCATAGCCGCAGGCTTTCTTCTGGCGGAGTGCCATACACCGCCGAGTGAGATCATGGCCATGACCGGCCCGGAACTCAAGTTCTGGGCCGGATGCCTGGCCGCATACGGAAAAGAGAAGAACCATGGCAAAGAATAAGGTCTCCATAGATTTCGTCATCGGCGCCTATGACAGGTTCTCCGCTGCGTTCGCCAGGTTCAACGCAAAGCTTGAATCGGCAACGGGCGCCGTGAGCCGTATGCAGGCGCAGGTGTCCCGCTTCGGTCAGAGAAGCGGGCTGAGTCAGGTTGCCGGAGCCGCGGCCGGTGTGGCCGGGGCTTTTGCCGGCATGGGCGACGGGGCCATGGAATCACTGGGCCGCGTTACCGGTGCGCTGGGGAAAATGTCCCTTCTTCTGGGCGGTGCGTCCGGCGGCATGGTTGCGCTTGCTTCCGCCACGGCGGAACAGGCGCAGGCCGCCGAGCGTTCGGCCGAGGCCCTGGGCGTGAACGCAACCGACCTGCAGAAGCTGCAATACGCCGCATCCACGGTGAACGTGGAAGCCGAGGATATGACCGACATCCTTTCCGACCTCACGGAAAAGATGGTGGAAGCCGGAGATTCGGACGACCTTGCCGCCATGTTCAAGGCCCTTGGCGTATCGTTGAAGAACGCCGACGGCAGCATGAAGAACTCGGCGCAGGTCATCATGGAAATTTCCGATGCCTTTTCCCGTATGCAGGATGGCCCGGTAAAGACGAAGCTGGCCATAGAACTTATGGGAGATGCAGGCCGAAGGCTCATTCCCGTGCTGAACAAAGGCTCCGCCGGGCTCAGAGACCTGGGCCGGGAGGCGGAGCAGGCGGGCCTTGTGTTTGACGGTGCGGCCCGAAGCGACGCAAAGCGCTTTCAGGAAGCTCTGCGCGGCGTGGGCGACCAGACCGCGGGCCTGCGTAATGCCATAGGGCGGCAGCTCATGCCGGTGCTCACCCCCGTCATGGAAAAGTTTGAAGGCTGGCTGGAGCTGAACAAGAACCTTGTAGCCACAAAAACCGGCGAGTGGGTGCGGAAAGTGGCGGACAACCTTCCCGCTTTTCTGGACGGCGCCGAGCGCTGGATCACTACCGGCGGCAAGGTGCTTGCCTGGTGCACGGATTTTATCGACCGGACCATAGGCATGGAAAATGCTCTGAAGCTCGTTGCTCTGTATATGGGCACGCCGTTCATCCGGTCTCTGTTCAACGCCGGCAAGGCCGTGGGCGGGCTGGGGCTTGCGCTTACGGCAACACCGTTCGGCGCATTCATGGCGGCCCTGGGGGCCCTCGTGGCCGCCGGATGGTGGCTCTATAACAACTGGGCGGATATCTCCGCCGGAGTCACGAAATTCTGCGCGGAGATAAAAAACGCCGTTCAGGGCGTGGCGGATGTGCAGGAAGCGGCCGACATCCACGGCATAGACCTTGAAGATACCGACGCGCTCATGGACCCGGAAAACGCCCGGATGCTGGCGGAGGCCGCCGGTGGCGGCAGCCGTGAGGCGGCGTTTCCGCCTTCCATGCCCGAAAGCCCGACATCCGGTTTTTCCGATCTTGCCCGTTCCGGCACGGTATCTTCCGAAACGGTGCGTAAGGAAGAGAAGGAAGTAACACACAAGGTGGAGCTTGTTGTTCCTGCCGGTATGGAAGCCAGGGTTGATGGCCAGGCCAGCGACGCCGTCACGGTGAAGCGCGACAACATGGGTTACGGCTGGGCCTTTGCGGGGGTGTGACATGGCGCAGGCATGGAAAATGCGTATGCAGTCGGCCTCCTTCCGGGGAGTGCCGTTCCAGGTGTACGCTGCAGGCGGCGAACTCGGGCGATCCACGGCCCTGCATGTGTTTCCCAACGGTTCAACGCCGTACCCGGAAGACCTGGGCAAGGCGCCGCAGTTCTACGAGGTGCAGGGCTTCGTTTCCGGTTCGTCCTATATGGCGCAGCGCGATGCGCTGGAAGCGGCCCTGCAGCAGCCCGGTCCGGGCACGCTGGTGCATCCGTGGTACGGCAGTTTGTATGTTGCCCTTGCCGGGCCGGTACGCACGCAGCACAGCGCGGCCGACGGCGGCCTCTGGCAGTTTCAGGCGCGTTTCGTGCGGGTGGAAAAGCCCGGCGGGCTGACGGGAAGCCCCAATCTTTCGGATATGGTGAGCGGGCGGGTAAACGCCGTTGCTCAGCGCGCGCAGGCGCTGGCCGATTCCGTGGGGCAGTACATGGACAAGGGCGCATGGGTGGTCTCGCAGATAGAAAGCGCCGCCGGCGTTTTCATAAGCAGTGTGAAAAGCGTTCTTTCCCTGCCGGAAGGGCTTTCCGCCCTGGCCGGAATGGCCGGTTCCACCGGCTGGCTTGCAGGCCTGGTTTCTTCCGGGAGCTTCGGGGCTTCCTGCTGGGAGATGATACAGGCCGGAGTGGATAACCTGCCGTCCGGTTCGGGGCCTTCGGCCCTTCTTGGCCTGGTGCAGGCAGCGCCGGAAGTTCCGGTAAGCGCCGCCTTCGGCACGTCGCGCAGGGCGGCGGCCGAAGGGCAGAGAATCGTGGCGAACGTCCAGCGGCAGATGTGCGTTTCCGCCGCCTGTGCCGTGGCCGCAGGCCATACGCCTTCCACCACCAGAGAGGCGGGCACCCTTCAGGCGGCCGTGCTGGACGCGATGGATGCCGCCCAGCTGGATGCCGGTGATGCCGCTTTTGCCGCGCTTTCCGACCTTCGCACGGTCACGCTCCGCGCCATGGCGGAAAAGGCCCGCACGTTGCCGGATGTCATTTCCGTAACGGAAAGGCAGGTCATGCCTTCGCTGGCCGTGGCATGGCGGTGGACCGGAGGCATTGAGGCCGAGCAGGATCTCATCATCCGCAACGGCCTGCGCCACCCCGGCTTTGTGCCGGGCGGCCGGGCACTGGAGCTGATAGATGGCTGACATCACCTTGACCGTGGGCGGTGTGGACTGGACGGGCTGGGAATCCCTTCAGGCTTCCCGCAGTGTGGACGCCATGGCCGGCGCGTTTTCCCTGGGCCTTGCGGATCGCGTGCAGTACGGGGGCGCGTCCCTTCCTCTGGCTCCCGGTATGGAATGCGTGCTTTCCAGCGGGGCGGATACGCTGGTCACCGGCTTCATCGACAGCGTTTCCCAGTCGCTCGATTCCGGCAGGCACGGGATAACCGTATCCGGCCGGGACAGAAGCGCCGATATTGTGGACGCCTCCGCCGTACATGCGCCGGGCAGCTGGAAGGGCGCTTCCCTCATGGATATCTGTTCGGCGCTCTGTGCGCCTTTCGGCGTGCCGGTCACGCTGGAAGGCGACCAGGGGCAGCCCGTTACGGCGTTTCAGATACAGCCCGGGGAAAGCGTGGCGGAAGCCGTGCAGCGCCTTTTGAAGCAGCGCGAGCTTGTGGCCGTGCCGGACGGCAAGGGCGGCCTCAGGCTGGCCGGACTGGCGCAGGAAACGCTTTCCGCCGTTCTTCAGGAGGGCGTGAACGTGCTTTCCGCCTCCGTTACCTGCGACGCTTCCGAACGCTTTTCCGAGTATGTCGTCACCGGGCAGAAGCAGGGGACGGATCAGAATTTCGGCAAGGCGTGTTCCGTCAGGGCAACGGTTACGGATGAGCAGATAACGCGATACCGGCCTTTGGTTATCCGGGCCAGCCAGCAGGGGGACGCAGCATATATGCGCCGCCGTGCCCGGTGGGAAATGACCACGCGGAGGGCCGAAGGCACATCCGTACAGGTCACGGTGCAGGGCTGGCGCGACGGTACCGGCAGGCTCTGGGAACCCGGAGTGCTGGTGCCGGTGAGCCTTCCCACGCTGGGCATATCGCAGAGCCTGCTTATTGGCGAAGTGACCTGGACGCGGGATTCCGGCGGTACCACCACGCAGCTTATGCTGAAGGACCCCGCGGCCTGGCAGCCCGAACCGGAAGAGGCACAAAAGGCTGCATCCTCAGTGGCTTCCCCTTCCGGTACGGACTGGGATCTGTACGTCAAACAGGCCGAAAAGGCCAAAGCAGCAGGGCAGAAGGTGCAGGAGGCCATGGCATGAGCCGCGACGCTATCATGGAAAGGGTGCGCAACCTCATGCGCGACGGCGTATCCCGTGCCGTGCTCAACGTGGTGGATGATGAAGGCAACATGCAGCGCGTTCAGGTCACGCTGCTGGAGGATGAAGTCATCGACGGCGTGGAACGCTTCCAGAACTACGGCTTCACCTCCGTGCCGGAAGAAGGAGCCGAGGCCACGGTGGTGTTCGTGGGGGCGGATCGTTCCCATCCCGTTGTTGTGGTGGCCGACGACAGGCGCGTACGCAAAAAGAGCCTGAAGCCCGGGGAAGTGGCCGTTTATCATAAAAACGGCGACTTCATTCATCTGAAGAACGGGAACGAAATCGAAGTCAAAACAACCACGTTCAAGGTGGACTGCGACACCGCCACGCTTGCCGCAAGCAAGGAAATCACGCTGGACACGCCTCTTGTCACACTGACCGGCCGCCAGCAGACCACGGGCGAAAAGTCCGGCGGCGGAGCGTCCACCTTTGTGGGCGGGCTGAAAAATACCGGTGGCGACATTGTGAGCGACGGCGTTTCCCTGGAACATCATACCCATCCCGGCGACAGCGGCGGCACCACGGGAGGGCCGCAATGATGGAGCGTTTCATAGTCTGGTGCGTGGTCGGAGTGAGCATTGTTCACCTCATCCGCTTCATGCACAGGGGGTAGCATGGATATTCTCATTACTCAGAACGAACAGGGGCTTTTCGATCTGCCGGTGAAAAAGGGCGATCTGGTGGGGGATGGTTCTCTGGGAACGGAAATCATGGTTTCCCTGTTTACCGATATCCGGGCGGAAAAGGATGAACTTCCGCCGGAATACGGCGATCTTCGCGGCTGGTGGGCGGATGCGCTTTTTTCCCTGCAGGGCGAGGGGCAGGGCACAGGCTCCAAGCTCTGGCTTCTGCGCAGGCAGAAGCAGCTGGAAGCCGTGCTCGTGCGGGCGGAAACCTACGCGAGGGATGCCCTGCGCTGGCTTGTGAATGAAGGGCTGGCCACGGCTGTGGAAGTAACGGCGGAAAACCCTTCCCCGGGCCTCCTTGCCCTGCGCGTGGCCGTTACGAGAACAAGCCCTTCGGTCATGCAGCGCGTGACGGATGTGTGGAAGGTGGGCATTACTGAAGAATCCGTAACCATGGCGAGGGATATATGAGTTTTTCGCGGCCTTCTCTTGCCACCTTGCGTTCCCGCATTGCGGCCGACGTGTCCGGCCGTCTTCTGGACGGCGCGCCGCTCAGGTCCCGGTCGGTGCTTTCCGTGCTGGTGTATGTGTGGGCCGGGGCCTGTCACCTCATGTACGGGGCCTTGCAGTGGTATTTCTCCCAGTTCTGGATAAAGACGGCGGAAAAGGAGTTTCTGGAACGCAAGGCGTCCACCTGGGGGATTACCCGCAAGGCAGGCGCCCGTGCCGTGGGGCAGGTTTCCTTTACCGGTTCAGGGCTTGTGCCCGCAGGCGCCGTGCTCAGAAGTGACGAAGGGCGGCTCTTCACCGTGGATGCGGATGTAACCGTACCCGGCACGGGCGCGGTCACCGCTTCGGAAAACGGCAGCGCTTCCAATCTGGATGAGGGCGAAGCGCTTTCGCTGGTGCAGGCCGTAACCGGAGTATCCGGCACGGCAACGGTGCTTTCCCTGTCCGGCGGCGTGGATGCCGAAACGGACGACGAACTCCGCGCCCGCCTGCTGTCGGTGCTGCAGTCTCCGCCCAGGGGCGGCGCTGCGGCGGATTATGTGACCTGGGCGCTGGAAGTTCCGGGCGTTACCCGTGCCTGGTGCTATCCGCTTTACCTGGGGCTCGGCACGGTGGGGCTGTCCTTCGTCTGCGACGGGCAGGCGGAAAGCCCGCTCCCGGATGAGGAAATGGTGCGGCGCGTGCAGGCCCATATCAACGAACGCAGGCCGGTAACGGCGGACGTCCATGTTTTTGCCCCGCGGGCCATGCAGGTGGATGTCACGCTCCGTATTGCGCCGGATACTTCGGCCGTGCGTGAAGCCGTGAAGGCGGAACTTCACGACCTGTTCACCCGCGAGGCGGAACCGGGAATAACCCTGCTCAGGTCTCATATCGACGAAGCGGTCAGTATTACGGCCGGGGAGGAAGATCACCTGCTCATCTCTCCGGCGGCGAACGTCATTCCTGCAAACGGAGAGCTCCCCGTGCTGCGATCCGTGCTTTTTGAGGAGTAATCATGCCCCACAATGTCGATGATTACGCCGCCATGCTTGCGCGGCTTTTGCCTCAGGGGATGATATGGAGGCCTTTCCCCGGCTCAAACTTTTTCCGTCTCCTTTCCGCCTTCGGCGCGGAACTGGCCAGGCTTGAGGCCGATGCCGCCAGGCTGGTGCGGGAGGTCACCCCTGCGCAGGCCGATGAGGCGCTGGAAGACTGGGAGGAAGAACTCGGCCTGCCGGACGAATGCAGCCTTGCTTCCAGCGATACGGAAAGGCGGCGGCAGATAGTGCTGTTCAGGCTCCAGCGCAACGGCCTGATGAATGAGGAATATTTCCGGCAGCTTGCCCTGTCCATGGGCTATGACCGTGCGGAAGTATATACGGTGCGGCCTTTCCGCGCAGGTACTTCCCTGTGCGGCCATGCCGTTTGGGATGCATGTTTCCACCATGTGTTTTTCATTACGCTTCCGACCGTTTTCGGTACGCCCATGCGTATGGGGGACCGTGTCGACAGCCGCCTGCGTATATGGGGCATATTCGATTTTGAGTGTCTGGTCAGGCAGGTGAAGCCGGCTCATGCCGGTGTCGTGTTCAAATACGAATAGGAGAAGCTATGCAAAGGATTCATGCTGCCGATACGGTTCCCCTGCTCCCGGAAGCTCCGAAGGGAGGAACCCCGGGGTACTTTTCCGACGGTAACGCATCCACGGGCGATATGGCCACCGTCATAGATGCGGCGTGGTGCAACGGCGTTCAGGAAGAACTCATGGCCTTTCTTGCCGCTGCGGGAATAGAACCGAGTGCGGAAGACCTCGGGCAGGTTCTGGCGGCGGTCAGAAAGCTTACGGAAGATGCCGTCAGGGGATATGCCGCCCCCGTAGATCATGCAGACGAGAAAAGTACCTATGGCAAGGGCTCCGCAGCAGTCTACGGACATGTGAAGCTTTCCGATGCGACCGACGCCGCCGGCCTGGACAGCAATGCAGGTACGGCGGCCAGCCCCAAAGCGGTGGCTGAAGCCATGGCGGCAGCGGATGAAGCCGTGAAAACCGCCTCTTCCGCCCGGGAAGAGGCAAGCGAAGCGGCGAAAAACGCATCCGATGCCATGTTTGCCGCAGATGGGGCATGGAATGCGGCAAATACGGCTCAGCAGGCGGCCGAAGCGGCGGCTTCTTCCGCACAGGCTGCATCGGAAAGTGCGGAGTCTTCCGCCTCAGGCGCGGCGGAGGCTGCAGCTTCCGCTTCTTCGGCTGCAGAACATGCACGGACGGCATCAGGCAAGGCGGGGGAGGCATCAACTTCCGCATCCGAGGCCGCGGCAAGCGCGGGCAAGGCAAAAGCATCGGCCGATACGGCCGCACAAAAGGCTTCTGCCGCCGCGGAAGATGCGGTAACGGCCTCGGGCAAGGCTGCGGAAGCCGCAACTTCCGCTTCCGCAGCGGCTTCTTCCGCCAAACTTGCCGGGCAGAAGGCCGACGCAGCCGAAACCAGCGCGACGACGGCAGCGCAGAAGGCGCAGGCTGCATCGGCATCTTCCGCCGAGGCGCAGTCCGCAGCCGATGCAGCGGCGGACAGTGCGGCCGAAGCGGCGGAAAAGCTCGATACCTACAAGAATGTTCAGGCCACGGCGAAAACGCTTCCCGCAGGTTCCGCAGCTTCGGCATCCTTCAACCCGGAAACCGGCGTGCTTACCATAGGCATTCCCCGGGGCGCGGACGGGGCCGACGGCGTAAACGGCGAGAATGGAACGGACGGCAGCGCCGCAGCCATTACGGACGTCAAGGCTACTGTAGACGCAAACACGGGCACCCCGGCCGTTACGGTTACGGTCGGGGGCACGCCTCAGGCAAGAACGCTTGCCTTTGCCTTTAAAAATCTCAAGGGAGCGACGGGGGCGAAGGGCTCCACGGGCGCCGCGGGCAAAAATGGCGCGGATGGGGCAACATTCACGCCTTCCGTCTCCTCCTCCGGTGTTCTCAGCTGGACCAATGACGGAGGGCTTTCCAACCCCTCAAGCGTCAATATCAAGGGGCCGAAAGGCGACACGCCTTCTCTTTCGGATGCCGTGAACAGTTCTTCCTCAACTGCCGCCGCCAGTTCCAAGGCGGTAAAAACGGCATACGACAAGGCGGTCGCCTCCGGGAAAACAGTGACCCATACGGTAAGCACGTCGGGAATCTACCCCGTGCTGCTGGCCTATACGGCGGCTCTTGCGGCAAGCAAAACCGAAGGCACACGCTTTTCCTCAGAAGTGCAGGTGGACGCCGAAACCGACAGAATTCTGGCCAAGGGCTTTTACGGGAAGATCGTTCAAACCACCTGGGTAGGGGCGGCCAAGGCTGGCGGAAGCCTCGTGGAAGGGAATGTGAAGGCAGGCGGCTTTGTGCCCTTTATCCGGTACAAGTCGGCAAACGGTGTTTTTGTTCTGAACGGGCACTCCGACGGAATGCTCATTTCCTACCTTACCGATGCGAATGTGGAAGCCGGCGCCAATACCGTGTCGGAATCTCTTGAGTTTACCGAAGAGGGCGTGCTTGTTTCCTCCGGTGGTTTTAAGGGGAGCCTTTCCGGCAAGGCATCGGATTCCACCAAGTGGAACGGCGCCGCGAAAACCGTATCGACGGCCGCGCCTTCGGGCGGGGCGAATAATGACATCTGGATTCAATACATTGCATAAGGGGGAACACATGTCCGACGCTACCGAATACCTTATGACCTGGGACGGCATGGAAGGGCGCATCATTTCAAACGGCTACCGGCTCGGCACGGATGAGCGCTTCGCCCTGTCCTTCGCCTATGCGGCGCTTTACTATGAACCGCAGAGCGGCAATGCCTTTCTGGTGGATGAAGAAGGGCGAAGCAGGCCTCTTTCTTCGGAGGAGATTGCGGAAATCCGGGCCTTCTGCGGCTCGTTCTGGCAGAAGAACGACTTTGACGTACATGCCTACGATGCGGAATCGGGCCTGTATGAAGGCTGCATGGCAAAGAGCGCTGCGGAACATGCGGGCCTTGCCTACCGTGTGAACGAGGCCCCCGATCATCCGGCCTGCAAATGGACGGGCGAAGCCTGGGAGCGACTGGCCATGGTCGTGCTCGATGACGGCGCCGTGCGCGACTGGCCGGAAAACATCTGCGCCCAGTGTGTGCTGGGCTTTACCGAAGCGGAAAAGGCGCAAAAGGTTCCGGAGCGGCCCGGCATGTATCATATATGGGATATCGCCTCCGGCGCATGGAAGGACCCGCGCAGCCTGGAGCAGGCAAAAAGGGATGCCGCGTCTTCGCTGCGTGTGGATTTCGAGCTTCTGCGCCACGCCAAAAGTGCGGACGGCTACTTTACCCCGAACTATGAAACCGAAACCTGGACCTGGCAGGCCATGGAGGCCCGCGCATACCTTGCCGACGAAGGCGCATCCACGCCGTACATTGATGCCTTCCTTGCCGCCCGTACCGACGAGGGAAAGCCGGGGAAAAGGGCTCTCTGTGAGGATATCCTTGCCAACCACAAGGCCTTTCTCGCCACCATGGCGGAGGTAAACGGCGCACAGTGGGCCTTTCTTTCCCGGGTGAAGGCCGCAGCCACAAAGGAAGAATGCCTTGCCGTGCAGAATGAGGCGCATGAACACTGCATGGCGGCAAGGCGTTCTCTGGAGGTGTAGTATGCCGGTACAGGTAAAAGTAAGCGGAGCCTGGAAAAAGCAGAAGCACAGCTATGTAAAGGTTTCGGGCGCGTGGAAGACAACCCTGAACACCTGGGTAAAGGTCTCCGGCGTATGGAAAAAGGCCTATACCTACAGCTATTCCTATTCGGCATGGTCCGCGTGTTCCAAAAACTGCGGCACGGGCACGCAGACGCGCACGGCAACCTGCAAGCGTTCCGACGGCCTTTCCGTTTCCGATGCCTTCTGCACGGCCTACGGTGTGACCAAGGCCCCCCTTTCTCAGAACTGCAACACGCAGGAGTGCTTTACCTGGAAAGAATATACCACCAATACCACCTTTACCGCTCCCCACAACGGCACCTTCCGCTTCACGGTGTACGGCGCAGGCGGTGGCGGAGGAAAGGGAGGAGCCGGTTTCTACAAGGCTACAGAACAGCCGAACGGCTCCCCGTTCTTCATCAATGCCGGGGGCGGCGGTGGAGGCGGAGGCGGGGGCGGCTACTTCACCACAAAGGAACAGTACCTTTCCGCCGGGCAAACGGTATCGCTTTCCATAGGCAGCCCCGGCGCAGCCAATGGCGGTAACGGCGGCACAACCACCATAGGGGGCAGCGTGTCCGCCTCCGCAGCCGGAGGCCTCGGCGGAAGTGCGGGCGGCGCAGGCTCAGGTTCTGGAGAGAGCAGTTTCGGCGGATCGGGCGGCAGCGGCGGCGGGGGTTCCGTAAACGGCGGAACCGGAGGCGGAGGCCAGGCCCACCAGAGCAGCGTAAATGTGGACTATTCTTCCGGCGGCGCAGGGGGTGGCGGTGGCCAGGGCGGCCGTTTCTTCCGGCGGCGCAGGGGGTGGCGGTGGCCAGGGCGGCCGTTGGGGTGGGCCCGGCGGCAACGGCGGCGGTGCGGGCAATACCATTCCTTCCGTGGGCTCCGGGGGGAACGGCACCGCCGGTTCTTCCGGCATGGTGCGGGTGGAGTATGTGGGGTAACGCCCCGCAGGGACATGTGGGCGAAAAATCTTAAGAAGGATCTTTTCATGCAGAGAATCCAATCTGTAGGAACGGTCGATGCTCTGCCGGAACCGGAATTTTCAGGCAGGCCCGGTTACTTTTTCGGCGGCGACCCGACAACCGGCAAGCAGGCAACCGTGGTTACCGCGGACTGGCTCAATATGGTTCAGGAAGAACTGCTTGCCGTAGTCACGGGGGCAGGCCTGGAACCGGATGCCCTTACGCAGGATCAGGTACTCCAGGCCATACGCGCCCTTGTGGTTTCCGGCGCGGCAACAGTCATGAAAGGGGCTACGGAGTCGGCAAAGGGCGCTTCCGGCCTTGTGCCGGAACCTCCGGCGGGAAGCGTACGCAAGCCCCTGGGCGGCGGAGGGACGTTTCTTGATGTTGCGGATATCGACATCACCGGGAAAGCGGACAATGCAGAAAAATGGAGCGGTGCGGAAAAAAGAGTATCCGCCGCTTCGCCTTCCGGCGGAAATGACGGCGATGTATGGTTTCAGTATCTTGCCTAGGCATTGCCTGCCGTACCTTTCCCGGAGGTGAAGTCATGGAAAAGACCGTAGGGCAGGGCGTCCGCTTCGAGCGCATCCGCCGGATCACCGGCTACCTCGTGGGCGGGCTGGACCGCTTCAACGACGCGAAAAGGGCGGAAGAGAAGGACCGTGTGAAGCACATGAATATGGAGCCGTGGAAACATCGTGTGGCTTGACGAAATCAGGAAAAATGCTCATTAAGAAGGGGAGGAAAGTGCTGGTAACACCTTCCTCCCCAGAAATGGGCCAGCTTCCGCATTTAGTAGTTCTAAACGCTTTTTGCCAGCCCCCGGAAGTAGCAGCTTCCGAGGGCTAACTCGTTAAAGGTCTATTCGACGGATAACGATTGCCGCAATGACCGCTGCCAGAATCTGGACAAGCAGGTCAATGAGAAGCTGCTCCATTTGAGCCTTCACCTCCTTTGCGGAAGCAGGCCCACGTCGGCACCATACGGAAGCGCCTGAGAAAAAGCAAGGCCCGACTTATGCCGGACCTTTTTGGTAAGTGTGGCGTCGAAGAAGGCAAGCTCAGCTTGACGAAACGGGAGAAAGTGCGCATTAAGAAGGGGCAGGGAGTGCGAATCCCTGCCCCATGGGCCAGTCCCGCCGATTCGGTTTAGTGAATCATTGTTTCCGGCCTCTGAAGGAAGTGTCAGTTCCTTCAGAGGCCAAAGTTATTTAAGAAGCTGGGAAAGTACCCAGCCGCCGATAACCGTAGCCAAAGCGCCGGAAATGACTTCCAGCAGGAACTGACGCATGGGCGTATCCTCCTTTGCGGGAGGCTGGCCCACGTCGGCACCATACGAAAGTGAAGTGTAAAAAGCAAGGACGGCATGCCGCTTGACGAAACGGGAGAAAGTGCGCATTAAGAAGGGGAGGAAAGTGCTCCAACACTTTCCTCCCCGGAGTGGGACACACCTCCGAGTTACTCAGCTTCGCTGGGAAGCTCAAACGTATGCCCCGACAGAAGGTGCGAACTTCTGCCGGGGCGAACCTTTTTAATCAAACCAACGCTTGATCAAATCGGCCAGCAGGCGGCCAACCACGGTGACCACGACTGCCCGGAGCAGTTGCACCATAGGCACCACCTCCTTCTCTGCCGCCACCGGATAACTCCGGCCGTACAGGTGCACGAAGGCGTGCCCACGTCGGCACCATACGAAAGTGAAGTGTAAAAAGCAAGGACGGCATGCCGCTTGACGAAACGGGAGAAAGTGCGCATTAAGAAGGGGAGGAAAGCGCGTCAACACCTTCCTCCCCAGTGATGGGCCAGCTTCCGCGTTTAGTGGGTACTAAACACATTTGCCAGCCCCCGGAAGTAGCAGCTTCCGGGGGCCAACTCGTTAAAGGTCTATTCGACGGATAACAAGGGCCGCGATGACCGCCGCCAGAATCTGGACAAGCAGGTCAATGAGAAGCTGCTCCATTTGAGCCTTCGCCTCCTTTGCGGAAGCAGGCCCATGCCCGGCACCATACGAAAGCACCTCATAAAAAGCAAGGCCCGGTTTATGCCGGGCCTTTTGCAGTTTTTAAAGTGAGAATTTCTCTTGTTTTTCGTACAAGAATCATTCTGACCAATTTTCCCAGACGGGAGACTATCCTTTTTTTTTCAATATTGAACGAATAAAGCCGAATACCACGGGAGAAATGGAAATAATAATTATACTATAAATAACGATACTGAAATTTTCTTGCACTATCGGAATATTCCCAAGGAAAAATCCCATAAAAACAAGGCCTGTTACCCACGCTGTAGCGCCAATAATGTTAAAGAAAAAAAATTGAGCAGGATTCATTAAGGCTATTCCTGCAACAAAAGGAGCAAAGGTGCGTATAACAGGAATAAACCTTGCAAGAATGATAGCTTTTCCTCCATGACGCTCATAAAATAGATGAGCTTTAATAAGATGCTTTTTATTGAGAAACCTTGTTTCTTTTTTGAAAATAGCAGGACCTGCATGACGTCCTATTTCATAATTTACGGCATCTCCAATGACTGCTGCACATAAAAGAACTGCTATACATAGAAAAACATTAATAAAGCCTGCTCCCGCAACGGTGCCGACCGCAAAGAGGAGAGAATCTCCCGGAAGAAATGGAGTAATTACCAGGCCTGTTTCACAGAAAACGATAATAAAAAGTATAACCAATAACCAATATCCATATGATTCAACAAGTGAAAAGAGATATGTATCTATATGTA
This sequence comes from Mailhella massiliensis, assembly GCF_900155525.1. Lineage (NCBI taxonomy): Bacteria > Pseudomonadati > Thermodesulfobacteriota > Desulfovibrionia > Desulfovibrionales > Desulfovibrionaceae > Mailhella > Mailhella massiliensis. The sequence goes on from NZ_LT706951.1 coordinate 114,553, forward strand.
TGGCAAAAGAAAAAAAGCTTTCTATAATTGAAAGAATCATACAAGACTCCATTATGTGCCGACGGCTCATGCGCAGTCCGGCCCGTCGTCCTCTGGGGAAGGGGACTCCCACAACCGGAATCCGTGTCTTTTCAGACGCTGTTCTTCTTGGATTTCCCGGCAGAGTCTTCTGTGCTGTCTCCCAGAAGGAGCTTGGCCGTGAGGGTTCGGTTCAAGCGGCGCTCTTCATCCAGCTCGGAGCGCAGACGCTCGATTTCCGACCTCAAGAATTTTATTTCTTCTGGGGTAATTCGTTCGGGACTAATGTCTCCCTCTTCCACACCAAAAAAAAGAAAATTCTTGGGTACATCGGGCCAAAGTTCGGAGATGCGCCAGAGAAGTGAAGCTAGTTTCCCTTGGTGTTCAAAACTGAAGTAGCGATTGAAAGTTGGTTGAGCGATGCCGAGAGCTTGGGCCAATTCTTTACGGCTACTTTTTTTCTTTTGAAGAACAAGGTCAACACGTTCAAATAATTCCATAAAATAAAACCTTGCCGTAAAAATTCAAAAATGAATTGACTTAATATTCATTTTTGAATACAAGCGTAATAGCCAAGTGAAACAAGAAAGACAAACAACAAAGCAAAATTTTTAACTATAGGAAAAGCAAGCAGAGGTCAAAGATGGAACGCTATGACCTGCTCAGAGAGTGGATGAACGACAATTCTGTCACATTGGCGTGGGCAGGAAAAAAAATGGGGATGACAGGGCAAGGTGTTGGGCGTCTTCTGCGTGCAGCGCGGATACCGGTAAAGCGACACGAGGCGCTGGTCTTACTCGGATTCCCCATTGAACTGCTGCCAAGAGCTGAAAACTATGTCCGGAAGGCCATTGTTCCCGTTTGGGAACAGGATAGCAAGGCGACGGCCTGAATCACACGCAAAACAGGAAACGGGATTCAACTATGGAAAGTCTCACAAGAATATGCCACGCCGCCGTGAAGTGCGCGCCCTCCGGCCTGTCAGCCGAGGATGTGGCCGATGTGCTGGGCGTGAACTACAAAACCATGATGGCCGAGCTGTCCGGGTCGGAACGGCACAAGTTTGGTCTGGACCTTCTTGTCCCGCTGGTTCAGGCCACGGGCAGCGACGCGCCTTTGAAGGCCATAGGCCGCGCCTGCGGATGCGTATTCATCCGCCTGCCGGAAGTCGGGAAGGTGGAGCAGCCCATGCTGGACAGTATGGCCGCGTCTGTTCGGGAATTCGGGGATCTTCTGGCCGCTCTCGGCGACGCCCTGCGGGACGGTGTGATCTCCCGCGTGGAGGCGGACAGGATAACGAAGGAAGGCCATGAGGCGCTGGAAGCGGTGATGAAGGTCATCTCTCTGGCCGGAAAGGAAGCCGAATAAAAAAGGAGGCTGTTATGAATTGGCAGGATAATTATGATACAGAAGAAAAAAAACAAAAACTTTGCGTTGAAACGACAATAGGAAAAGAACTGGTAGATATTGTGACCATACTTCAGAGTTTGGGAGCGGAAAAAAATGTAATCATAGCCGCAGTTCTTGGTAGGTCTGGTATTTGTTCTTCTGCGTGGCCGCAAAGAGAAGTTCAGCACTAAAAAGAGCGCTTCCACTCCGAGAGGGTTTCAGGGGAATCAATGGTGTCCATATCGTCCCAGTCTGGATGCCCCGTGGTGTGAGTAAAAACATCTCCAGCGGCCAGCTCCGGCGTTTGATATATTCCCATTACATCTTCTGCGATAACAAGTTGCCATCCTCCAAGAGGCGATGGAGAAATCTCAATGACTCCTACAGGTGAAAAAAAGAGATACTTCATTTTTCTCATTCATAGCTATGTAGGTTAAAAGAAATGTTAACGAAACAAGTAACCTTAAAGAGTTTGACACGTCAAGAGTGTCTATTGATTTGGCTATATAGAAAGAAGTTAACAGCGGCGGAGATTGCGCGAGTTTGTGGGGTGACGAGGAAAAGTGCCAGGTTATGGTTACGGGCGGAACATTTGCCGTCCTATCGTATCAAGCAGCTTCTTGAAATGGGAATTCCCATTGAGCTGTTACCGAAGCCGTTAGATATGAGAGCTGGCCAAACAAATAAGAATTTTCAAGAGTCAGAATAAAAAAAGCGGCCCGCAGGGGAGGGGAAGTTCCCGGCGGGCCAGAACGCAAACATACCATAGGAGTGCGTATGAAAAAAGACGTACAGCGGAAGACTGTGCCCGTCAATCTTTTTTCCTTCCGTTTTCGCGGACGGGAAGAGTTGCGGGACTATCTGGATGGACTGCACCGCCTGTGCAAGGGTGGAAGAATTGTTGATATCCCCGTCCACGGATGGGTGGTCAAAGGGGGATGCGCATGAGCCAGGAAATGATCCAGAGACAGGCGCTGGTGCAGTTGATGGAGTCCATATCCGTCGCGGTGACGAGAACTGCGCGGATGGAGTTTTTGAGTATGAAGCAGTTGCTGACCTCTTCGGAGGTGGAAGAACTGTATGGTATCAATGCCCGGACCTTGGCCTTCAAGCGGAGCCGAGGGGGAGGTCCGGACTACATTCAGGAGGACGAGCACGGTACAGTTTTTTACAGGCATTCCGACATCGAGGCATATATCAATCGGAATCGCCGTCGGGGCTCTTGAAGTGTGTAGCCAGAAGGGCAACGGCAGCTTGCCGGCTGTCCGGGCACAGGTGAGCGTAGCGCTGGGTCATGGTAATGGAAGCATGCCCCATCAGCTGAGAGATCACCAGTAGAGGAACCCCGTCAATGGCAAGCCAGCTGGCAAAAGTGTGGCGCAGCGTGTGGAAAACGACACGCTGCGCCCTGGGCGTTTCGGGAGTATTGAGGCCGAGCTTGAACGTGAGCTCATTGAAAACATTGTGAGTAACACAGGCATGACCGTTTACCTTTCCAGGAAAAATATGATCGGTGGGGAGTTTCCCTTTGATGAGCCGTGCCATGATATCTACGGCCGGAGACGACAGGTGAAGCATACGGCGTCCAGTTTTTCCGTTCACTTCCGCAACGCCAGCCGTGAGGTCTATGCAGGACACGGTGAGACTGAGAATCTCCCCCAGACGTCCCCCAGTGTAGAGGCTGAGGGCTGCAATATCATGCCAGACAGGGGATCGTTTCGCCAAAGCATCCAAAAGCATACGGGCCTCTGCATGCGTAAGGTACCGGGTACGCTGATTGTCCACTTTAGGCGGGGTAACGTCTTTTACAGGATTTTTACATTTACCCAGTCCTGCTTTTTCTGTCTGGGTGTAGAGGGAGCTTAATACATGAAGCATGTGCTTGACACTAGCCGGCGCCATCCCACTGGCCAGCCGAGCATTTTTCAAACGGGTGACCATTGCCGGAGTCACGTCGTCCATGAACATGTGGCCGAACTCCGGAAGGATATGCTTCTGCATATAACTGATTGTGGCTTTGGAGTTCCTGAGGGTCAGGAGATGATGCGTCTTGTAGTATTCCCAGGCATCAGATATGCGCGGCACCTGCGTGGGCAGGCCGCGGCGTTTTGCCAGCGCCTCGTTTCGCATCTGATAGGCAGCCTGTGCGGTCATGCCTTCGCTGCGCCAGCCGCATTTTGTCCACACTCTCTTGCCGTCAATTTTGAGGCAGTAGTAAAAGACGACGTCCGGCTTGCCGTTGTAGCGGCGTTCGGTGCTTTCTCTCGTGTACACTCCTGTGAACCTGGTGCGGCTGGTTTTCATGCTCATGGCAGACTCCTGCGGGGAACCTGTGGAGTAATCAGAGAGGGAGGAAGATATCTCCCCTGGCATCTCCCCAATTATGAAAATATCTCCCCTCAGGCAGCCCGAGAGGAGATATTTGGATATAGCAGGTTGCAAGAGGTGCTGCAAGCTTTGTCAATATTTTTCGCTAATTACACACAGCTCAAAACAGATTCTATCAGCTACACGTTGAACAGGAAGTTCATCATGTCGCCGTCCTTGACCACATAGTCCTTGCCTTCCACGCGCAGTACGCCTGCGGCGCGGCAGGCGGCTTCGGACTTGTGCTTCATGTAGTCTTCGTAGCTGATGACTTCGGCGCGGATGAAACCTTTTTCAAAGTCGGTATGGATGACGCCCGCCGCCTGAGGCGCCTTCCAGCCCTGCTTGAAGGTCCAGGCGCGTACTTCCTTGGGACCGGCGGTAAGGAAGCTGGCAAGGCCGAGGGTGTGGTAGCCCATGCGGATGATGTTTTCAAGTCCGCTTTCCGTAATGCCGTAGGATTCCAGCATTTCCGCCTGCTCCGCTTCGGAGAGGCCCTGAAGTTCCTCTTCCAGACGGGCGCAGATTTTCACCATGGCGCAGCCGCGGCCTTCCGCAAGAGCGCGCAGGGCCTTCACATGGGCGTTGTCTTCTTCAAGACCGGCCTCGTCCACGTTGGCGCAGTAAATGAATTTCTTGGCGGTGAGCAGGGAAAGCTCGCGCCATACCTGATGGAAGGGCTCGTTGAGTTCGGGCACCTCGAAGGCGGAAGCGGGCCTGCCTTCGCCAAGGTGCGCCACCAGGGCTTCCAGCACGGGCTGAGCCTTCTGCATTTCCTTGTCGAACTTGGACTTCTTCTTCAGCGTGTCGAGGCGTTTTTCCGCGCTTTCGAGGTCGGCGAGCAGAAGTTCCGTTTCAATGGTTTCCACGTCGCGCAGGGGATCGACGCTGCCGTCCACATGGGCGATGTTCTCGTCATCGAAGCAGCGCACCACTTCCACGATGGCGGCGCATTCACGGATGTTGGCAAGAAACTGGTTGCCCAGCCCCTCGCCCTTGCTCGCGCCTCTGACAAGGCCTGCGATATCCACGAAATCCACGGTGGCGTAAATGGTCTTGGCGGGCTTCACAAGCTCGGTGAGCGCGTCCACACGCTTGTCGGGCACGGCCACGGTGGCCTTGTTCGGTTCGATGGTGCAGAAGGGATAGTTTGCGGCTTCGGCGTTCTGCGCCTTGGTGAGCGCGTTGAACAGAGTGGATTTGCCCACGTTGGGCAGACCGACGATTCCTAGACTCAGTGCCATGATGATACTCCGAAAGAAACGGGACGTGCCTCAGCCGCGCACGGCGATGTGAAGGTTGGCCACGCCCAGCGTGAAGGGGATGTGCTGAACAAAGGCGAAGCCCGCCTCGCACAGTTCATTGCTGAAATCGTCGGGCTTCGGAAAATTTTCTATGGTTTCGGCAAAATAATCGTAGGCCGAGGTGGAATGGCTCACCAGCCCGGCAAGCTTGGGCATGATGCGGCGCAGATACCAGTGGTAGAAGCTGCCGAACAGCGGGGTGGACACGGGCGCGAATTCCAGAATGCAGGCGCGGCCTCCCGGGACGAGCAGGCGGTGCATTTCGCGCAGGGCGTCCATGCGCGGGCGCACGTTGCGTATGCCGAAGGCTATGGTCACGGCGTCGGCGCAGCCGTCGGGAAGAGGCATGTTGCGGGCGTCGGCCACCATGGTGGTCACGCGGGAGCGTTCGTTTGCGCGCATCTTGCGTTCCTCGCCGTAACGGAGCATGGGCTCGCAGATATCCGTGGCGTACACCCTGAGCGAAGGATAGCGCCGCACCAGCGCGAGCGTGACGTCGAGCGTGCCCGCCGCCATGTCGATGACCGTGTTAGTGGGGCCGGGCACCACGGAACGCACGAGATTGTGCCGCCACCAGCAGTCGAGAAAAAGGCTGAATACCCGGTTCTGCAGGTCGTACCACGGGGTCATGCGCCCGAACATTTCGGATACGTTGCGGGTATGTTCGTCGCCGGGCCTGGGGGTGTCGCTCATGCCGCGTCTCCTTCGCCTTCCAGCTTTTCCCGGCCCTTGAGGGCCGTTTCCATGACCACCCTGTAGATGGTGGGGAAAATCTCTTCGAAATTGCTGGGAGAAAGGCGCTGCGATTCAATGAACTTCACCGCGATTTCCTTGCTCACCTGCATGATTTCACGTTCCAGTTTTTCCATATATCCGCTCCTTGCGCCGGGGCGCAGGCTGAATGCGAAAAAACCCGCCTGTGGGGAATGGCCCCGGCCACCGCGGCTGGGAACCGGGCGGGTCAAAAAGACGGGAAGGGGAACCCCCCAGCCTTTTTATGTTGATGTTTCTGCTACTCGAACAGCCCCTTGAGCAGGTCTTCGCCCTGCTGCGCCTGCTCGGCGGCTTCCTGTGCCGCTTCGGGATCGATGTCTCCGTCGAGGGCGTCCATGCCGTAGCCGGTGCCGGGTTCCGTACCTTCGATGAAGGGCATGGTCATGCCGCCTGCGTCGGCGAACACGATGCCTTCGGGCTTCGGGAAGTCGTCCGGCGGATAGGCCTTGAGCGCTTCTTTGGCATAGTAAAGGTAGGCGGGCAGAGCCGCGCCTGAGCCGGTTTCGCCGCGGCCCATGGGCTGGAGCTGGTCGTAGCCTATATAGGTGGCGGTGACGAGATAGGGCGTCACGCCGATGAACCAGGCGTCGTTTTCATCGTTGGTGGTGCCCGTTTTGCCGCCCAGGGGGCGGCCCAGCACCTTGGCCTTGCCGCCGGTACCGAAGTTCACCACGCCCTTGAGCAGGCTGGCCATGACATAGGCGTTCTGCGGGGTGATGGCCTGCACCGATTCCGGCTGACTTTCATAAATGGTGTTGCCCCACGGGCCTTGTATGCTGGTGATGAACCGGGGCGAGCAGACCTTGCCCTCGTTGGCGAAGGCGGTGTAGGCCTGCGCCAGGTTGAGCGGGGAAACCGCCACCGCGCCCAGGCTGATGGCCAGCGTGGCCGGAAATTCCGACGCGAGGCGCAGGGCCTTGGCGCGGGCGATGACGTGTTCCACCCCCATCTGCTGGGCCACGCGGACCGTGCAGAGGTTGCGCGAGCGGGCCAGCGCACGGTAGAGGGGCATGGGGCCGTCGAACTTGCCGTCGTCGTTTCTGGGCCGCCAGGCCTTCTTCGTCCACTTGTCGATAATGATGATGGGAGCGTCGAGCAGCATGGAGGCGGGCGTGAAGCCGTTGTCCAGCGCTGCGGAATAGACGATGGGCTTGAACGAGGAGCCGGGCTGACGCTGCGCCTGCGTGGCGCGGTTGAACTGGGAACCGGAGCTGCCGAAGGAGTAGCCGCCCACCATGGCCACCACGTCGCCGTTCTGCGGTTCTATGGAAACCATGGCTCCCTGCACGTCGGGATACTGCTGGAGGCGCAGGGCGATGACGGGCTCATGGGCGCGGATGACGGTATCCTGCACGCCTTCCGGCGCTTCCACCACGTTTTTGCCGCTGCTCTTTTTCTGCGTCTTTTTGGCGGGAGCCGCCTTGTCGCGGGAAACCCATATCACGTCGCCGGTCTTGAGCACCTTCGTGGCGTCGCGCACGACCACCGCAGTGACGGACCCCGCCACGCGCTTGTTGGGCTTGCGCGCCCAGTTCATGGTGCGCACGCTCACATGGCCGCGCTGACTTTCGGAAAGCATGACGTCCGCGCCGTTTTTGTCCACCGACGTCACCAGCGCGAGAGCCCAGCCGTCATTGTCGAGATCGGAAAGCTGGAAGTCCTTCTTCTTGAGAAATTCCTTGTATTCCGAAGGCTCCAGATGCTTGACCGGGCCGAGCCAGCCGTGACGCTTGGCGGCGTCCTCCAGCCCGTGGCGCAGGCCTTCGTTGGCGGCGTGCTGCTGCACCGGGTCCATGGCCGTATGCACGGTAAGGCCGAGCTCATACACCGCGTCTTCGCCGTAGAGGCCGAAGTCGTAACCGTTCTTTTTGCAGTTTTCTTCGGAGAACATGTCCACCAGAAGGCGGCGCACTTCTTCCAGATACCAGCCGCCGTCGGGGTTGGAGGAAGGCATGGCCCTGTATTCCAGCTTCTGGTTGATGGCCTGATCATATTCCGCGTCGTTGATCCAGCCGAGGTCGCGCAGACGGCGAAGCACATGGTGCTGACGCGTTTCCGCGGCCTTGGGGTTGCGGTAGGGATTGTAGGCCGAGGGCGACTGGCCGAGTCCCGCGATGAGGGCGGCTTCGGCAATGGTGAGATCTTTCGCGTTCTTGGCAAAGTAGACGCGGGCGGCCGCCTCCACGCCGTAGGCGTTGTTGCCGAGGAAGATCTGGTTGATGTAGAGGTTGAGGATGTCGTCCTTGCTGAGCTGCTTTTCCAGCCTGTAGGCGAGGATGGCTTCCTTGAGCTTGCGCTCGTAGCTCTTTTCCGGGGTGAGCATGAGGCGCTTGACCACCTGCTGCGTGATGGTGCTGCCGCCCTGCCGGGTGCCGCCGTGCTGGAAGTTGGCTATGGCCGCGCGGATGATGGCCTTGATGTCCACGCCGGGATGATTGTAGAACTGGTCGTCCTCCACGGCGAGAAAGGCCTGGGGCACGAACTTGGGGAGCTGGTCCAGCGTGACGAGGAAACGCCGTTCCCTGTAGAACTGTCCGATGAGGCTGCCGTCGCGCGCAAGCACGGTGGTGACGAGCGGGGGACGGTAGTCGGCTATCTTGCTGAAGCTCGGCAGATCGTCGGCCACCCACTGATAGAGCATGTAGCCGCCGCCCGCCGCGCAGAGCCCGCCGAGCAGGATGAGTACGCCGAAGAAGTAGAGGATGGTGCCCAGGCAGCCGCGTCTGTGCTTAGGCGACCTGCGTTTTTTTCCGGGCCCGTCCAGAGAGAGGAGTTCATCCTCTCCGTTCGCGTGCGCATCGCCTCTTTTGTTCTTTCCTACCTGATCGGCAGGGCCGAGTTCGAGCAGGTCGTCATCGTCGTTCCAGTCTTTATTGCTCATGGCAGTGAGGGGGGCCATGCCCCGGGGTGTCGTTGTTGAAAAAACGGGGCGCGGAAGGGGCCGCGCTCCGAGAACGTACTATGCGCCGAGTTCGCGGGCCAGGGCTTCGTTGACCAGGGCGGGGTTGGCCTTGCCGCGCATTTCGCGCATGACCTGCCCCACGAAGAAGCTGATGAGCTTGGTCTTGCCGCCCCTGTAGGCTTCCACTTCCGCGGGATTGGCGGCAAGCACCTTCCGCACGGCCTCGTCGATGGCGCCGGTATCGGAAACCTGGGTAAGGCCGCGTTCCTTCACGAGTTTTGCGGGCATGGTTTCGCCCTTCATGAGCTCGGGGAAGATGTCGGCCGCAATTTTGGCGGAGATGGTGCCGTTGCCGATGAGCGTGACGAGTTCGGCCACTGCCTCGGCGGAGATTCTGACATTCGCGCTGTCTATGCCGCTCTGGTTGATTTCGCGCATCATCATGCCGAGCATGATGTTGGCCACCTTCTTGGGCTGACCGCAGAGCGTGGCCGCCTTTTCAAACAGGGCTGCGAGGTGCGGATCGGCGCAGAGCTGTTCCGCATCCTGCTCGGGGAGCTGGAAGTCGCCCATGTATCGGGCCATGCGCGCTTCCGGCAGTTCCGGCTGCGTGGCGGCCCAGGAGGCGAGTTCCTCGTCGGTGATGACCACGGCCAGAAGGTCCGGGTCGGGAAAGTAGCGGTAGTCCTGCGCGTCTTCCTTGCTGCGCATGGGCGCGGTGATGTTGCGGTTGGCGTCGTAGAGGCGGGTTTCCTGCACCACTTCCTCGCCGTCGTCGAGCACGTCGGACTGCCGGGCGATTTCAAATTCAATGGCGCGCTGTACGTTGCGGAAGGAGTTGAGGTTCTTGAGCTCCGTGCGCGTACCGAGCTTCGTTTCGCCTTTGGGGCGGATGGACACGTTGGCGTCGCAGCGGAAGCAGCCTTCCTCCATGTTGCCGTTGCTGATGCCGAGGCTCACCACCATGGCGTGCAGCTTCTTGAGATAGGCCACGGCCTCTTCCGCGCTGCGCAGATCGGGCTCGCTCACGATTTCGATGAGAGGCGTGCCCGCGCGGTTCAGGTCCACATAGCTCACGTTTTCGCCCTGCGGGTGTATGTTCTTGCCCGCGTCGTCCTCCATGTGGATGCGCGTGATGCCGATGCGGCGCTTCTGCCCGTTGACCGTGATGTCGAGCCAGCCGTGTTCGCAGAGCGGAAGCTCGAACTGCGAGATCTGGTAGTCCTTGGGCATGTCGGGGTAGAAGTAGTTCTTGCGGGCGAAACGCGAGCGCTGGTTGATGGTCGCGTGTATGGCAAGAGCCATGCGCGAGGCGTATTCCACGGCCTTGCGGTTCAGCACGGGCAGAACGCCGGGCATACCGGAGCACACTTCGCAGACGTTGGTGTTGGGCTCGTCGCCGAAGGAGTTGGGGCAGGAACAGAAAAGCTTGCTGGCAGTGGCCAGATGCACATGCACTTCCAGCCCTATGACAGCTTCATATGCGGACATGGGTACTCCCTTGATGAATAGCGGGTAAAAAAGTGCCTCCCGCAGGAGGAATCTGTACTCTTATCATGAAAAGAAACGGGGCTCAAGCGCGACGGAGCAGGGCGCGCCCGACGTACCGGGTTTTTCCGATGCCGCGGAAAGGGGGAACGCCGTGGGGTGCGACAGGGAGAAATCAGTTCTTTTCCCTTCTGCCCGGGCCGGAAGTGACGATGCCCCGGTCGATGAGGCGGCGCAGGTACCAGTTCGTGTCGCTCACCAGCATGTGCAGCTGACCGGGCACCCCCCGGATTTCCAGAACATCGCCGAATTCCAGCGGCAGGTTTTCCTGCCCGTCCACGGAGAGCAGCACCTGATCGCCCTGGCGGCAGGCCTCGACATGGATGCGTGAAGCGGCGGGCAGGGCCAGCGGGGGAAATCCCCCGGCGAAGGGGCAGATGGGGGTGACGAGCTGCGCGTTCATGGAAGGCATGGTGAGCGGCCCTCCTGCGGAAGCCGTATATGCCGTGGACCCCAGAGGCGTGGAAACGATGATGCCGTCGCAGCGCAGGGTGCTGAAGAGCACGCCGTCGATATGGAGACTCAGGGAGACCGCGCGGGCCACCACGCCGTGGGCGGTGACCACGTCGTTGATGGCCACGCCTTCGTTGCGGGGGACAAGCGTATCGCCGCAGCGGCGGAGTACGCGCCAGCGCAGGGTGAGATGCTTTTCCAGCTCCCACCGGCCCTGGAGCATGGCGGAAAGGGGTTCGGCCCAGTCTTCGGCCGGAAGCCCGGCCAGAAAGCCTACGCGCCCGAAATTCATGCCTGCGATGGGCGTGCGTATTCCCGCCAGGCGACGCGCCACGCCCACCATGGTGCCGTCGCCGCCGAGTACGAGCACCGCGTCGCTTGCGGCGGCCTGTGCGCGCATGGTGATGGCGTCGGCCCCTGCGGGGAGAAGCACGCCGTCCACATGGCGTTCGCGCAGCCAGGGAAGAAGGGCGCGGCCGGTTTCTTCCGGCTGGGGATGGTCCTTATGGAGTATGAGAAGGCGGGAAATGGGCTGCATGGAAATCCTTCGTGCCCCGGGGGCGGCGGAATCCCTCTTCCCGGCGGTCTGCGGCGTGCCGCGGGAAAAAGAAGGGAACATGGAAGTCTTGTACGCCAAAGCACAGGGCCGCGCAATGGAAAAAGTCGTCCCGAAGCCTCCGTCGAAAGACGGGGACCTTGCCGGAACCGGAGAGGGCGCGGCGGCTTTCGGCATGTTGAGAAGACTCATGAAACTGTCCGGTATTCTTGCGGCATGGAAGAAAAAACGCCTTCGCCCCTTGCCGAAGGCTCAAGGCGGGTTATCTTCCGTAAGGGAGCCGTACCCCTCCGCCCCGCGCCGGTGTCCCGCCATTGTCAGGCCGGAAGCTTTGGAGTATGGTTCTTTGTTTGAAACATTGCGGCAACGCCGCACAGGAAACGATGGAGCACTATGAAAACAGCTCTTGACATGATCCGCGAGCACGCGGAAGAAGGCGCGAGGCTGCGTTGCGAATTTCTTGGTGCGTGCGCGCCCGTTCTTGACGATGCGGCCCGCCGCATGGCCCGGAGCCTTGCGGACGGCGGCAAGATCCTCGTCTGCGGCAACGGCGGCAGCGCGGCCGATGCCCAGCATATGACCGGGGAGCTTCTCGGGCGTTTCCTCATGGAGAGGCCTTCCCTCCCCGCCGTGGCGCTGAACGTGGATACCTCCACCCTCACCGCCGTGGGCAACGACTACGGGTATGACGAGGTGTTCGCCCGGCAGGTGAGGGGGCTCGGCCGTCCGGGCGACGTGCTGGTGGCCTTTTCCACCTCGGGCGGCAGCCCCAACGTCATCAGGGCCATCGAAGCCGCCCGTGAAAAGGGCATGACCGTGGTGGGGCTTACCGGCAAGGGGGGCGGCCGCATGGCAGCCATGTGCGACTGTCTTCTGAACGTGCCCCACAATCATACCCCTCTGATACAGGAAATGCACGAAGCCTGTATGCACCTTTTGTGCCAGCTTATCGACCACTATCTTTTCGAGAATGCCCAGGCCCTCAGAGAGGGCCCGAAAGGAGCCTGATACCATGCCTATTTATGAATACCGCTGCAAGTCCTGCAACCATACGTTCGAGGACCTTGTGTTCGGTGATGAAACGCCCGTCTGCCCCAAGTGCCGTTCCACGGAGACGGAGAAGATGATTTCCCGCTGCAGCTGCCGTCTGGGCGGCGGCGCGCCCGATTCCTTCGATCTGCCTTCCGCGCCTTCCACCGGCGGAGGCTGCGCAGGCTGCTCCGGCGGCAACTGCGCCAGCTGCGGACACTGATACCGTTTCGGACCTGCCGGGGAAAGGAGGTGTTCGGCACGCCTTCTTTCCCCGCGCCGCGTTTTGCGCTGTCTGCGTTTTTCGGTTCCGGCCCCGGGAGATGCCGGCGGAATCCCCGGCACTCTTTTTGCGCAGAACCGGAAACGGCAATTTTGAAACGCACGAACCTTGTTATCTCGCCGCGCGTATGCAGGATTGCGGCGCAGCGCCTCCTTGCCGCTCCGAATGATGCGGCTGCGATGCGCATCCGCCCGGCCTCCCCGCCCGGGCGTCATGAAAGGCCCCTGCGCCGTGTGCTTTTTCTGAAGGAACATCTGGAGAATCTATGAAAAAAGTGATCATCGCCACGCGCGGCAGCAAGCTTGCCCTGTGGCAGGCGGAACATGTCAGAGAGCGCCTTGAGGCGCGCCATGCCGGGCTTGAGGTCGAGCTGCTCGTGCTCAAGACGAAGGGCGACATCATCCTCGACGTGCCGCTGGCGAAGGTGGGGGGAAAGGGGCTTTTCGTCAAGGAAATCGAAGACGCGCTGCTTACCGGTGCGGCGGATATCGCCGTGCACAGCATGAAGGACGTGCCCATGGTTCTGCCCGAAGGGCTGATTCTGGGAGCCGTGCCGGAGAGAGAGGTCTGCAACGATCTTTTCCTTTCCGAACGTCATGCCTCCCTTGCAGACCTGCCTTCCGGCGCGGTGCTGGGCACAAGTTCTCTCCGCAGGCAGGCGCAGGTGCTGGCCATGCGGCCCGACCTCAAGGTTGCCATGCTGCGCGGCAACGTGGAAACCCGCCTGCGCAAGATGAAGGAAGGGCAGTACGACGCCATCATTCTCGCCCGTGCCGGGGTGAAGCGCCTCGGCCTCGGCGCCACGTTCCAGCAGGATCTTACGCCGCCGGACTTTCTGCCCGCCGTGGGACAGGGGGCGCTGGGGGTGGAAATGCGTGAGGACCGGAAGGACCTCAGGGAGCTTCTCGCCTTCATGGAAGATGAGCCCACCCGTCTGTGCGTCATGGCGGAGCGTTCCTTCCTGCGTCGTCTGGACGGGGGCTGTCAGGTGCCCATCGCCGCCCATGCCGTGCTGGAGGGCGGGGAACTTTCTCTTCAGGCGCTGGTTGCCGGCACCGACGGCAAGACGGTGATCCGCGGAAGCCTCCGCGCTGCGGCTTCTCACGAAGAAGCCGAACGCATGGGGGTGGCGCTGGCCGAGGATCTGCTTTCCCGCGGGGCGGACCGCATCCTTGCCGAACTTTACGACGGACAAGAGGGTTGATATGAGTCCCGCCCTCAAAATCGTTGCATCTCTTCCGGCCGACAGGCTGCATCCCCGCTGGCCCGTGGACCGCATCCCCTGGGAGGACAGCCGGGCCATTCCGCGGGGCGGCCGTCGCCGTCCGGCCCAGCCCAGGGCGCTGGCAGCGCTGGAACTTGCCGTACATATCCGCAATTCCGGGTACAACGTGTATCTTGCCGGTTCCCCCGATCTGGGGCGCACCTATATGCTGTGTGATTTTCTGGAGCCTCTGGCCCGCAAGGAACCTACGCCGCCGGACATCATTTACGTCAATAACTTCAAGGATGAGGACAGGCCTGTTCTCATTCAGCTCCCGGCGGGGCAGGGGATGCAGCTCAAAAATTCCCTGGCGGACGCCCTGCGCCAGATGCGCGAGGAGCTGCCTGCCCGCCTGGATTCCGACGGTTTTCTGCGTAAGCGCCGTGCGGGGCGCGATCAGTTCCGTGAGGAACGCGCCGCCGTGGTGAAGGAGCTGGAGCGCATGGCCGCGGAAAAGGGATTTGCTCTGGATGCCGAGGAGCAGGGAGCGCTTTCCCTTTTTCCCATGCAGGACGGCAAACGCCTGAGCGATGAGGAAGTGGCGCTTCTTGCCGCCCCGGAGCGGCAGGAGTTCAAGCGCCGCGCCGATCAGCTTCTGCAGCGCATGGCTCCCTTCGTTCGCCGCATGGGCGAGCTGGAAAAGAGTTTCCAGAAAAAGGAGCGCGAGCTTGAGCGCGAGGCGGCCGAGTACCTGTTCAACCGGCTGGTGGCGCCCGTGGCGGAAAAGGCCTGCCGCGTTTCCGGCTGTGAGGAGAAGACCGACGCCCTGCGTACCTTTTTCGACGATCTGCGCGCGGATGTTCTGGAGCATCTGGAGTTCTTCCTTCCGCGGGAAACGCCTTCCGTTCCCCACGGCGAGAGCGCTTCCGCCCCGCAGGAACCCGATCTCTACCGCTACGGTGTGAACGTGGTGGTGGATAACGGCGACATGCAGGGCGCGCCCGTGGTGGTGGAAGATCACCCCACCTACGGCAACCTGCTCGGCTGTGTGGAAAGGGAATCGGAAATGGGCGCTCTGGTCACGGATTTTACGCTCATCAAGGCCGGTTCCCTGCACAGGGCCAACGGCGGTTACCTGGTGCTGCACATCAACGATCTTCTGGCCAACGGCCCCGCGTGGGAAGGGCTCATGCGTGCGCTCCGTTCCGGTGTGGCCCGCATTGAGGACCCGGACTTCAACGACACCTCCCGCGTGAAGGGCATAGAACCCGATCCCATGCCCCTGAATCTGAAGGTGGTTCTCGTGGGTGAGGACGAACTGTACGAGATCATTCTGGAACGCGACGAGCGTTTCGCCAAGCAGTTCAAGATCAAGGCGCAGATGACCTCGGAAACGGAACGCACGGCTCCTGCGGTGCGCACATGGCTCTGCCAGCTTGCCCGCATTATGGACGAGGCCGACCTTCTTCCCTTCGACCGGGAAAGTCTGGCCGGGCTGGTGGATCACGGTTCCGAGCTGTGCGAAGATCACCGCAAGCTTTCGCTGCGTTTCCCGCTCATGCGCGAGACGCTCATCGAGGCTTCCGCCATGGCAGCCATGGCGGGCAAGACCATGGTGGACAGAGCCAGCCTCGACGCGGCGCTGAAGGCACGGCGCAACCGTGCCGACCTTGTGGAAGAACTGTTTATGGAGGAGTACGACCGCGACGTGATCAAGCTGCGCACCTCCGGTGCGGAAGTGGGCCGCGTGAACGGCCTTGCCGTGACCACCAGCGGCGATTACGAGTTCGGTCTGCCGCATCAGATTTCCTGCACCGTGGGTGTGGGGCACGGCGGCATCATCGACCTCGAGCGCGAGGCGGAACTCGGCGGCCCCATCCATACCAAGGCCATGATGATTCTGAAAAGCTATCTGGCCTCGCAGTTCGCGCACAACAAGCCCCTGGTTCTTTCCGGGAGCCTCTGCTTCGAGCAGAGCTACAACGGCATTGAGGGCGATTCCGCCTCCGGTGCGGAGCTTGCGGCGCTGCTTTCCGCCATTTCGGAAGTGCCGCTGCGCCTTTCCCTCGCCTTTACCGGAGCGGTGAGCCAGTCCGGTCAGATCATGGCCGTGGGCGGCGTGACGCGCAAGATAGAGGGCTTTTTCGAGCTGTGTTCCCGCAGGGGGCTTACCGGAGAACAGGGCGTGATTCTGCCCAAGGACAATGTGGAACACCTCATGCTGGATGACAGGGTCGTTCAGGCGGTGCGCGAGGGCAGGTTCTCCATCTATCCCGTGACGCATATCGGGGAAGCCATGGAGCTGCTTACCGGTATGCCCGTGGGACGCCGCCGCAAGGACGGCTCCTTCCCCGCAGGAACGCTTTTTCATAAGGTGGATGAGCGCCTCAGTGAACTGGGGTGGCTTGCCGAACACAGTTTCAAGACAAGAAGGCGCAGGGGCCGGGCATAAAGCTCCTTTTGCCGTATGAAAAAACGTCCGCCCCGGACCGGAGCGGACGTTTTTTCATGCTCTGTGCCGAACTCGTTCAGCAGGCGGCATCCTGCGGTTTTTTCAGCAGACAGGCGCATACGGCCCCGATGAGGGCGAGGGGCGTGAGCAGGTGCATGGCCGGGGCAAGGCCGCCCCAGGAGTCCGCCGCCCAGCCGAGCACGGGAGCGAACATGCCCCCCACGCTCACGGCTACGCCCAGCGTGATGCCCGAAGCAAAGCCCATGTTGCGGGCAAGGTAGCGCTGTCCCAGCACGACCTGGGAGCTGAAGGGGGCGAACAGCCCCACGGCAAGCGGCGCAAGCAGCGCGCCCGCAAGCCAGGGATTGCCGATGAAGGGAAAGACGGCGAGCAGCGGCAGGGTAAGAAGGGAGGCCCAGCGTATGACGCGCCTGAAGCCCCAGCGGTCGGCGGCCGCACCGCCGGAAAGGTTGCTGATCACACCGAAGACGGAAAAAAGAATGAGCATGAGGTTGCCGATGAATGCGCTCTGGTGGAATACCCCCTGCCAGTAGAGGGGCAGGTAGGTGGTAAAGGCCACGGTGAGGCCCGTGCGGGTGAGCAGGCAGCCGGAAAGTATGCCGAAGGCATGCCAGTCGTTGACGGCAGGGGTGCTGCTTTTTTCGGAAGCGGGGCCGGCTGCCGCCATGTCCCAGGAGCGGAGGTTCCAGAAGAGCAGCGCCGCCATCAGGGCGCCGAGAAGGAAGAATGCCGCGGTACCGTGCAGGCCGAAACCGCTGATCATGCCCGGCAGACCGCCCACCGCCAGAATGACGATGACCGGCCCCATGATCATGCCGCCGTTGCCGCCCACGGCAAAGATGCTGAGCCCCACGCCCTTATGGGCGCCGGAAACGATGTTGGCGTAGCGTGCGGCCTCGGGGTGAAACATGGCCGCGCCTATGCCGCCGAGCACAAGAAAGCCGAACATGGCGTACAGGCTGGAAAGATAGCCCAGGGCGCCGATGCCGGTACCGGCCAGCAGGATTCCCAGCGGGATGAACCATCCCCGGGCCATCTTGTCGGCCAGAAGGCCGAGTCCTGGCTGCACCAGAGAGGCCACCACGGAATAGGCGAAGGCGAGGAAACCGCAGGTCTGATAGTCGAAGCCGTGCGCCGCCGCAAGGAAGGGCAGCAGAGGGGCCAGCGCGTGGGAGTTGAGGTCGCAGGAAAGATGGCCCAGAGAAAGCAGGATGATTTTTCTGTAATTCATGGCAATGGGAGAAAGGCGTTTTTTGTTTTTGTCCGGCATCTGCAGGAAAGGCAGGGGACATGGTATGCCATAGCGCAGCCCCCCGCAAGGGCCGGAGCCCCCCTCCGGGAAACGGCGGGGACAAGGAAAAAGGCCGCCCGGAGCAGGCGGCCTTTCCGGCTACTTTTTAAAGAGGTTCAGGCCTTCCTTCAAAAGTGTCTTTGCCTTTTCCTCCGTCGTTCTGCCCTGACGGAGCAGCGCATCCTTCGCTTCCCTGAGCTGCTTCTCCCTGAACGATACGGTGGCGGATTCCAGCGCGGTCTTCATTTCTCTGAGAACGATCACGACGCCCTGGGCGAGGGTGACGCCCGAGCCTTCGCGGCCTATGCCGGTAAGGCGGATTTCCGGCAGAGGTACGGAAACGGAAAGTTTCAGGGCGGGAATAAGAAGCGTGGCCTTGGCCTCGCGTATGATGAGCTCGTCGATGATCACCTTTTTCCTGAGCTTTTTCTGCGCGTCGGCGGAAGGTTCGGCCTGCGCAGCCTCACCGGAACCGGCCTTCTTCTTTTCGGCCACGTTCCGTACATGCTTCAGAATGGTTTCGATGTTGCTGGTATCTTCGGCAAGCTCATAAAGCACGTCCGGCCTGATGATTTCGATTTTCGGAATGACGACGGTGTCCTCCAGCACGGAGGAAGGCACGAGTTCCAGGCCGAGGGAACCCACGCTCAGGGCCGGAGTGTCGGTGAATCCCTTCGGATTGCCCACGATGAAGCCGGTGAAGACTCCCGTGCCGGAGAAGAGGGAAACGTCGGCTTTTTCGAGGCGCACGGCCGTGCCCGTCAGTTCCGGGCCGACGGAGTTCACTTCCCTGACGATGAGGGAGTTGAGGGAAAGGAGAAGGGCGGCCGCGGAACCTGCGAGCAGCACCACAAGAACAGCCGGAATGACGAACCATTTTTTCATGGAAGCCTCCATGAGCTGAGAAACAGGGGGAACATGCACATCCTGTCTGCAGGATATCGGAAAAAGAAGGGGAAATCCAGAATGGGAATCTTCTCTTCTCGTGATAATGGCGCAGAAAGTCAGGAAAACGGCCTGCCGTGAACAGGTTTGTTCAGGGATATTTTCGGGCCGCGCCGCACGTCGGGGCGCGGAAGACGTGCGCGGGGGAGCAGGGGAAAGGAGCATCCAGTCCGGCGGGGGGGGAGAGCTCTTCCCCGGCCGGAAGCCTTGCCATGGCATGAGGAAACGATTAATGTTCTCTGCGTCCGTGCCGAAGGCACGGGAAAGGAGCCTCATGCCCAGAATCGCCGTATTTCACGCCGACAACCTCGCCGTGCTGAAAGCGTTGCCCGATGCCTGCATCGATCTCATCTATATCGATCCTCCCTTCAATACCGGCAAGGCGCAGCGGCGCACGCAGATAGTCACCATCCGTGATGACAACGGCGACAGGGTGGGCTTCAAGGGGCAGCTTTACCGTACCGTGAAGGGGGAAACCCGCGGTTACGACGACAGGTTCGACGATTTTCTCGGTTTTCTTTTTCCCCGTATGCAGGAGGCCTACCGCATTCTCCGCCCGGAAGGCTCGCTGTTCTTTCATCTCGACTACAGGGAAATTCATTACTGCAAGGTCATGCTTGACGGAATCTTCGGCCGGGCCTCCTTCATCAATGAGATCATCTGGGCGTACGATTACGGCGCCCGTTCGAAAAAGCGCTGGTCCGCCAAGCACGACAACATACTCTGGTATGCGAAGAACCCGGAGTCCTTCACCTTCAATTTCGACGCCATGGACCGCATCCCCTACATGGCTCCCGGGCTGGTGGGGCCGAGCAAGGCGGCTCGCGGCAAAACTCCCACCGATGTGTGGTGGCATACCATAGTCAGCCCCAACGGCAGGGAAAAAACGGGCTATGCCACGCAGAAGCCCCGCGCCATCATCGACCGCATCGTCAAGGTGCATTCCCGCCCCGGGGACATTCTGTGCGATTTCTTCGCCGGAAGCGGAACTCTGGGCGAGTCGGCATTTCAGCTCGGGCGCAACGCTCTTCTGGTGGACAGCAACCTCGAGGCCATACATGTCATGAAACGGCGCTTTGCCGGGCTGGATGTGGAGTGGCGCAGGGGCGCGGCCCGCGCCGGCGCTTCGCTATCCTCTCTGAAAAAGGAGGCGGAGAAGGCTTCCGCCGGAGTTCTTCCTGCCGGCGAGGGCGATGCGGCACGGTAGTTTTTCCGCAACATGCCGTGTTTTTTCCGGGCAAGGGAATGTCCGCCCGAGACGGCGGAAATGCTATTGCAGAAACATGGCCAGCAGGAGCAGCAGCGGCAGGGAAAGAAGCGTGCTGGAAATCACCGCAAAGGAAGCGTCGTTCTCCGCCACCTTGTAGGAATCGCTCATGGCGTAGGCCAGGGTTCCCGTGGGCATGGCGGAAAGCAGCACGCCTATGGAACGCCAGGGTTCCTCCACTCCCAGGGCGGTCATGGCCGCCAGAGCTATGACGGGCTGGATCAGCAGCTTGCCGGAAAAGAGTATGGCCTGCCTGCCGCGGTGAAAGGTTTCGCCGTCGTGATGGCGGAGCCTTGCACTGATGACGATGCCCAGAGAAACCAGAGCGCAGGGCATGACCGATGCGCCCAGAGCGCGGCAGGCCGATTCCAGCACCGCGGGTACGGCCGTCCCCGTGAGGTAGAACAGCGCTCCGCCTGCGCTTGCAAGGACCACGGGATTGGTGATGAGCGCGACGGCCACGGTACGCACGGGATGACGCCCGCGCGCCCCGCTGCTGACGAGCATGAACAGCGTGACCAGGCTCAGGACTCATTACTTGCCAAAAGGATAAGAAGTTCTTATTGTCGGCATAGGGAGGATGCCATGAAGGAACTTTTTTATCTTTCTCATGAACAGATTGCTCGTATCAAACGCTACTTTCCACGTTCCCATGGCATTCCGAGAGTCGATGACAGACGTGTCATCAGCGGCATTATCTATGTCATCAAGCACGGCCTGCAATGGAAAGATGCTCCGCGCGAGTATGGACCATACAAAACTCTCTACAATCGTTTTATCCGCTGGAGCCGATTGGGTGTCTTTAACAGGATTTTTGCGGAGCTTGTTGAGCAAAACGGCTCCACAACACGCTTGATGATTGATGCCACACATCTCAAGGCACACAGGACAGCAGCAAGTTTGCTGAAAAAAGGGGCCTTTCCCGATGTATCGGACGCACAAAAGGCGGCCTGAATTCAAAACTCCACGCTGTCTGCAATGCCTTCGGTCAACCGTTGGCCTTCCATCTGTCCGGCGGTCAGGTGAGCGATTACAAAGGCGCTGCTGTCCTGCTTGATACTCTGCCGCAGGCCGGGGAGCTTCTGGCGGATAGAGGCTATGATGCCGACTGGTTTCGTCATGCCTTGTCCCGTAAAGGAATCACGCCGTGCATTCCTGGCAGACACAGCCGAAAAACTCCGGTGGTCTATGACAAGGAGGTTTATAAGCAGCGGCACAAGATAGAAATCATGTTTGGCCGACTCAAGGATTGGCGCAGAATAGCCATGCGTTATGACCGTTGTGCACACACGTTCTTTTCGGCCATTTGTCTCGCTGCCATTGTCATCTTTTATATTTAATGAGTCCTGAACCCAGAACCATGGGGATTTCCAGAATGTTCGTGAGCGTGCTCGCGAGTACGGCGGAAGGATTTCCGGGGTAGAGCGCCATAAGCACGGGCAGGCCCACGAGCACCACGTTGGGAAAGCTCGCCAGCATTGACAGCATCACGTCCTCTTTATAGCTTCCCTGCGGATGCAGGCGGCGGAAGGCCGGAATAAGCAGCCCGAAGGTAAGAAAAAGGCTCAGGCTGAAGGCGGCAAGAAAGCTGCCGTGATGCAGATCCTCAGCCCTGCACTGTGCGATGGAAAGAAAGATGAGGGAAGGCAGGGCCAGGTTGACGAGAAACTGGTTGAGCGTGGTCTGTCCGAAAGGGGGCACGAGCTGGAACCGTTCCGCCAGCATACCGAGAAAAAGCAGTATGAAAACGGGCGAGAGCAGAACAAAGATATTCCACATGGAAGAAGTCTCCGGGCGCGCCGGGCCGCGCCGTGTTGTCGAGTTTTCGTTTCCCGTCGGGACGGGAAGCGGGAACAATGTCTGAGGTTCCCCGGGATGCGGGATGACGCATGTTCCGGCCATGTTCCGGGGAGAAAAGGAACATTGCGCCGGAAAAGGCTTCGGCGCAAACGAGAATACCTGCAGGTCGGGATAAGTTTTTCTTATGTTGGAAATGCCGCCGCTGAATGCCCTTGCCGCCTTTGAGGCTGCGGCGAGACTGGGCAGCTTTACCCGTGCGGGGGAAGAACTCTGCGTGACGCAGGCCGCCGTGAGTCAGCACATACGCCGCCTCGAGGAATACCTCGGCGCACCGCTCTTCATCCGCCATGCCCCGGGCATACGGCTCACGCCTGACGGGGAACGCTACTACCGCACGGTATCCGGCGCACTGGAAGCGCTGCGACGGGAAAGCGCGCGCATACGGCGCGGTTCGGGCCCGCTTTCCGTGGTGGCCGAGGCAAGCTTCGCCAACCGCTGGCTGGCCCCCCGGCTGAGCCGTTTCTGTGAGCGTTTTTCCGACATTGATCTGCGCATAGCGCCGCATCCCTCTCTGCCGGAACTCGGGCCGGAGGCGGATATCGTTATCCGGCGGGACATGCCCGCTTCCCCCGGTCTGTATCGCCTGCCGCTTCCCCCGGAGAGGCTTTTTCCCGTATGCGCCCCAGGCTATGCAAAACAGAGGGGGGAAGCATGGAAGAAGGACAGGCTCCTTCGTTCTCCGGAAGGGGGCGAGGAGGACTGGAATGCATGGTTCTCCGCCCTCGGCGAGCGGCCCGCCCTCAGTTTCGGCCCCATGTTTCAGTTTGCCTACATGGCGCTTGCAGCCGCTTCCGAAGGCCGGGGCGCGGCGCTGGGAACGTCTCTTCTCGTGGCGGAAGATCTGCGTGCCGGGCGGCTTGTGACTCTGGGAGGAGCCTTTGTTGAAGTGGCGCGGCGCTATGTTGCGGCCTGCCCCGTGGAGGCCTGCCGTTCGTCCCGCGTGAAGGCGTTTTTTCAGTGGATGCGGGAAGAGCTGGAAAAGGACAGGGCGGAATTTCCCGGAGTGTTCCCCCCGGAGGAGCTTCTCTCCGACGGACGGGGCGGCCTTTCGGGGGGCGGCATTACTTGTTGACGCGGCAGGCAAAGGGTTTTATAAAAATGGCTTTGGCGCGTTTTCAGAAGGGCCGGACAGGCCTTCCTTTTATTTTCCAAGGTGCGTCCGAAAGGAGAAATATATGTCGAACATGACTATCGTTGGTGCGCAGTGGGGCGACGAGGGCAAGGGCAAGATCGTCGATCTGCTCACTTCCGAAGCGGATATGGTGGTCCGTTTCCAGGGCGGCAATAATGCCGGGCATACGGTCATTGTCGATGGCAAGAAGTATGTCCTGCACGTTGTCCCCTCGGGCATTCTTCACCCCGGGAAGATGTGCATCATCGGCAACGGCGTCGTGCTCGACCCGGAAAACTTCCTTGAAGAAATAGACGCTCTTCAGAGCCTCGGGCTGGACGTGAGCCCCGAAAGACTGAAGATCAGCTACAAGACGCACCTCATCATGCCCTATCACCGCATCATCGACGGCGCGCGTGAAGGCGCTTCCAAGAACAAGATCGGCACCACCGGCCGCGGCATCGGTCCCTGCTATGAGGACAAGAAGGCCCGCGTGGGCGTGCGCGCCGGCGATCTGACCGATCCTGAAGCGCTGAAGGACAGAATAGCCCGTGCTCTGGAAGAGAAGAACGTGCTCTTCACCCAGCTTTACGGCCTGCCTGCGCTGGACCCCGAAACGGTGTTCAACGATCTCATGGCCATTGCGCCCCGCATCGTGCCTTATCTGGCCGATGTTTCCAGCCTCATCATGGAGGCGCAGGAAGCGGATCAGAACATCATGTTTGAAGGCGCTCAGGGCGTGATGCTCGATATCGACCACGGCACCTATCCCTTTGTGACCTCTTCCAACGTGGTGTGCGACAACGCTTCCATCGGTTCCGGCGTGAATGCCGGCATCATCGACCAGCGCATCGCCATTGTGAAGGCCTACACCACGCGCGTGGGTTCCGGTCCCTTCCCCACGGAACTTTTTGACGACACGGGCGAATTTCTGCGCCGTCAGGGCGGCGAATACGGCGCCACCACGGGCAGACCGCGCCGCTGCGGCTGGCTCGACCTTGTCGTGCTGCGTGAAATGATCCGCCTCTGCGCTCCCACCACCATGGCGCTGACCAAGGTGGACGTGCTGAGCGGCCTGAAGGAAATCAGGCTCTGCGTGGCCTATGAATACGAGGGCAAGGTGGTGAAGTATCCGCCCCAGACGCCCCGCGGTCTGGAACAGTCCAAGCCTGTGTTCGAAGTGCTTCCCGGCTGGGAGGAGGATCTTTCCGGCTGCGAAGGATGGGACGATCTGCCCAGAAACTGCCGCCGCTACATCGAGCGTGTGGAAGAGCTGCTGGGTGTGAAGGCCGGCTTCATTTCCGTCGGCCCCGACAGGAAACAGACGTTCCGGCGCTGATATGGCGGCGGGAAAGAGTGTGAAAAAGGCGGGCGCGGCCCGTTCTGCGGCCGAGGTGGAACTGCCCGGTCTGGATGAAGCCCGCGCCGCCTTGTCTCCTGCGCTTTCCAGAGATCTTGAGCGGCCGCGTTCCCTGCTTTACGCCATGCAGGAGCGGCCGCCTCAGCTTCTGCATCTGGAAGGGGGGGATGTTTCTTCCCGCGTGGCGCTTGCGCTGTGGTGGGCCGCGCTGCTCAACTGCGAAGGCGACGAACGCCCCTGTCTGGAGTGCCCGTCGTGTCTGCGCATGGGCGCGCGTATGCACCCGGATCTTTTTCTGCTCGACGGGCGTCTTTCCTCCATAAAAATAGATGAAGTACGCGCTCTCAGGCCCATACTGGGGGAACATCCCCGTTTCGGCCGCCGCCGCGTGGTCGTTCTGGCCGAGGCTCAGGCGCTGGGTATCGAGGCCGCCAATTCTCTTCTGAAGGTACTGGAAGATCCCTGTCCCGATACCTGCTTCGTGTTTACCGCGCCGCAGCGGGAAAGGCTTCTGCCGACGCTGGTTTCCCGTGGCTGGGTGATTACGCTCCCATGGCCGCAGCCCGGAGGGCCTCTGCCCGAGGAGCTGCGCCTCTGGGATCAGGCTCTGGCGCGTTTTGCCGTGGAGGGGCGGGGCTGGTTCGATCTTGCGCAGCTTCGCAACGGACTGGATGCGGCAAAGGCGCAGCAGGTGGTGCTGGTGGGCAGAAAGGCCCTTGCCGACCGCCTTGCCGGGCGTGAAGGCGGCGCGCTTTCTTCGGTGTTCCGGCCCCTGCCCGAGGCCTGGCTGCTTGAGCTCGACGAGCTTTTTTCCGAAAGCGAGGATGCGCTTCAGGCGCAGGTCAACCCGCTGCTGGCGCTGGACGACATGGCCTGCGGCGTGCACGGCATCGTGCGGCGCGCTTCCCGGAAATCTTGACAGGACGGCTCTTCGTTCCTACTTTTCGCTTACCATTATGGAGGTCATTCATTCATGAGTCAGGAATTTGAACATAAGGAATCCATGAACGAGGAAGCGGAACTCGAAGCCCGGGAAGATGTTCGGGAAGAGGAAGCTCCCGCCGGAGAAAAGACGGAAGAGGAGCAGCTGGAAGAATGCCGCGCGAAGCTCTGCGCCGCCTGCAATGTGGCGGCGGAGGCCAATGCCGTCAAGCTCCGGGCCCTGGCTGAAATGGACAATTTCAAAAAGCGGCTTCAGCGTGAAAAGGAGGAGCAGGCCCGCTATGCTGCGGAAAAGGTGCTTGCCGATCTTCTGCCCACGCTGGACAATCTCGACCTCGCGCTCCAGTACGGCGGCCAGTCGGAAGAGAGCCGCAACATGATGGTAGGTGTGGAAATGACCCGCACCATGCTGCTCGACGTGCTGAAGAAGCACGGCCTCGTGCCCGTAGGTCAGGTGGGGCAGGCCTTTGACCCCAACGACCATGAAGCCGTGGGCCAGGAAGAGGCCGAAGGCATGGAACCGGGGCTCATCGTGCGCATCATGCAGAAGGGCTACAGGCTCAACGAACATCTTCTGCGCCCCGCGCGCGTCATTGTTTCCCGCTAGCGGTATTCCCGGCGTATTTTCTCATTCCCGCTTCGGCGGGGAGGCCCGCCTTCCGGGAAGATGCCGTGAAATGCATGGAACGGAGCACGTCTTCGGGCGTCGTCTCCGTTCTTTGCGTCATGGGCGGGAGAATACGGCGCGGAGTATGCCGTTTTTGACGTAATTTTTTTCAAGGAGTCGGAACATGCAGGTTCTTCTCGTCAATTCCAGCCCTCATGCCCGGGGCTGCACCTGGACGGCCCTTTCCGAAGTGGCCGCGGAACTGGAAAGGCAGGGCATAGGTTCTCATATCTTTCAGCTGGGCACGCAGCCTGTGGCGGGATGCCTCGGCTGCGGAGCGTGCCGCAAAACCGGCCGCTGCTTCCGTGACGACAAGGTGAACGAGGCCCTCGCCCTGGTGCCCGAGTTCGACGCCTTCGTGTTCGGCACGCCCGTGTACTACGCTTCCGCCTCCGGGCAGTTGGAAAGCTTTATGGACAGGCTTTTCTTCTGCGGTTCCCGCCTGTTCGCCAACAAGCCCGGCGCGGCCGTGGTGAGCTGCCGCAGGGGCGGAGCCTCCGCCGCCTTCGAGCAGGTGAACAAGTATTTCGGCATGAACAACATGCCCGTGGTTACTTCCACCTACTGGAACCAGGTGCACGGCAACACGCCTGAAGAAGTGCTGCAGGATGCGGAAGGCCTTCAGACCATGAGACATCTGGCCCGGAACATGGCATGGATGCTCCGCTGCATCGAGGCGGGGCGTGCGGCAGGCGTGCCTCTGCCGGAAATGGAACCCATCGTCAGGACGAACTTCATCCGCTAAGCCCGGTTCCGGCGCATGGCTTCCCGGCGTGAAGGGAAGCTTCCGGCTTTTTCCCGAAGAAGCGGCCGGGGCTTTCCCTTCCCCGGTTTTTTGTTTAAAAGGCCGTGTGCCTTTTTCTCCGCAACGGAGTCGCCGCCGTTTTTCTGCCGTTATGTCCCCTGTACCGTACCGGAGGCAGAATCCGCATCCCCGGCATACGGCGGAAGGCTCAGGTGACTCTTGTGCTGTTGCCCCCGGCCTCCGCCGTCTCAGGGGAAGAGCCGTTTTGTTTTTCCGGCATAGTGCCGACAGGCTGGTTCCGTCATGCCTGCCGTGCGTGCCGGGACTTTTTTCTCACAGAACCGGACGAGCTTTGCCATGAATGTTTCGCGTGCGTTTTCCGGCCATGCTCTGGCCTTTTTCACCGTCTTCGTCTGGGGCGTCACCTTTGTGAGCACCAAGGTGCTGCTTGCGGACTTTCAGCCGGTGGAAATCCTTTTCCTTCGTTTTGCCATGGCCTTCTGTGCGCTGTATGCGGCCTGTCCCGGTCCCCTGCCGGGCATGACGATGCGCCGCCGTCTCGTTACGGCTGCCGCGGGGCTTACCGGCATATGTCTTTATTATCTTCTGGAGAATATCGCCCTTGCCCACACCATGGCTTCCAACGTGGCCGTCATACTCACGGCCACGCCGCTGTTCACCGCGCTGGTGGCCCGTTTCGTGCTTCGCGGGGAGGAACGGCTCGGACTGAGCTTTTATCTCGGTTTTCTTGTGGCCATGACGGGTATCTGCCTCATATCCTTCAACGGGGCACGGCTTTCTCTGAATCCGCTGGGCGATGTCCTCGCCGTAAGCGCGGCCTTTGTCTGGGCGTTTTATGCCTGCCTGACGCGCATCATGGGCATGTGGGGCTGCAACCCCATACAGATCACCCGTGTCACCTTCGGCTGGGGCATACTGTTCATGCTGCCGTTCATGGGATTTTTCGGATTCTCCTGGGAGATGGACCGCCTGTTTCAGCCTGTGAATTTCGCCAACCTGCTTTTTCTCGGTCTGGTGGCCTCGGCCATGTGCTTCACCACCTGGAATATGGCCGTGCGTTCTCTGGGAACGGTGCGCGCAAGTTTGTACATTTATCTTGTGCCGGTCATCACCGTGGCAGTTTCCGTCGTTGTTCTGGACGAAAGGCTCACCCTGCTTTCCGCTTCGGGTACGGTACTGACGCTGGCGGGACTTTTCCTCTCTCAGTCGGGCAGGCGCTGACGCGCGTCCGTGCAGGGCACGGCTCCGCCGGAAGGCATGTTGAAAGAAAAAGCCGCCTTCGAAGCGTCCGAAAGCGGCTTTTCTGTTATCTGACTACGGCTTGACGGCCCGTGTGGCGATGAAGGAGGGGAAGAACCTGTCCGCCAGACGTTCTCCGCCGAAGGTATCCTCATAGAGGCCGGTGAGCACGAAGCCTGCCGCCATCTGTCCCTGAAGCTGTTCTTCCAGCGTGTGGCCGAATTCCGCCGCTTCATTGTTCTGCGCCAGCTCTTCCGTGCTCCGGTAATCGAGGTCGGAATAGGGCAGGGGATATTTTGCCTGGAGGATACCCTTGTCCTGGAGTTCCCAG
This sequence comes from Mailhella massiliensis, assembly GCF_900155525.1. Lineage (NCBI taxonomy): Bacteria > Pseudomonadati > Thermodesulfobacteriota > Desulfovibrionia > Desulfovibrionales > Desulfovibrionaceae > Mailhella > Mailhella massiliensis. The sequence goes on from NZ_LT706951.1 coordinate 142,632, forward strand.
TCGAACAGGTAGAACGTCGGATTCATGAATCCGCTCATGAGCACGCCGCCCTTTTTCAGCACGCGGAAGGCTTCGTTCCATACGGGCTGAATATGGGGAACATACACGTTCGATACGGGATGTATGATGATATCGAAGCTTTCGGCGCCGAACATGCCAAGGTCCGTCATGGAAGAGCGCACGGTGCGTATGTTCAGGCCTTCACGCCGGGCCACGGCCCTGTCCTGTTCCAGCTGCTTTTCGGAAAGGTCGAGCACCGTCACGTCGGCTCCGGCTGCCGCCAGCACGGGTCCCTGCTGTCCTCCGCCGGAAGCGAGGCACAGAATGCTTTTTCCCTTTATCGGGGGAAACCACGCAGCGGGCGCCGGGCGCGATGCGGTGAGCACGATGCTCCAGTCGCCCCGCCGGGCGCGGGCAATGGTTTCACTGTCTACAGGTACTGTCCAAGGGTTCTTTTGCCGTACCTTCTCTTCCCAGGCGTTGTCGTTGAGGGCCAGAATGTCCATAGGTTTTCCGAGAAAGGTTGCATGTTAAAGACGGACCGCATTCTCCCCGCGAGGAGAGAATGCGGCGTCTGCCGGAGAGAGGCGGGACGTGCCGCCTTCCCCGGAATACATCGCTGCGCACGGTTATTTTTTCTTGCTGAAATGGAGGATATGCCCCATTTTTTCCTGCTTGGTGCGCATGTAGTGTTCATTGGTGGCGCACAGGCCTATTTCCAGAGGCACGCGTTCCGCAATTTCCAGCCCGTAGCCTTCCAGTCCCACGATTTTGCGGGGATTGTTGGTCATGAGGCGCAGGCGGCTTATACCGAGATCGCGCAGTATCTGCGCGCCCGCCCCATAGTCGCGCAGATCGGGAGCAAAGCCGAGCTTGATGTTGGCCTCCACCGTGTCGTACCCCTGTTCCTGCAGGGCGTAGGCGCGTATTTTGTTGGCAAGGCCTATGCCGCGCCCTTCCTGCCGCATGTAGAGCAGCGCGCCGCGGCCTTCCTTTTCAATCTGCATGAGGGCGGCCGCAAGCTGATTGCCGCAGTCGCAGCGCAGGGAACCGAAGGCGTCGCCGGTGAGGCATTCGCTGTGCACGCGCACCAGCACGGGAGAAGGATCGTTCTTTTCGTCCACGTCACCCTTCACCAGTGCGATATGCGTGTCGGAAGAAGCGTCGCTTTCATAGGCAATGATGCGGAAGGTGCCGTACTTGGTGGGCATCCTGGCTTCCGATACGCGGCGCACGGCAAGCTTGCCGTAGCGTATATGGTAGCGGATGATATCGCTTATGGCAGCAATATGCAGGTTGTGGGCCGCAGCGAAGGCCTCAAGGTCGTCCATGCGGGCCACGGAGCCGTCTTCCTTCAGAATTTCGCAAACGGCTGCGGCGCCCTTCATCCCGGCAAACAGGGCAAGATCCACGCTGCCCTCGGCAATGCCCACGCGGGTGAGCACGCCGCCCTTTCTTGCACGCAGGGGGAAGACGTGTCCGGGGGTGACGATGTCTTCCGGTCCGGCTCCGTCGGCTACGGCGGTCTGTATGGTCACGGCGCGGTCGGCGGCGGAAATGCCGGTGGTCACGCCTTCGCGCGCCTCAATGGATACGGTGAAGGCGCAACCGTGCCCGGGAGTGCTTGCGGGCATGAGGGGAAGTTCCAGCTTGTCGGCCAGCTCCGGCGAAAGCGTCAGGCAGACCAGCCCGCAGGCATGGCGCGCCATGAAGTTCACGGCCTCGGCGCTCACGCGCTCGGCCGCCATGACCAGATGACCGCTGCATTCGCGGTCGTCATCATCCACAAGAACGATCATCCTGCCGTTTTTGATGTCGTCGATGGCCTGTTCGATGGAGCAAAGAGAAGATGACTGACGCATGACAAACTCCCTGGAGATGTCTACATCAGGGCCGCAAGAGGCGCTAGGAGAGAGGAGAGTGCTTCAGAATACTGAGATCCATGCTCTTTCTTCCGGACTGTTACCGTCGGCCCCGGATTTTCACCGGATCTGCGCCTTTTCCCTTGAAAACGCGCCCGCGGGCTGCCCTGTCGGGTTCACCGCCGGTGGGGACTTGCACCCCGCCCTGAGATTTTCTGTAGTTTTAATGCCGCGGCGTTTTCTGTCAAGGGGCGGGCATCGTACCTGCCGGCTTCCTGCATGGGGTCCGCCCTGCAGATTCCGCTTTTCGCTGCCTCTGCCGGGAAAGATATTTTTGCGTGAAGTCGTGGGCGTGCAGGTGTCTAAAAAACTGCTTGCCTGTGAAAAAAAAAGAGAGTATAAAAAATATCCAAATTTGAATCTGCCGCCGGTGGATCCCCATAACGGTACGGTAAATCTCTCCTTACGGGGAGTTTAGATAAAGGGCAGTCGAGCTGCCTCTTCTAAAAGAAGCCCGGAAGCTAGCGCCGGGCTTCTTCCTTAACCATTCCTATTCTTCCAGGGATTTCCGTCATCGGTCTTCCGGGCCGCGCCGGTGTGTCGCAAAAGCGGCGCATGAATCATACGCCGTGGTCGATGTTCATATCTGTCAGGAGGCTTGCCATGGTTCCCGTTCTTTCCGCCTCTCCGTTCGAGCTGGGCGAAGTTTCCGTGCTTGCCGAACTGGAGTTTCTTCCCGATCAGGAGCTGATGAGCCTCTGGGAACAGACGCAGCTTGCCATGGCTTCCATCGAGGGGCACGGAGGCAGCGCGAAAATGGCCCGCGCCTATGAATATGCCGTTCTCATGGAAATGCAGAGAAGGCTGGCTGGTCGTTCCGCGCACGAACTTTTCGGTTCGGACGATATCCGCATGGAATACGACGGGGCGCGTCTGCGCCCTGTCGAGGCCAAGAACTGATTTTCCTGCTTCCGAAGCCGCGCCCCGTTCCCGTAAGGTGTCTTTCCGGCGGAATATTCTAAAAAAGGCACAACATCTTTTCCAACGTGTATTTTTCTGCAGAAAAGCGTTCTGCGGCACAGCTGCGCCCCGGAAGTGCAGCACGGCATGCCCTGTTCACCGTCCTCTGGGGTGAGCAGGGCATGTCCGTATGTTTGCGGGGGCTCTGCGTCATACTCTTCCGGGAATCAGAAGGAAAGCCTGCAGCGTCTGTTCCTGCTCCGCCCAGTGGCGCTTGTAGGCCATGGAAGGGTGATCGCTCATGCCCATGTCGTATCGCAGCACGCCTTCCTCGCAAAGCCAGAGAATCTGTTCCCGCTGAAGCAGGTCGCCTATGGAAAAGGCCTTCCAGTCCGCCGCATAGCTGAACTGCTGACCGCGGTAGCATGTTCCGGCCAGACCTCCGAAAATAAAGCCTATGTCTCTGCCTTCATAGGTGGCGAACATGACGCGCGCACCGCCGTACAGAGAGAGGCGGCGTATCATGGCGTGATAGAATTCCCGGGAGGGGGATTCCGCCATGCCGCAATGTTCCAGCCCCTTCCAGCTCTGTTCCTCCACAGCCAGCATACGAAGGTAGAGCTTGTCGGCTTCCTCCGGTGCGGCGGGGATATGGCGTTCAAACGCAATCCCCTGTGCAAGGGCCTTCTTATGCGCCTTTTTCAGCTTGGCACGGAAGTTTGCCGAACGCCGGGAAAGGTAGCCGTCCATTCCTCCTGCCAGTGAGGCGCTCCGCTGCAGGGAACAGGGCTGTTCAAGAAAGCGGCAGTATCGGCCTGTTTTCCGGTAAAGCCCCGGGAGAAGAGCGTTGCCTGTTTCCAGGCCGCTTATGAGAAATGCGGGCGGAAGAGAACCCGGACTGCGGAGAAAAAGATTCATGGCGCGGATAAGCAGTTCTTCCGCATCCGGGCCGAGAAGCGGGCAGCCGGAAATCCAGTGCGCTTCCAGCGGTACGAAGATGGGCCTTGCGTCGGCCAGAGTCATTTCCGCAAAAGCCATGATGTTTTCCTCTTCTTCCTGAATCAGCAGGCGGCGCGAAGGATAGAAGGCATCGTGAAAGGCAAGCTGCCAGGCAGGCGTACAGCTGAAAGGGTCGGGTCTTCCCGAACGGCCGGCCGCTTCCGTCCAGCGGGCAACAAGCTCCGGGTTCCAGTACAGAGAACCGTGGGGCAGAGTGAGAAAATCAAGAGTGGAAGGCATTGTTTTTACCGGAAACAGAGCGTGGATCTGCCGCAATACGGGCGGGGAGCCGGAAAAGATGCGTGTCGTGCCTGCGGCAAAGGGCGATGACGCCCTGCGTACTATATCCGGTGGAAAACATGCGGGCAAGGGGGCTTTTTGCCCTTTCTGCCCGGTCTTTCTCCCGGCGGGGTGCCCCGCAAGGGCAAAGGAAAACATGGGAAAGACAATGCCTGCATACCCGGCGTCCTTCGAAGAAGACGATACGGAAAACATCACAAGAGCGGCATACCGGAGGGCGCGGCCGCGCCCGAAAGGGACGTCTGCCGTGACCTCTCCATGCCTTTGAATGTATGGGAGAGTAGGGCGGAACAGTTTTTTCTTGACTTAGCAGGAAAATTTCCTATTATCAAACCCATGGCCATACTGGTATTTGGCCGAGATGTTCCTGCTGGTATTGGAACTTGCCTGTCGTAAGGCGGCATGCCGCCTTTCATGTGTAAGCAACCATTTGATTAAGCAGGATTTTTTTATGTTCTCTTCCGTTTGCTTCTTCGCGCAAGCCTTTTTCCTTTCTTCCGCCTGAGTAAGCCCTGCATCGGCCGTATGCCGATGTAGGGCTTTTGCGCGTTGATTATGTTTTCTTTTCATCTCCTTTTTTCACTTTTCCCGTTTTTTTCAGGAGATCATCATGGCCGACATACGCCTTGCCAAGCCTGCCGCCGGAACTTCCCAGAATATCGTCTGTGATCCGGATGCCCGCTTCATCTTCGATTTTTCCACCGGTGATGCCACGCTGTCCCGTTCCGGCGATCACCTTGTCTTCACCTTTGAAGACGGCAGTACTCTTCAGCTCGAGAATTTCTATACCGCCTATTCCAAGGAAAACATGCCCTCCTTTGAGGTGGACGGCGCAGAGATCGCGGGTGAGGATTTCTTCATGGCCATGAACGAGCCCGACCTCATGCCTGCCGCCGGTCCCGCCAGAGCGGACGGGCAGGGGAACGGCAACCGTTTTCATGACTATGTGAACGCCGACCTGCTGGACGGGCTGGATCGCCTGGGCGGGCTGGATATCGGCTGGCCCGGCGGTGACGTGAATCCCGATACGGACGGTGCGGCGGGCACGGGCGATATCAACTATCCGGTGTTCGTCACTCCCGGCGATCCTCAGGGCGGCGGAACCGGCGCCGTTGCCGATCGCGACATTCTTTCGGTGCAGGAAGCCGGTCTGCGCGGAGAACAGGGGGCTTCTGCTTCCGCCTCCGGCTATATGAGCATCAATGCTCCCGATGGTGTTGCTTCCATCGTCATCGACGGCGTCGTGGTGTTCAACGGTGCTCTTACCGGCGCAGTCGTTCCTACGGATGAAGGCTATCTGGAAGTGACGGGGTTCGATGCCTCCACCGGACGGCTGGACTATACCTATCATCTCACTCAGTCCACGCAGGAACACAGCAGCGAGGGCAACGATCAGATATCTCATGACCTTGTGGTCACGGTAACGGATACCGACGGTTCCACGGGTTCCGGCGTGGTGAGCGTGGTGATTACCGACGACGTTCCTTCCATCGAAAGCTTCTCGCATGAAGTGACGGAAGGGGAGGCCGGCGTTGCGGGCGACGCGCTTGAAGGCGCCGTGGCCGGTGCGGACGGCGCCGATTTTGCGTGGGATGCGAACCAGTCCGGCCGGTACGGCGAAATCACTCTGAATGCCGACGGTACCTACAGCTACAGACTCGACAACGACAATACGGTGGTGAAGGAACTGACGGACGGCGAAACGCTGACGGAAGAGTTCACCTACACCTATACGGACGCGGACGGCGATATTGCCACGGGTTCCGTAACCATCACCATCAACGGTGTGGACAACGGCATCGTCATCGAACCTACAAATCCTTCTGCGGGTTCGGATGAAGTGACGGTGTACGAATCCGGTCTTGCGGACGGTTCTCAGGCCGGTCAGCCCGAAGCGCCTACCTCTGCCTCCGGTTCGCTGACCATCAGCGCGCCTGACGGCGTGGTCTCCATCGTCATCGGCGGCGTGACCGTGTATGAAGACGGCGCGCTCACGGGCAGCACGGTTTCCACGGATGAAGGCGTTCTGAAGGTGACGGGCTTCGACACTGTCACGGGCGAGCTGAAGTTCAAGTATGAGCTTACGGGCAGCACCACGGAACACGGTGCTTCCGGCAAGGACGACATCTCCCACGACCTTACCGTGACGGTAACGGATATGGACGGGACTGAGGTCGACAGCACCATCACCGTGAAGGTTGTGGACGACGTGCCGACGGCCAGCGCAGACAATATTTCTTTTACGGAGTTCGTGGCACAGTCTGGAACAGCGGGCGGCAACGTACTGGACAACGATAAATTCGGTGCGGACGGCGCCGCCGAACAGGCGGTAACCTCCGTCAAGCACGGCAATACGGAAGGTACGGTCGGCAGCGCGCTGGAAGGTGCTTACGGCAAGCTGACGTTGAATGCGGACGGCAGCTACACCTATCAGCTGAATCCCGGTATGAACGTGCCGAAGGATACGACCTGGACGGAAGAGTTTACCTATACCATTACGGATGCGGACGGCGATACGTCGGAAACGACGCTGACCATCAATATTACGGGCGATGCAAACGTGCCTGTGGTGACGGTGAAGGACCCTGCCGCCGGTGAAGCCAACATCATGGTGGACGAAGGCTCGCTTACCGGCGGTTCTGGTCAGCATACGGAACACGGCGTTTCCGGCAGCGGATCGTTTACGGTGCAGCTGAACGGCGAAGACGGTGTGATTACCGTGGGCGGTGAAAGCGGCTGGAAGGTGACCGTTACCGGCGACAGCGCCGATGTGAGGGGCAGCGTGGTGACGGTGAACGGCGTTGCCGTGACGGTGACCGGAGCGACGTTGGGTATGGACGGCAAGTGGACGGTGAGCTATAACTACGCGTTCAGTGACGACCAGCAGCATACAACTCCCAGCACCGGTGACTACCATACGGACGAGCTGACGGGCGAGATTGCCATCAGCGTGACGGACGCCACGGGCGATAAAGCAAGTGGTACGCTCACGGTGGAAGTGCATGACGATGGTCCTGTGGCTAAGGCCGACAACGTCACGCTTACGGAAGTGCAGGCGCAGGCGGGCGGCAGCGGTGAAAACGTGCTCATGAACGACGTGTTCGGCGCGGACGCCCCCGCGGACAAGACGGTGACGTCCATCGAAGGCGGTACGCTGGGTCAGCCTGTGAAGGGCCAGCATGGCGAGCTGACGCTGAACGCGGACGGCACTTATACCTATAAGCTGGACTCCGGCGTGGACGTGCCGAAGGGCTCGACCGTTACGGAAACCTTTACCTATACCATCACGGATACGGACGGTGATACGTCGGAAGCGACGCTGACGATCACGATTTCTGGCGATACTCGTACGCCCGAGGTGACGGTGGCTACTCCTGAACCGGGTGAAGCCAACATCATGGTGGACGAAGGGGCGCTTGAGAGCGGTTCCGGCCAGCATACGGACCACGGCACTTTCGGCAGCGGATCGTTCACGGTGAATCTGAACGGTGAAGACGGCACGATTACGCTTGGGTATGAAGGTCAGAGCATCGTCCTGTCGGTCGAGGAAGGCAAGCCCTTCACTGCGACAGAACTGTCGACGATTACGGTGAACGGCGTCGAAGTGAAGGTGACCGGAGCGACGCAGACTGAGCCCGGAGGCAGCTGGACGGTGAACTACAGTTACGCCCTCCAGGGAAATCAGCCGCACGAGGATGCCGACAGCAGCAATTATTATGAGGACGCACTGCAGGGTACGATCACGGTGGACGTTGAGGACGCCACGGGCGACAGAGCCGTTCAGGGTACGATCACCGTGGAAGTGCACGACGACGGTCCTGTCATCACCGCAACAAATCCCGAGCCCACCCATGCGGCGGATACTGCGACCGGTGCTGTTTCCGGCGAGTTCACCGTCAACTATGGTGCGGACGGCAGCGAGAGTACGACATTCAGCTATACGGATGGACATGGAAACTCGTATACCTTGAGTCTGAAAAACACGATAATTACTTCTGGTGAAGGTTTGCCGGAGGATGTTTCTGTTGACGGGGTGACGCCGACGGAGGAGCGCGGAAAGCCGCAGACAACGGAGGGAAACGAGTACGATGGTGGCTTCCTTATGGTCTGCCGTGATGTTACAACAACGACGGAAGTGACCAGGACTTATATCACTGACGATGGATATGTCATCACGGAAACGTATGTCGAGACGATTGTCCAGCAACAGGAACGGTTTGTGTGGGATGTCTCTTGGAGTGCAAGTGGAGAGCCTCAGGTCTCCGAGTCCGAGCCAGTCTACACTTGGACTCATACAGAGACGCTGACCGAGCCCACCTACGTTTATCAGGGAGACGGTTACACGGTAACGGTCGTACAGGGAGAGACGGACACTTCCGGCAACACTCAGTATGAATACAAGGTGGAATATGACTCCACCACGGTGGGCGAGGGCTTTACAGGCACGCTGAACGTATCTGTCTCGGACGGCGATTTGGATACGGCGGTGGAGAATATCATCATTGAGGTGACGAACGACGCCCCCGATGCTGCGGATGATACATATACCATCTATAAGGAAGTGGAAGGCTCCAGCACGGTTTCTGCTTCTGCCAGTGCTATGCTTCCCGGCAGTATGATTACTGTGGGCGGTGAGTCCGATCTTACGGATGAAGATGTTCACTGGAAAGATGGCGTGCCAGAAGAAGGGATTGCCACGATTACTGATGGAAAAGGTAAAGATATTTTTGGTGAAGTCTTCATTGACCTTGGCGGCAATAATCTGACTATAGATCAGCTTGCTGATGCCTCGCATATCTACGTGTTCGATGGCAACGGAGATTTGGATGCGGCTGCGAAGTACGCTGCTGACAACAACTTGTTGCTTTACATCAAGGGAGATCTCGATACCTCAAAACTGGATGGACCGCTTAATTGTGTAACCATCGTGACCGGCAATCTGATTGCATCCAGCGACACTACTATTAACAGCTTCCTTTATGTACATGGGGATGCCATAGTTGGTAGCAGTGCGGATGGGATTGATTTGATAGTTAATGGTGGGCTGGCCATTGAAGGCGATCTGGAGAAAATCGGCAATAACGATATTACCGTTGAGGTAGATCATACGGCGGACATCTTTACGCCGGACAATGTCATCATTTCTGAAAAACTGGAATCTACGGAAAACCCCGAGGCCAGTCTGACTATCACCTTTGACCAGTTGTTGGAAAACGACAAAGATGATGACAGTGCATCCTTGCACGAAGATGGATTGGAGATTACTTCCATCACAATTGGAGATAAAACCTACACTGCGGGAGACGACTGCTCAGGTATAGATTATTCCGGTACAACGAAAATCTCCATCGACTGGGAAACGGGAACCATTAAAATAACCAATTCCGGCAGTAACAGCGAATCCATCAGATTCAACTATACTATTGAGGATTATCATGGTGCTGAGAATACGGCTTCGGTAACGGTCAATGTTTCGGCCAGTACTAGTGCCGGGTCAGAAGGGGACGATCTGATTCAGGGATCGACTTCTACAATGACTGAAGGTTATGTTAATAATATTGTTCTTGCGCTTGATACATCGGGAAGTATGTCTTCAAGTGACATAAGAAATGCAAAAGAGGCTCTTTGCGGTTTTTTGGAAAGCCTTCTCGAACAATCGCAAAAGACAAATTCTACGGTTAATATTTTATTTATTGACTTTGATAGTCAAGCTCGTGCAAAAAAGCCAATGGAATTAACAGAAGAAAATATCGCTGTCTTGAAAAGTCAGATTAATGATAACCGGGTACGAAGTGGAGGAAGTACAAACTATACGGATACATTTAATGAGGCATATACATGGCTTTCACAGCAAGGAAGCGGAAATTCTATCAAAAATCAGGTGTATTTTATTACGGATGGAGAGCCTAACGTATCTACAGGAAGGGAGCAAACAGATGCTTTTAATCGACTTGACGGTATTTCCGATATTCATGCCGTAGGTATCGGATCCGACTCAAATTTGGAACAGACTTTGAAAACGTATGATTCCGACAAGCAACCCATTATGGTGGATGATGCTTCAGATTTGTATCAGGCCCTGGAAAGTATTACCTCCAATGAGCCCGCTGCTGATAATATTTTCGCTAATGCGGGAAATGATGTGTTGTTTGGTGATGCGGCCATGATGCAGTTGGATGGGAAAGAAGTGTCACTTGCTGCCTATGTGAGTGCTAAGCTTGGCTTTACTCCCAGCACTGCCGATGTGATGGAATATGTGCAAGAGCATGCCCGGGAGATTCAGGCTCAGCTTGTTGTGAACAGGGATATGGAAGCTCCCGATCAGCCCGACGCTTTGCTCGGCGGTACGGGAAATGATGTTCTGTTCGGACAGGGCGGCGATGACCTGCTCATAGGTGACGGCTCCAACAGCAGAAGCGACTCTGATACAGTTGATATTCTTTCCGATATGTTGGGTATTCAATCTGTCGAGACACAAGATATTGTGGATGCCTTTGCGGCGCAAGTGAATGCCGGAAATCTGCAAGAATGGAGTAGCCGCCTGGAGTCACTGGAAAATGCTAATCTTACCGAATCGGATCAGTCCGGTGTGGACGGGAATGATATGCTTTTCGGTGGAGGTGGCGATGATGTGCTGCTTGGTCTTGATGGTGACGACTATTTTGATGGAGGTGAAGGTCGAGATATAGTCTTTGCGGGCTCCGGCAACGACATCATCGTGTACGATAAGAACGACTACCTGGTGGATGGTGGTTCCGGCATAGACATCATGGTGCATGACGGTGATCTGACTATGGATTCCCTCCTCAGCGGCAAAGGTACGGCGGAGACCGGCCCCATTGTCCATGGTGTGGAAGTGCTCATCACCGGAAAGGATGCGCTCAGTCTGACCAGCATGGATCAGCTGGCCCGGGATTACGGCGTCACGATCAATGCTGCGGACAACACGCTGACTCTGGATCCGACCAAGTGGAAGCAGAACAGCGAAACCGGAACCTTCGACTATATCGGCCAGAACGATGTCGATCTTACACTGGAAACGAATCTTCCGTCCGCTACTTCTACGACGGCGGATGCCGATGCACAGACGCAGGTCTTCATTCTCAACAACTCCAACGGTGGCTAACCGGTAGCAGCGGGGGCCGGCAACGTACTTTGCGGGGCCGGTCCCCCTCCTTGTCTTTATATATCAAAGGGAGTATGTTCTTTTATCATGTTGAAGTTTATCATTATGGCCTATGGGAACATTTTGCCGTAGAACTCTGTTTCAGAGAGGTGGGAGGGTAATATAATATATTGATATAGCTTGCTTTTGAATTTATTGTTTTCAATAAGGTGTTGCAAGGGGCGGCTCGATTCCGGCTGCTGCCTGCAGAAATTGTGTAAAAACATGATGAAAATTACCGGTCGGGAAGTCCGAATTTTCCCGGATGGTCAGGGTTCATTTTTTCTTTTACGCAACATGAAACATCGGGTTATTATATGAAAAGTCTTCCTTCTCTGTTTGTTATGGGCTGCCTCGGAGCGCTGCTTTGTGCTTCGCCGGTATATGCTGCGGACAGCGACGCTATTCCCCTGAAGGAATCCATCGAGTCCATGCTGAGAACCAACAACTCCCTCAAGGCCATTCAGGAAAACCGCAGTGCCGCCGGCCATGAGGTGGATCGCGCCAGGGCCGGATACGGACCGAGGGTGGATCTTACCGCCCGCGGCGGCTTCGGCAAGCTCAGCGACAGCACGACCCGGTCCTACGGGTATAACGATGTTGCCCCGTATTCTTCCGCTTCGCTGCTGGTTACTCAGCCTTTGTGGGACGGCTGGCTTACCAGGGGCCGCGTACGCGAGGCTGAGGCCACCTACCGTTCTCTCGATCACCGCGTGCTGGATAACGCCAATTCTCTTGCGCTCGATGCCATCATTGCTCATGTGGATGTGCTGCGGCGTCAGCAGATTTACAAGCTTGCCCAGGAAAATGTGGCGAGCCATGAGGATATTCTTGCCAAGGCCCGGGAACGTGAGGCTCAGGGGGTGGATACCATGGCCGACGTTTCGCAGGCGCAGAGCCGTCTTTCCCGCGCACGCTCCACGCTTACCGAGGCGCAGGCTTCCCTGCGCATAGGCGAAGACACCTATACCCGCCTTACCGGGCACTCCGCCATGAACCTCGGCCCCGTGAACATGCCCGGCAAGATGTTCAAGGATGCGGAGGAAGTGCTCAAGGCCGCCCGCAAGGGCAATCCCAAGGTTGCCGCGTATCTGGAAGACGTGAAGGCCGCAACGGCCGTTCGGGAACAGGTGCGTTCCGCCTACAGCCCTACGCTCAGCCTTGAGGCCGGGCCTTCGTATTCCGACCGCGACGGCAAGAGCGAACTGTGGACCGCGGAAGTGGGCGTGGCCGCCGTGGTACGCTGGAACCTGTTCAACAGCGGCGCGGACGTGGCGGAAAGCAAGGCCGCCGCGGCCCGTATCCGCCAGAGCCGTCAGGTGCTTTATGATTACATGGACGATCTCAAGCTCAACGTGGAGGAAAGCTGGACGCAGTTCCTTTCCGCGCAGAAGCAGCTTGAGCATTACCGCGAAGCCATAGAATACAACAAGACTACGCGCAGCGCCTACGAAGAGCAGTTCGTGCTCGGTCAGCGCAGTCTGCTCGACGTGCTGGACGCGGAAAACGAACTGTTCAACTCTTCCACGGAAGCGGCTACGGCGCTCGGCAACACTCTCATTGCAGCCTACCGCATGAAGGCCCTTGCGGGAGACCTTCTGCCCGACCTTGGAGTCAATACCGACATGCTTAAGGTGACGCCTCACGACAGCGAGCCGCTCGACAGCATTACCATGCCGGAATAAGGCATGGGCAGGGTCGGGAGAATGTTCTTCCGGCCCTTTTTTAATTTTTCGGTTAAACAAACCGACTCCGGTAGGAAACGTCGTTTTAGCTTCCGCGAAAGAGTGTTGTTCTGCCAGAGTTGAAGGAAAGCCGGATGGCCTTGCCAGGATTCCGGCAGGCGATTTGTGTGTCAGGCATGGCTTATTTTATGTGGAACTTTCCGCTCCATAACGCCGGCGGTGTACGCCACAACAGAGAATACTTCTCGTAACCATTTGTTTAACATATATATTTTCGCAAGTCATATCTGCAAAAACTGCGGATTGACAATGCATGTAAATATGCTGCGAGGTGTTGATGCGCTTTCTGTTCTGCAATGATAATTATCCGGGAAGATTCGGCAGCATGCCTTCACGCCTGGCCTCCGATCCTGCAAACAAGGTCATGTTTCTTTCCTTTCGTCCACGACAGGGAGAAACTTCGAAAGGGGTTATTCATGCCCGGCTGAATCTCAACCGGGATCGCGGGCGTATGGTTCAGAGCAGGGATGTCTTTCTTGCCGAATGGGAAAAGATGTTTCATCTGGGCAAGCAGGCCTTGCAGACCTTTATTCATATACGAGATTCCGGCTTCATTCCCGATGTCATACTGGTTTCGTTTTTTGATGGCCCGGCCCTTTTTCTCCGTCATGCTTTTCCTGATGCCTTTATCGTTTCCTATTTCAATGGATTCCGGGGAAAAAAGGACAGTCCCGAGGATATCCTGAAATTTCAGGCCGTGATGGATCTGCAGCGTTCTCTGGCGGCTCAGAGCGATCTTTATTTCGTGCGTTCGGAAGCGCAGAAAAGCTGTTTTCCCAGCCTGCTTCAGCCCATCATTCATGTCTGGCCCGTTTATGTGGATACGGAGTTTTTTTCTCCCCGCCCGCGCGAGCTGTCGTATTTTTTTCCTTCTCTTCACTTTGAGGGAGAAAAAGAACTCGTTACCATACACATGAAAGGGGGGGGCGGCAGCTCCAGACAGGTGACGCAGGTAATTCTGGGCCTGCTGATTCATCGTCCTGGCTGTCTGGTGGCGCTTACCTTTGGTAAAGGGGCGGCAAAAACTCAATGGGAGGGAATATGCTCCGCGCTTCCGGCGGAACTGAGGGAGCGGCTTTTCCTGGCGGAAGGGCTTGATAGTATTGCCTATCACAAGCTCCTGTGTTCTACGACCATCCATATGTTTCCAGAGCCTATCCATCCCCCCTTGCAGGAAATGCTGGAATCCATGAGCTGCGAAACCCTGCTTATGATGCCCCTGGAGGCAAAAGAGAGCGGGTTGCTCAGAGATGGAGAAAATATGATTTCCATGCCCGAAGGCGATGGAGAAGCACAGCTGAAAAAAATCTGCCATGTGCTCGATCATGCAAAGGATTTTGAGATCGTGAGAAGAAACGCCCGCCGAACGATAGAGAAAAATCATTCCGAATCCGTCGTTTTTGACAGGCATATCGATATTCTCATGAATGCCTATGCCGCCCATCATGAAGAACATGATTGAAAGGGAAAGACGCTTCTTCGGCCGCTCCATACGGGGCGGCTTTTTTATATGCATTGGTGGAAGAATGCTCCGGCAGCATGTGTGCCTGCATGCCACCGGGATACAAAATGCTCGAGCTGAAAAAAAGACTGCCGCAAACGCGGCAGCCTCTGAAATTTATGGTGTCCCCGGCGTGAGTCGAACACGCGGCCTACTGCTTAGGAGGCCCAAGATTGCCTTTTCTACCGAGTTCTATATACTACCTATAAGTTTCTAATAACACGAAAAAATCAATATTTTCAACCTATAGCAATTTCTTCCGTTTTCTACCGTTTTTTGCCTACCCTGTGATACATGGTGTGATACGCGTGTGATACGGTTCAGGGGTGAAATTTCCATGAGCAACGAAAAGGAGTCTGGTAAGGGCAGAGTTTATATGCCGACGAAGTATCCCGGCGTCATCTTCCGAACCGTTCAAGGAAGAGCAGGGGGGAAAAGCCAGGATTCGATATTTTATATCAAGTACAGGACGCCGGACAGAAAGCAACACTTTGAGCCTGTAGGACGTTCCAGTGAGGGGATGACCGCGGCCAAGGCCAACATGATACGGGCAGCACGAATGGAAGGCCGGGAGCTGGGAAATATTGCTGCACGAGAGAAAGTTAAGAGAGACAAACGCCTCGGTGTGGAACGGCTTACTTTCCGAGGGCTATGGAACATTTATGATTCCGAAAATGAGCGGCGTACGCGCAAAAATGATATAAGCCTTCTCCGATATCTGGATTCTATTCTGGACAAGAACCCGGCCGAGCTTACCTCGCGAACCATGACGAGGTTGAAGCTGGAACTTTTGGCGCGTAAACGTGAACGGCCCAGAGCTGGGGCGGCCGAAACGCTGAGTCCTCAAACTGTGGCCCATGCTTTGGGACTTGTTCGCCGTGTTCTGTACTACGCCAAGAGACAGGGCCTTTATCGATGGCCGGAAGCTCTCTCTTTTGAGATGCCGGAGTTCGATAACACCGTAACGGAACACATGGAAGCCGCTCAGCTTGCGGCCTATTGGCACGCTTTGGATGCAGACCCGGACAGGGTGGGCGTTGCCTATTTGAAAATCATCCTTCTCACGGGAATCAGAAAGAGCGCTGCGCTGGCCCTACGCTGGGACGATATAGACCTTGAACATGGGGTGATGCTGCTCCGGGCGGAAACAGCGAAGAAAGAACGTGTGAGCCGTGTTCCGCTTAATTCTCAGGTAGTGGAAGTGATAAGGAGCCTGCCCAGAGGAGATAGCGAATATCTTTTTCCCGGAGAGAACGGCGGGCATAGGGAATCATTCAGGCATACGGCGGAGAGGGTAAAGAAGGCCGCCGGGCTTCCTGTGGACTTCCGCCCCATACATGGGTTGAGGCATGAGTTTGCCACGCGCATAGCTTCAACGGGCAAGGTGGACGCGCTCAGGCTCCAAAGTTTGCTTACCCATGAATCACCGGCCATGACTCAGCGATATGTGGCCTACTTTGATGAAGCTCTCAGGGAGACTGCTGAGCTGGGTACGGTGGACGTGCCCTATAGAAAAAGCGATTAAGCAGGCTGCGACAATCGCGACAAGTGCGACATTTCAGCAATGCCACTTACTCCTAAATTACCTGCAATCCCTGAAATGAATAAACGTATTGACTAGTGTAACCTTATCGGTTACATTTGAGACATGATAAAAACATTCGCTCATAAAGGCTTGGAACTCTTTTTCCGGACAGGGAACACAAAGGGGATTCAGGCCAAACACGCCCGTCGGCTGGGGATGATTCTCGATATGCTCGACAGTGCGGCGGAAGCTCAGGATATGAACTTTCCCGGTTCTCGCCTGCACATGCTGAAAGGGAATCTTGCGGGGTTGTGGTCGGTGACGGTGTCCGGGAACTGGCGCATAACCTACCGCTTTGAAAACGGCGATGCCTATATCGTGGACTACCAGGACTATCACTGATGGAGAAATATATGGAACGTACAAGAAAGCCGTCCATGCCGGGCGAAGTGCTGAAGGAAATGTATCTGGAACCGCTGGACGTGACGATTACCGACTTTGCCGAACGCATAGGGGTATCCCGCAAGACGGTGTCCGCCCTTGTCAACGGGCGCGCTCCAGTCACGGTGGACATGGCGCTGCGTCTGTCCATGGCCCTGAACACCACGCCGGATTTGTGGCTGAACCTTCAGCGGGCCGTGGACCTCTGGAACGCACGGCAGGAGAAGGGAAGCTGGATGCAGATTCAGCCGCTTGTCGTGCAGCCTGCGTAATATCTTTCCCCGGCTAGGTGTGGACTAGCTACCCACGCTGAAAAGCGGAACCCTTACCGCCTGCCGGGGATACATAAGGGAAATGCCTGAAAAGGGAGGGCAAATATGGCTGTAAGAATATATCAGGGGTCAGATGGAAATTTTTATGTTGATAGACCTCCTCAAATTCTTGGAAGGCCAAAGAATTCTTTTTATACTGGCGAAGAAGTAATGGATTTTTTTCAAATCGGACCAAGAATATTTAGTGAATATTTAAATAAATATAATGATATTATAATGCCTGTGTTTACGGAAGGTAATAATATTGTTACTGCAAAGTATGATTGGATCGAAGTGAGAGATCTTGATTTAAAAATAAGAGAAGAGAAAGAAAGGAATAAAACCGAACAGATTGATTTAGATGTGAAAACTTTACTTTCGCGTATCTCTGACCTAGAGGCTGAAAACGCCAAACTTAGGGCCGAGATGGAGGAATTGAAAAAAACTACCCAGTCGGATGGAGTGGTAGAAAAGAGTTTAGGCTCAAGAGAGCGTAAGACTCTTTTAAAAATAATGCGAGCCTGCCTTGATGAGCGCAAACAGCCTATAGAGCGTGGGCTTGCAGGAAAACTTGCGAGAAGAATAGAAGACCTTTATGGCGATGAAGGCCCGAATGAAGATACTATAAAAATAAAGCTCAATGAAATGGAAAACATACCGATATATAAATCCTAATTAGGATTTCATTTTTCCTAATCAGGGCCTCAGATTAGAAAACAAGCTAGCCTCCGTAGCAATTGATAGAAAATCAAACTACGGAGGCTTATTGCATGGAACGTCTTCTCACCGAAGCTGAAGCTGGGAAGATTCTCGGCTGGTCCACCGCTACCTTGCAAAATCGCCGCTGGAAAAGGCAGCCGCCGCGTTTCATCAGAATAGGCAGGAGCATTCGTTATCGGTCGGAAGACCTGCAGGCATTCCTTGCCGACCACGTCGTCGAGCCCAGGGCTTGCGCGGAGGCGTCCAGATGAGGATTTCGCCGCTTTTCGGAAAGCTGAAGCCTGTTTGTGAGCAATGTCAGTGGTTCAGGGCCGTCCTGTTGGAGTCCGGCCGCACGCGTCGATTCTGCGAGCTCAAGGGGGAGAAACTGCGCCCCTATAGCGAGGTCTGCGCCTCGTTCGAGGAGGCCGTGGATGAGTAATTCCTTGACTTCGGACCGCGCGTGGGGCACAGTGAAGACCCCAAACTTCGTGAGGCGTCACAAGCGCCTTTCCTGTCTCCCGAGGACGGGAAAAAGTCTTGTCGTATATTCTGCCTATCATGCCGCCGGTGTATCCATCGGCAGGCTTGCACATGTTGGCGAGAAACTACGTCCGGGATTCCGCGAGGGCCCGGCGGCTTCACGAAGGCCGGGGAGCGTAGTTTCTCGCCTCTTTTTGTTTAAACTCCCAAACTTCGTGAGGTCCATCATGTCTGATTCTTCTGTGAATCGCCGAGTTTCTCCCCGTTCTCTCCCCTCCAGTCTTACCCATTTCAGCCGCTCGGATGCCTTGGAAAGTGCTCGTTCGTTGGCGCGGTTCCTGCAAGATGCAACCGAAGCAATGGCGCTCTCGGATGCGCTGAACAAGCGGACCGCGTACGGACTGTTTCAGTGCTTCGAACTTCTGAATGACAAGTTAGACATTGCGTCCGGAGCGTACCAATTCCCCCTCGCTGGCAAGTTTGATGACCCGGAGCTGTGTCATAGCGCGGAGGAAGACAATGTTTAACGCTTTCCGTTTTTCCGAGGACAAACTGCTCAGGCTGGGGACGTGCCTTGTGGGGCTGACGGTTCTTTTCACCGTGGCCGTACTGGCTTTCTGCAACGGGCAAGATGAAGAGCTTGCCGCCCACGGCGTGAACCTCCAGCAGATGGTGGAGGTGCGCTGATGACGGATAACAAACTTCTGACTCAGGCTCTGGATTATATCATGCGCGGCTGGCACGTTTTTCCATGCCGAGAACAAACGGTTCTTGATGAAGATGGCCAGGAACGTTTCAAGGCGAAGGCTCCTTATATCGGTTCCGGCTTCAAGGAAGCCACGACAGGTGAGGCTGCTGTCCGCGAGTGGTGGAGACGCTGGCCCAATGCGCTTATAGGCGTATCGACTGGCCCCAGTGGATTGCTGGTGATCGATTTGGATAGCAAGAATGGCGTGGACGGCACGGCCAGTTTCGCGGAAGTGTGCGCCGCCCATGGCGGCATTCCCAAGACGTTTACGGTGAGGACGCAGTCCGGCGGGCTTCACTACTATTTCAAGCGTCCTGCGGGCGTATCCGTGCCGAGCAAGAACGGCTGGCTTCCCGGCGTCGATGTGCGGGCAGATACAGGCTACATTATCGCGCCGCCTTCTAAAATTGTGGGCGGCGGTACTTACGCTGTGGAAGAACTGCGAGCGGTGGAAGACGCGCCTCAGTGGCTTGTGGAGGCTCTGAACACCTCGGATTGGACGGACAGACCAAGAGGCGAAAAACGTTCTTTCTGTGGAGTGTCCACGCCTTATGCTCTGGCCGCGTTCCAGCGTGAACTGGCCGCCGTTGAAACGGCCCCGGAGGGGGAGAGAAACGCAACTCTGAACGTTTGCGCTCTGCGTCTTTGGGAGTTTGTAGCCGGTGGTGAGCTTCGGGAGGATGACGTACAGGCCGGGCTTGAACGAGCTGCCGAGAAGTGCGGACTCTCCCAGAGTGAGACACTCAAAACCATCGCCAGCGCAAAACGCAAGGGCATGGAACATCCTCGAAACACGCCGAACAAAAACGCGGCTTCTGTTGTGAGCGAAGACGAGCCGCCCCTGCCGTTGCGTCGTCCGCCGAAGGAACAGGCGCCATATCCTACGGAGTGTTTCCTCGATTTCGAGCAGGCCCTTGTGGACGTGTCCAGCGGGTTGAACGTGCCTGTCTCCATGGCTGGAAATTCCATGCTGGGGGTTCTCGACCTGCTCACTCAGCCCATTGCCAATGTGCGGACGAGGCGTTTTTCAGCCACGCCGTTGTCGCTCTATCTGATGAGCGTCGCCGAGAGCGGGGATGGTAAGAGTGAAACTGAAAACGTATTCATGAAGCCCATTGAACGCCATGAAAGGGAACAAAAAGAGGCGTACGACAGGGCGTACAAGGACTATCTTGCCGAGCGCGCCGCCTATGAACGGGAACTCGACCGACTGAAAAGAAAGAAGCAGTCCCGTGAAGTCTATCGGGAAGAGCTTAAAGAGCTCATGAAAGAGGAGCCGAAGGCCCCGCTTGCTCCCATTTTTACCATAGGGGACACGAATATCGAAGGGCTTTACCGATTCCTTGCCGAGGGCAAGCCGCACGTCGGACTGTTTACGGACGAAGGTGCAAGGCTTTTTGGCGGCACGGCGTTTTCTCAGGACAACGCGCAAAAGACCGTAGGCGCGCTGACCGCCGTATGGTCCGGTAAGGCGTTGGACAAGATGCGCTATGGCGACGGAACAACAAAGCTCTTTGACAGGCGGGTTTGCTCTAACATAATGATGCAGCCAATTATTGCGGAAAAGCTGTTTTCCGATTCGCTGTTGTCCGGGCAGGGATATTTGTGCCGTCAACTCATTACCTGGCCGGCGCCGATGATGAAAAGCTCTTCGCAGGTGAGCGTGGAAAACCTGCAATCTCTGAAAGTCTATTATGATGCCTGCGAGCGTCTGCTTGCCGTTCCTCTGAAACGGGATTCGGAGACCGGGGGCATTATTTTTGATGAGCTCATCTTATCCGATGAAGCCCACGCGGAATACGACCGCTTCTTCGACCACATCGAGGCGGCAAGGCAGCCGGAAGGCGAGTATGCGCCGGTGAACGGATACGCCAAGAGAGCCGCCGAACAGGCTCTGCGAATAGCTGGCGTTCTGACGCTGGCCCACGCCCCTGCCTGTCGCGTGGTTGACCTGGAACATATGGTTGCCGGCATCAATCTGGCGGATTGGTATCTCGACGAGATTTTGAGGATTACGTTGGACGATATGGCCAGTCCGGAGATTTTGCGAGCGGAGAAGCTGCTCCAGTGGTATGTGACACGCGGTATCAAAACAACCTCTCTTCGCCAGGTGCTGCGTTATGGTCCAAGCTCCCTGCGAGAGAAGAAGGAAGTGGAAGCCGCTATCAGTACGCTTCTTGACCATGGCTGGCTTGTCGTTATCCCCGGTGGCGCTGAGGTCTGGGAGGGCGCCGATAGTCCCCGCAAGGTGCGCAAGGCATGGAGAGTTCGGATAGAGTATGCCATTTAAGCCTAGTGTGAATTTGCGTGATTTACGCGCTAAGAGGGCTGCGACAACAGCGACAAGTGCGACAAAAACTCCCGCAGACGTTTCCCCGGAAGTGTTTGCGGGAGGGCCGCCCATGCTCGCACCGGACGTTCCGGACTGGGAGAGGTTCTGCGGACACTATCCGCATTGCGATGAGGTGAACTGCCCTCATTATGAACCGGAGAAGGATTGCTGGTGTTGGCTTTGGGAAGCCTGCTACCCCGGCGAGGTGCGGTGGTATTCTTGGGATGAAGCCATGCAACATGTACAGAACTTAGAGGAGAAGTTATGCTTGAAAAGTTAGAAGTTACGTTTGGGGAATATGAAGAGACGCGCTTGGTAAACGGTAAGGAATTACAAGTTGCCTATATGGACGAATTTCAGGTCATGGATGCGTTGTTGCTGTCTGCCGACAAAATTCTGAAAGAAGGATGGGATAGTGGGGCGGTTGAGCTGCTTCTGAACGCACGGGAATGTATCAAGTCGTTAAGGAATCTTATTATATTGAGGCTTGACGAGTGAAGGCCATACAGGAGGCCGCAGGAGACCATATAACGACATAACTTTTATTTTTCACAGTTTGCAAAGGGGCTGTTCCGTAAAATCGGAGCGGCTCCTTTTTTATTTTATGCCGCAGGTTTTTACCATGGTACCAAATAACTAAAGAAGAAATGGTGGAGAAATGGAGATGACTACCAGTAAGAGTTCGCCGGATATGGCGAAGAGAGACAGCCGGGGGCGTTTTGTAAAGGGCAGTATCGGCAACCCGAAGGGGCGGCCCGTCGGTGCAACGTGTCGGGCGCTCAGAATTGCGCGTGATGCTGCGGAAAAGGTGGCTCTGCCCATGCTGATACAGGCGGCGGAAGTGGGCGACCTGGAAGCCTGCAAGACGCTGATTGCCTATGGACTGCCGCGGCAGAAGCCGGTCGAGGTGCCGGAGCCTGTCAATATTCCTGACGGGAGCGCCGGGGAACAGGCCCGCGCCGTACTCGGCGAAGTGGCGGAGGGGCGTTTGTCCATTGAGGCAGGGGCAAGGCTTCTGGACGCCCTGAAGGCCAGAACGCAAATCGAGATGACGACGGACTTTGAAAACAGACTTGCCGCTCTGGAAGCGGCGTATGGAGGAAAAACGAATGGCCGGTGACATGGAAAAACGGCTTGCCCGACTGGAGCGTGAGAAACGCGGATTGCAGGGGTTCACCTGCTGTTGGAAGCCGGATGCAACGGTGCAGGGGGCCCGCCTCGGGGAAGAAGTCATGGAACGACTTTCCGGTGAGACGGCAGAGGATTTTGTGAAAAGAGTGTTCGATACCTGGGACTCCGCCGGTGGTTTCATCGAGTGGATATAGGAGAATGAAGATTATGAAGGGACGTTGGGAAAAGTCTTGCTATGCCTGCTGTCGCATGGCGGCTCGTATGGCGGCAGGGAAAAACATGACACGGGAACAGTTCGAGCAGGGCGTTGCCGCATTTATGCCTGTGGGTTGGATGTGTGAGCCGCGACTTGTTGAAAGCGCATGGCGTGCGGTGCAGGAAGAAAAGGAGGCCAGGCATGGCTAGAGTGTATAACGAATTTGCTCCGGCGGCTGATGTTGCCATGGCGAATAGTGAGGCCGTGGAAAGAAGGATTGCAGAGACCGCGGAGCCTGCCGTTCCTGCGAGGCCGAAGACGGAGCTTGAAAAGAGCCAGGACGCCTATCGGATACAGATTGCGGAAGTCCGTTGCGGGGAGGAATCGCGCTGTCTGGCGGCGTATGAGAGGCTTTCCGCATTGTCGCGTGACCTCATGCTTGCCGAGGCGGAAGAGGCCGTCAAGGTCGCTGAGCAGATAGGAGGACAGCCGGAAACGATTCCCCACCTGCCGGAGTTTGTGGCCGAGTGCGGATACTTGGACGTTGCGGAGATACGCAAGGTGGATGTTCGCAAGGCGGCCGCTGCTCTGGAACGAGTGCTTGCCGTGGAGACAAGGCTTTCCGAACTCATGGAGGCATTGCACAAGCGCAGGGCAGAAGCCGAGGCACAGACGGTCGAGAATACCGGAATCAAAGAGCAGATTGCGGAACTGGAACGGCGCAGGCTGGACGCTGCGCTCCATGGCCTTGAGCACGTGGAACTTGATGCACAGATTCTCGCCCTTTACCAGCAGGAGGACGGAAACAAACGCCTGGGGCGTTTTGCTGCCGGTGAACTGGCCGCCATTGAAGAAAAGACGCAGACCATAAGTTCCGCCTTGGAAGCTGTGACCAGTCTGAAAACCAAAGTCAGGCAAGTCAAGATTGTTTTCGACGCCTGTGTCGCCGCCGTGTCTTTCAATACGGCTGCCGAAGCGCTGGCCCATGCTGCGCGCGAATTTGAGGCGGTGAAGGCCGAAGCTGAAAAGCTGCGGGGAGTTGTCCGTCTGCCGGAAACTACGCTGAAGAAATACAAGCTGATGATTCCCGTATTGCGGTATCGCTGGTCTGTCTCTGACGGTAACGGCGGTCTCCAGCGCGTGAGCGTACGGGACGGGCTTCTTTTCTGTGACTGGATGTAAGGCGTTCTGATTTCCTCCATATGGGGAGGCCCGGATTCTTGCTCCCTGCCGGGCTTCCCCACAACGTTACGAGACGAATATGATACGAGTTCGTACCTACGATACACAACCCAAAGAGATAAAGGTTCCCGGTGTTCAACCGGGCAGCGCCTTCCCTGTGGTGCGTGACGTTTCCAATACCGAAGGTCGGAAAACGTTAGAGGTGATGCTGGATGCCGGAACGAAACTGACCGGCATTGCCGCCAAGGAATACGTCAAAGATGAGACGGCCCGCGTGTCGTCTGCGCTCTTGGACTTTCAGGGGCAGCTTGCCGCCGAGAAGGCCCGGTATATGCAGAAGAACAAGGGGAAGGATGCTCTCAATGCCGGGGAAGACTTCGGCGGTTTTGCCCGCGAGACCATGAGCCGCGTCAAGGCCGAACACGGTTTTTCCGGGCGCTTTGACGAGATGTTTACGGAACAGGCTGCCGGCACTGCACTCAACTTCACCGAGCAGGGCATGAGCTATGCCCGGCAGCAGAGAGACGCGTTCAATCAGTCCGTCCGGGAAAGCGAAATATCGGCCTACATGAACGATGTGGCGGAAAACTACAACAATCCCGATTGGCTTCAATATAATTCCGCTTTGTTCGACAAGCGGATGGAAGACCTGAACCCCGGCATGGATAACCGGGCGCTGTTGGGGGAAGTCCATCAGAAGGCCGCGGTGAGCATCGTGAACACCTATCTCGGCAAAGGTGACCTTGCCGGGGCGAGACAGGCGGCAGAGCAGTACGGCGACTATCTGGGGGCGCAGAAGAACGCCATGCTGGGCAAGATACGCGACGAGTCCATATCGCAGATGCGCCTTGCCATGAGCATGGACGAGTACAATCACCGCATTGCCGAACGCAACCGGAAAGCGCAGGCCGATGAGGCCGAGAAGAGTCTTACCGACCTCTATATGAGCGGCGGCCTTTCCGTTTCCGATGTGAGGAACGCGCGTTCCGTACTTTCGCCGGACGATTATCGGGCATGGACGGAGCGTGCGGTCAGGGGCTGGGAACCGGCATCGAGAGATGAGCCTTCCGTGTTCGTCAGCCTGACGGACAAGGCGCTCCGCGGGGAAGATGTGACGCAGGAGGCGAAACAGGCATATCTCGACGGAAAAATAACTCAATCCACATTTATCAACCTGACCACGAGAGAGCGGGACGCCGAGACGGACGAGCTTTCCGCCTACATTTCCAACGCCCTGAAGCCGTCTCCGTTGAATCCGGAAACGGGCCGAGCCGAGAGCTACGCGAACGCCATGGATGAATGGAATCAATGGCTGAGGCGTCACAAGGACGCAGGGTATCAGGAGAAGCGCGACATGGCGCAGTCCATTGCCCGCCGGTACAGCTTTATGGACAGGGGCAGTATGAGCCTGACCATGCCCATGCCACGTTTCTTTGAAGGCGCGCGTGGGGACATGAACATGACCACGCTCAAAGAGGCGGCCGTGAGGACGGAAGCGGCCTATGCCGCCGGGCGTCTGTCCGAGGAAGAATATGACGAGCAGTGCCAGATTATAGAGAACCTTCGGCAGACGCTTGCCCGGCTGGGGCAGAATGGAACGGAGAAGACAGAGCGGGACAGGCCGGGACAGGCACGGAAGTCTTTTAATTACGGGGTGGAATAATGAGTCAGATTGCCATGAACAGTGATGACCTGGGTTCCGATATTGTGCTGGGGAACAAAGAGCTTGCCCGGCAGCAGGCAAGAGCGAACATGCAGGCATGGCTAGCCCGGGAACAGGCCCCGGAGCAGTCCGTTACCGCAGATAATGCGGAAGGAGGGGCGCCCACGCCCGCAGAGAAAGAGGGCTGGACGTGGGGAGACGTTGCCAAAGATGCAGGGCTCGGTCTGGTGGAAGCTCCCAACGCGATTATTGCGGGCGGCATTGATGCGGTCAACGAGGCCATGAAGGCACTTGCGCAGGGCGGCAACTGGCTTCGGGAACACGGCATAGGGCCGGACGGCTATCTGGAGTTCTTCGGACCGGACGGCATTGTGTCGTGGAAGGAAGGGAAACTTCCCGAAGACAAGAACGAGCTTCCCAACATGGAACGCCCGGACACGGTGACAGGCGGAGCCATACGGGACATTTCCCGCTGGATGACGGACTTTGCCCTTGCCGGAAAGCTGAAGCCCTTGCAGGCGCTGGGAGAGGCTGGAAAGGCCGGTCGTGCTGCGGCAGCCATGACGCGCGGAGCCATTGCCGACTTTCTGGGAGACGATGCGGCGGGGAATCTGTCTGCGCTGGTGGAACAGTATCCGGACTTGCAGAACCCGGTCACGGAGTTTCTGGCGGCAAGGCCGGGAGATACCGGTCTCGACACGCGTATGAAGAACGCCCTTGAAGGCGTGGGCCTCGGTGCGGCTGCCGATATGCTGATGCACGGAATGAAGGCGCTTCGCGGGCTGAGCAATGCACGCAGGTCCGGCATGAGTGAAACGTCCATTCAGCAGGCGGCCAGACAGTACAGGGAGCAGGCGCGGGCAGCTGAAGAGCAGTATCGAACCTACACAAAGACCATGGGCGGAAATCCGGACGGGCCTCTGTTCTCCGGTGAGGCCGACAAGATGAAGGCGGCGGAAGCTGAGGTTGACGCGGCACTGCATCCCACCACGCCGGGAATCGCAAGCGAAGAGGCCGGGGACCAGACCTATATCAACTGGGCGCGTATCAACACGCCGGATGACGTGAAGGCCGTCATGCAGGGCATGGCCGACAAGTTCAAGGGCAGTATCGACGATGCCCGCCGCGGCGTGATGACGTTCAGGGAAATAGGCGATGCCGCGCAGGCGGAAGACGCGTGGAGCCTGCTCATGGAGCGCAGGAAGGGCGAACCTCTGAACGCCGAGCAGAGCCTTGCCGCGCGCAACCTGTGGACGGCGAGCACGGAAAAGATGGTGGAACTTGCGCGGGCGGTGCAGGCCGACCCTTCGGAAGTCAATATGTT
Source organism: Mailhella massiliensis (assembly GCF_900155525.1). NCBI lineage: Bacteria > Pseudomonadati > Thermodesulfobacteriota > Desulfovibrionia > Desulfovibrionales > Desulfovibrionaceae > Mailhella > Mailhella massiliensis. The sequence goes on from NZ_LT706951.1 coordinate 169,199, forward strand.
TGCCCTGCGCAGGCAGATGACCATTCAGGCCGCCATTCAGAAAGAAGTCATTGCCGCCAGAACGGAGACAGCCCGCGCCCTTGCCTCATGGCGCATACTCTCTCAGGGGGGAGTTATGGACCCCCGAGCACTGTCTCAGCTCCTTGTTACCGAAGGCGGCGGTGATGCCGTGACAAAGAAGATGGCCGAGAGAATCACGGAGCTGGCTGCCGCCGGAGACCTTCAGGGACTGACGAAGTTTGCGGAAAAAGGCATGACGGCCCGCACGCTGGACGCGGTGCAGGAGGCATGGATAAACGGCCTTCTGTCCAATCCCATCACGCACATGGCCAACACGGTTTCCAACTTCCTCACGTTGGGGCAACAGGTGGTGGAGCGCCGGGCCGCGGAAAGCATGGGCGGCGAAGTGGCGGCAGGAGAAGCCCTTGCCATGCTGCACGGTATCACCGCCGGATGGAGGGACGCCTTCCGGTACGCGTGGAAGACGGCGAAGACGGGAGAGTCCGGTTTCGGTATCGGCAAAATAGAGATACCCAGACAGCGCGCCATTTCTTCGGAGAACTTTCAGCTTTCGCAGAATACGCTTCTCGGTCGTGCCGGAGGTGCTTTGCTCAACATGACCGGCAGCATCGTCAATTCTCCGGGCCGCGCTCTTGAGACAGCCGACGAGTTTTTCAAAACGCTTGGCTACCGCATGGAGCTTCACGCGCTGGCCCACCGGCAGGCGCTGGACGAGCTGGCAAGCGGCCGCATAAGCGGCGAGCAGGTCAAGGTCCGCTATGCCGAGATACTGGAGAATCCTCCGGCGGACTTTCAGCTTTCCTCCCGGCAGTTCGCGGAAATGGCCACTTTCACCAACGACCCCGGCAAGTTTGCCAGGTATCTGAGTTCCGGAGCAGGGCAGTTCCGTCTCATGCGCTTCATCACGCCCTTTATCCGTACGCCCGCCAACATTATGACGTACAGCTTTGAAAGGACGCCTCTTGCGCCTCTGGTGGGGCGCTGGCGTGCCGATATCGCCGCAGGGGGAGCAAGGCGTGAACAGGCGCTGGCCCGCATGGCCGTGGGCACCTTTACCCTGTTGTCCATGACCGACCTTGCCATGTCCGGGCTGATTACCGGGGCAGGGCCGTCCGACAGAGGACAGCTTGCCACGCTCCGGCGCATGGGCTGGCAGCCGTACAGCGTGAAGGTGGGGGACAAGTGGTACTCCTACCGGAGAACTGACCCGGCCGGCGCGCTCATGGGCTACGCCGCCGACCTCGGAGAATACCTTGCCAATGTGGGAGACGATACGGAAGACGGCAGCCTTGAAAAACTGATTGCCGTGGGCTGCGCGTCCTTTGCTTCCACCATGCTGTCCAAGACGTACATGCAGGGACCGTCTGACCTTTTTGAAGTGATGTCCGACCCGAAGCGGTACGCACCGCAGTGGTTCCGCAGGCAGGCCGCAAGCGTAGTGCCTGCCGGTGTGGCCAATGCGGCACGGGCGGTTGACCCCGTTCAACGCGAGGCGCAGGGTATGCTCGATGCCATGCGGGCACGAGTTCCCGCCCTGTCCAAAGACCTGCCGCCGGTGCGCGACCTCTGGGGCCGTCCTGTTTCTTATCGGTCCCCGGAAGGGTGGGCTTATGATGCTCTTTCTCCGGTGGCCGTGAGCCAGTACAACCCGGAACCCATCGATAAGGAAATCATGCGTCTCGGCGTCAACGTGAACAAACCGTCCAGAAACGTGACGTTCAACACGGTGAGCATAGACCTTTCCCGGTATCCGGGCGCGTATTCCCGCTATGTGGAACTGGCCGGCAACGGAGCCGTGGACGCGGCCTATGGGCTTGGAGCCATGGATTTTCTGAACAAAGTGGTCTCCGGCGAGCATCCCATGAGTCAGATTTACCGACTGTACGGCGACGGGGAGGACGGCGGCAAGGCCGACTTCATCAAAGACACACTGAGAAGGTACCGGGAACTTGCCAAACAGCAGCTTCTCCGGGAGTTCCCTCAGATAGCTGTTGACGTGGACGAGAAACGCCGGTCTGCCAGGAACAACAAGTTTATCGGGATCAATCAGTAACGCACGGCCCCGGCCTTCCATGGCTGGGGCTTTTGAGGTGTCCGTGCTCCATGTCAAAACTTGCCGGTACTGTGGCCGAACCTTTGAAACGCGGCAGCCTGTGCGTCTGTACTGCTCCACGCCTTGCCGACGGAAGTATCAGGACAGAAGGCGGCGGGAGGAGCGGGCTGAGGCGGCTGAACTTCGGCAGGTGGAAACAAAGCCGATGATGGACCCATGGGCGCGGTGCGACCTCGACGACTGGACGGCAGAAGAAATCTACGGAAACGCCTTGCTCGACCCCATGCCGGCAGGATGGGAAGAGGAGCTTTTCAGGGATTGTAGGAATATCAGGGATAATGTTTCTGCGTTGAAAAAGGCTGATAACGAGGGGCTCAGCAAGAGGCGACAGAGGAGAGAAAGCCGAAGAGCTCGGCGGCGGAGACTTCGGGCGAAGAAGTGAGGTACAGCAGGGTAACAGCAAGGTGGGAAGCTGAACCGGCTGAAAGTAGCAGGGCTGGTAGCAGGTAGCACCATCAAAAAAGGGCTGAAAGTTAACCCTGGACTTAACACTGTTAACCCCCAAAAAAAGGGTGGAACGTCAACGGCAAGTCAACGGTGTTGACCACAAAAAAGACTCAAAACTGGGACGATGAAAAGTCGCAAAGTCGCGATTGTCGCAAGGGGGCCGATGCATATTTATAGGGACGCCGGGTAATGGACCGGGCGTCCTTTTTTCGTTTTCTGCCCACAAAGAGAGCGGCCTTTTTCTACGTTTTTTTATCTTCCTTGTGATACATAGTGTGATACACGAAAAAAGCACCTATGAAGATATCTCCATAAGTGCTTGAAATATATGGTGTCCCCGGCGTGAGTCGAACACGCGGCCTACTGCTTAGGAGGCAGTCGCTCTATCCATCTGAGCTACGAGGACACGAGAAGAGAGATTAGCCTCAGGCGCTTTACCTGTCAAGGAAAGAAACCTTTCCGGGGGGATGAGTTTTTGTCCGCATGTCGGCAGCGCTTTGCTGAAGGCGGGCTGCGCTATTTTTTTGAGCGGCAGGGAAAGGGACAACGGGGACTGCCGGAAGAAACATTCATCTATCCGACAACAGAAAAGCGGAAGGGAACAATGTCCAGGAAGGAAAGGCCTTTCCCGAGCAGAAGGGAAGGTGTTTTCTGAAAACAGGGGGCGAAGGCAACATGGCGGACAGGCGTCATTGAGACGGAGCTGTCTTTTTTTTGAGGGGGACTCCGGGACGCGGAAGGCCGTGACGCTACCGGCGCCGCAGCCTTCCGATATCGGTTCAGGACAGTTTTTCAATATAGCGCACGCGCAGGTGGGTATCCTGCTTGTCGGGGTGTTTTTTCCCGCTCATTTCTCCTGTGAGTCGTACGGTATCCTGCGGCGTGACGTCGACCTGTCCGAAAACATGGGGCGGAATATCTATGATCATGGAACCGCTTTTGTCCTGGAAAAGATATCTGTTGCGTTCCGTATGCTTGACGATGTTTCCCACCAGCACGCAGGTGGTCATTTCATCGGCCTGAACGGCTTCCTGCACGTTTGTGGTTACTGCGCGAGCATCGCTCGGGCCGTTGAAACCGGCATGGGCTGTAGAGGTCAGCAGCAGAGCCACGGACAGGGCCGGAAGGAAAGATTTCATGGTTTCCTCCAGAACGGCAATGAAGATTCCTAAGAAAAAGACGAACTGAAATTATCCTGTTCCGTGCAGGTTGGCAACAGTATCCGGTATGTTTTGTGTCGGTAGTTACGGGAAACAGATGTTGAAAAATAAAGTATGCTTATGGACGAAAAAAAGAGTATGAAAAATACATGACGTTGCTGAAAAGTATATGTGATGTTGTCATTGTTATATATTAAAATATGATATGAACAATATTTTTTCTTATTCTGGAAGAAGGAAAAGGAAAAATGCAGCGACAGAGGAGCGTGCTTTCCCGTGAAAACACGAACGCCACGGGAGTATGGCAGGAGCATGAGCCATCACTGCCGGTGAGGCAGGGCTCAGGGCGGGAAGGCGGGAGCCTCGGCCAAGAGCAAGAAAAGGGGAAAGGAGAAAAGCTCGCACGGTTCTTCGCGGGGAACCGGGCATAAAAGACGCCCGCTCTTCAACTTTTTCAGTTTCTGAACGGGCGCAGGCAACACGGTGTTGGGAGATGCTCAGATATCGGCACCCGTGCGCATGAGTTCGAAGGTAAGACCGCCGGGCACGGAAACAAAGGAGCAGTCGTCGCTGGCTTTGTTGATCAGACGGCCGCCGAACTTGTCCACAAGGGTTTCCGCCATGGCGTTGGGATCGTCCACACGCACGCCCAGGTGATTGACACCGCAGGCGGAAGCATCGGGCAGGGGGGCCCCCTCGGGTATTTCCTTCAGGAAAATCTGGGTACCTGCGAGGGTGAGAACGGCGCCGTCGGCCGTGCCGAATTTACGCAGGCGCACAAATTCCGCGCCGAAGGCGTTCTTCCAGAACTCAATCATGGCGTTCAGGTCGGTGCAGCAGATGTGGACATGGTCGAACGTGGTCATGGTGCTTCCTCTCTGATGGGGCAGGTTGCGGTTGAATATCCGGCATACGGAACATGAGGGATGAAACTACACGGTATTCCCAGACCGTTTTAAGATGTTCCTGTCCGGTTTTCAGTGTGGAAAAAGCGTTTCACAGACGGATTCCGGCCTTTTGACAGGCTCTCTGCAGCGTAAAAAGGGGCTGCAGAGAGCGTTTTTTTATGCGCCTTCCGCTTCGTTGCCGCTGGAGGCAAGAATACGGAAGCAGGTGGCGGGAATAAGCAGGGTGCCGTTTTCATGCAGCCGGCTTGCGGCCGCCTTGATGGCGTTTCCGGTGGTTTCGTGCGTCATGAGCACAAGAGAAACGCAATCCTCGCCGGTAAGGGATACACAGTCGTCGTGAGTGGCGGCCTTCTGAATGATCTGGGCGAAGCTGACCCCCTCTTCGGCAAACACGGTGGCGATATCGCGCAGCACGCCGTAGGTATCGCGTACCGTGGCGCGAACATACCAGCGGCTTATGGCTTCGTCGGAAGGGAGGATTTCCGCATCGGGCAGTTCATGCATGAAACCGGTGTTGGCTTCTGCACTGTTGACGTCTTCCCTCCGGGCAAGGGCGAGCAGATCGCCGAGAACGGCGCTGGCCGTGGGGCGGCTGCCTGCGCCGAGGCCGTGCAGGAACAGGGAGCCTACGGCGTTGCCTTCGATGCGCACGGCGTTGTAGGCGCCGTTCACTCGGGCCAGCAGCATGGAATGATGCACCAGAGCGGGGAAGACGCCTGCTTCTATTTTGCCGTTTTCATCGCGTGCCTGGCCGATGAGCTTGATGCGGTAGCCGAATTCGCGGGCAAACTGTATATCCAGCGGGTTGAGCCCACGAATGCCTGCGATGGCGAGCTTGGAAAAGTCGTAATGCACGCCCCAGGCGAGACGGATGAGCAGTACGAGCTTGTGCGCCGCGTCCTGCCCGTCGATATCCAGCGAGGGATCGGCTTCGGCAAGGCCCAGATTCTGCGCTTCCTTGAGCGCGGTGGGGAAGTCGAAACCGTGGTTGTTCATTTCGGAAAGAATGTAGTTGGACGTGCCGTTGAGTATGCCCATGACGGAGGTGATGTGATTGCCCGCCAGGCTGTCGCGCAGCGTCTGTATGACGGGAATGGCCCCTGCGGAACTCGCCTCATAGCCCAGGGCCACATTCTTTTCAGCCGCCAGAGCGAAGATTTCGCGCCCGTATTCCGCAAGCAGCGCCTTGTTGGCGGTAACCACGGATTTGCCGTTTTCCATGGAGCGTATGATCAGTTCCCTGGCCACGGTAGTGCCGCCCATGAGCTCCACCACGATCTGGATATCGGGATCGTCGGCAAGAGACAGGGCGTTGTCGGTAAGGCCGATGCCCTCGGGCAGGTCGCGTTTTTTGGCGAGATTATGCACGGCCACGGTCTTGATGGTAATTTCGCGGCCGGTTCTGCGCAGAATTTCGTCGTGATTCTTTTGCAGCATTTCCACAAGACCGCTGCCCACCGTGCCGAGACCGGCTATGCCGATACAGAGATTCTGAGACATGAAAGCTCCGAAGGAGAGGAAAGAGGTTTTCAGGCCGCGCCTTGCGCGTCTGCAATGCGCAGCCCTCGTTGGGAGGCGGGCCCTGCGTGAGCAGGGGGCCGCCTCCGGGGAAAGGAAATCAGCCTTCCTGCAGGACCTTCTTTATGCCCTGCAGGGCCTGACGGGTACGCTTCTGATTTTCGATAAGAGCAAAGCGGACGTATTCGTCGCCCATCTGCCCGAAGCCTATACCGGGCTGCACGGCCACATGGCCCTTCTGCAGCAGCAGCTTGGAAAATTCCATGGAACCCATGGCACGGAACGGTTCGGGAATGCGCCCCCAGGCGAACATGGTGGCCTTGGGCGGCACGATGGGCCAGCCTATGCGGTTGAGCCCGGAACAGAGCACGTCGCGGCGCTTGCGGTATTCGTCGCAGATTTTTTCCACAGCCTCGCGCGGGGCGTTGAGGCCCACGGTGGCTGCAATCTGTATGGGCTGGAAGATGCCGTAGTCGAGGTAGCTCTTCAGACGGGTGAGAATATGCACGAGATCGCGGTTGCCGAGGCAGAAGCCCATGCGCCAGCCGGCCATGGAATAGCCCTTGGTCATGGAATAGAATTCCACGCCCACGTCTTCGGCTCCCCTGGCCTGGAGAAAGCTCGGTGCCTGATAGCCGTCGAAGCACAGGTCCGCATAGGCCATGTCGTGGATGACCCACATCTTATGTTCCTTGGCGAACTCCACGATGCGCTCGAAGAAGGCAAGGTCCACCACCTGCGTGGTGGGATTCTGCGGGTAGCTTATGATGAGGAGTTTCGGCTTGGGCCAGGTCTGCCTGGTGGCGGTGAGCAGATCTTCGAAGAAGTCGCGGTCTTCCGCCACGGGGATACGGCGCACGTCTGCCCCGCAGATGACGGGGGCGTACACATGAATGGGATAGGTGGGGTCGGGTGCGAACACCACATCGCCGGGGTTCAGCATGGCAAGGCACAGATGTGCCAGGCCTTCCTTGGAGCCGATGGTGGCGATGGCCTGCGTTTCGGGGTCGAGGTGTACGTTGAAGCGGCGTGCGTAAAGGTCGCAGATGGCCTTTCGCAGGTTCGGAATGCCGCGCGATACGGAATAGCGGTGATTCACCGGTTTGCGCGCGGCCTCGCACAGCTTGTCCACGATGAATTTCGGCGTGGGCAGGTCGGGGTTGCCCATGGACAGGTCGACGATGTCGACATTCTGCTGGCGGAGCTGCTTCTTGATGTCGCCCACTACGGCGAAGGCGTAGGGGGGCAGGCGGTCTATCCTCGAAAATTCGGGCATACTGTCCTCACGATACGAAGACCAGACTGGGCCGCTCATCTCCTTTCCGCGCTGGCATGACGCTTCCGGGCCGCCTCGGCGCAGCTGGACTGCTGAGGATTACGGGTATGCCGGGCCCTGGGCGCGGCATACGGGGAGGGCGGGTCTTGGACGATGTCTTTCCGTGCTGGCATGACGCGGGAAGACGGGCCCGCCTTGATGATATTTCCCGTTTATAGTAGGACTGCAAGGGAGTTGTAAAGAGGTCGGGAAGAGGGCTGTCCGGCTTTTCCTTTATTTATTGCAAACGCGGCCCGCGGCTGAAACGATGGAACAGATGGATATGCTGGCCCAGGAGGGGCCCGACAGGCCGGAGGAGTTTTCCGGTACGCTGGAGCGCGTGGTTTTCCGCAATGAGGAAAACGGCTGGACGGTGTTCCGGTTGCGCGTGGAAGGCAGGGAAGACCCCGTGGCCGTGGTGGGCAGCATGTCTTCCGCCCAGCCCGGCGTGCGGTTGCGCGTCAGGGGCAGGTGGATAAGCCACCCCAGGTTCGGCCGCCAGATTCAGATGGAATCCTGCGAGGAGGAACTCCCCGCCACGGAGGAAGGCATACGGCTTTTCCTCGCCTCCGGCTGCATCAAGGGCATAGGGCCCAAATGGGCGGACCGCATCGTGGCTCACTTCGGCGCAAGTACGCTGGATGTGATGGACAACGATCCCGACCGCATGCTGGAACTGCCCCGTTTCGGCAAGAAGCGCCTTGCGGCCATGAAGGAATCCTGGGCCGAACATCAGGGCATACGCGAACTCATGATTTTTCTTCAGCCCCACGGCGTGACCGCCGGGCTTTCGGTGCGCATTTACCGCCAGTACGGCGCGCAGGCCCTTGCCGTGGTGCGCGAGAATCCCTACCGCCTCGCCATGGACATTCACGGCATAGGCTTCACCACGGCGGACGCGCTTGCCCGCAAGCTGGGGTTTGACGAATCAAGTCCGCTGCGAGCCGAGGCCGGGGTGCTTTACACGCTCATGCATCTCACCGAAGACGGCCATATCTATTACCCGCGCAATCTTCTGGTGGAAGAGGCTTCCGGCAAGCTTTCCATTTCTCCCGAGCTTGCCGAGGGTGCGGTGGACGATCTGGAGCGGGAGGAACGCGTGGTCATCGAGGATCTCGGCGACCACGAGGGAGTGTATCTTTCCCGCAACCACATGTACGAATCCAAGATAGCCTTCTACATGCAGAGGCTTCTGCATTCTCCCAAGTCGGTACGCTTTCAGGAGCCGAAAAAGCTTGTGCGGCGTATTCTCGACTCCATGCCCATGCAGCTTGCCGAGGAACAGAAGAAGGCCGTGTACACGGCGGCCTCTTCCAAGGTCATGGTGCTCACGGGCGGGCCGGGCACGGGCAAGACCACCATCCTGAACGCCATCATCAGGGTGTTTCAGGAGGCGAGGGCGCGCATTCTGCTGGCGGCGCCCACGGGGCGCGCGGCCAAGCGCATGTCGGAAGCGAGCGGCATGGAGGCAAAGACCATACACCGCCTTCTGGAATACAGTCCTGCGGAAGACGGCTTCAACCGCAACGAGAACAATCCTCTGGCATGCGGGCTTCTGGTGGTGGATGAGGCCTCCATGATGGACACCATGCTCATGTACCACCTGGTGAAGGCCGCGCCCGTGGGGGCAACATTCATTCTGGTGGGCGACGTGAACCAGCTTCCCTCCGTGGGGCCGGGCAATGTTCTGCGCGACGTCATCGCTTCGGGCGTGGTTCCGGTGGTGGAACTTCTGGAAGTGTTCCGTCAGGCCGCAGAGAGCGACATCATCTGCAACGCCCACCTCATCAATAAGGGCAACATGCCCGAACTGCATCAAAGCGGCGGCCGGAAGACGGATTTTTATTTTTTCAAGCAGGATGACCCCGAGGCTGCGGCCGACCTTATCGTGGATCTGGTGCGCGACCGCATTCCCCGCAAGTTCGGTTTCCGTTCCGAAGACATACAGGTGCTTTCCCCCATGCTGCGCGGAGGCGTGGGCGTGAACAGCCTGAACCGCCGCCTTCAGAATGCCGTGAACCCGCAGCCGACGTCGCTCGTACGCGGGGAGAGACAGTTCCGGCTGAACGACCGGGTGATGCAGGTGCGCAACAATTACGACAAGGATGTCTTCAACGGCGATACGGGCACCATCATTTATCTGGACGCCGAAGAGCGGGAAGTGACCGTGCGGTTCGACGACCGCAACGTGAACTATCTGTGGGAAGAGATGGACGAGCTTGTTCCCGCCTATGCCATTTCCATTCACAAGTCGCAGGGCGGCGAATATCCCGTAGTGGTCATACCGCTCATGATGCAGCATTATATGCTGCTTCAGCGCAACCTCGTGTACACGGCGGTGACGCGCGGCAGAAAGATGGTGGTACTGGTGGGCGAATGGCGTGCCCTGGCCACGGCGGTGAGGAACAATCACATCCGCAAACGTTATACCTGGCTGGCGCACAGGCTGGCCGGAAGCGAAGGCGCGGTACATGCCGAGATGCTGCCCGAAGTGGGAGTTTCCGGCCGCCGTGCGGAGAGAAACGGGGAATGAAGATGACGGAATTTGCCCGCTCTGGGAGCAGGGGAGAATATGCGGCGCGTTTTTGTGCGCGCGGGGCCGTGCTGGGCCTGGCTCTGGCCGGAGTCGTGTTCGCTTCCGGCTGTGCACGGCAGCCCGACGTTCCCCGGCCGCAGAATGCCGCAGGAGAGGTGGCCGACCTTGTCGTGATACCGCAGAACCTTGCCGTTTTCGCCCGTGATGCGGGCGGAAGCGCTCTTCTGCGTTCCGCGAAGGCTGCCGAACAGGATATGCAGGAATTTCGCAGGCATTTCTTTGCCCCATGGAAGGCGGAAAAACTGCCCCGCAATGCGCTCCGTGAGTTTGAGGCCGTGCTGAACTGGTCTTCCGGCAAGCGCGGCTATGCGGAGAATATGCGCCCCTGGAGCGATGCCGCCTGGGAGGAAATGCGGCGTAATGTCGCTCTCGACACGGTTTCCGGCCGGGGGCGTGCGGCCATTGTGACGCGTGCGGCCGATCTTCGTCTTGCGCCCACCGTCAGGCCCCGTTTTGCCCGTATCGAAGGGGCAGGGCAGGGCTGGCCCTTCGACGATTTTCAGCAGAGTTCGCTGCATGTGGGTATGCCGCTCATGGTGTACCACACAAGCATTGACGGAGCATGGCTTCTTGTACGCAGCCCCATGGCCTGGGGCTGGGTGGATGCTTCAAGCGTGGCTTTTGTGGACGAATCCTTCCGGCAGGCATGGCAGCAGGCCCCGCTGGGCGCCGTAGTGAAGGAAGGCGTTTCGCTGAAAAACGGCGGAGCCTTTCTTGCTCTTGTCAACACGGGCGCGGTGCTGCCCATGGATGGCGCAGGCACGGTGCTCGCGCCCGTACGCAATGTTTCCGCCATGGCCGAAACGGTGCGCGTTTTTGTGGCGGCCGGCGATATGCTTGCCATGCCGCAGCCTCTTACCGCGCAGGCCGTGGCCGCCGTAGGTGACCGTATGCTGGGGAGAAATTACGGCTGGGGCGGCATGTACGGCAACAGGGACTGTTCGGCCATGATGCGCGACCTTTTTGCCGCTTTCGGCATCTGGCTTCCCCGCAATTCCGCAGCGCAGGCAAAGGCCGGTTCGTTCCACAGCCTGGAAGGCATGACCGCGCAGGAGAAGGAAAAGGCCATTCTCCGCGGGGGCGAGCCTTTCCGCACGCTTTTGTGGCTTCCCGGGCACATAGGGTTGTATGTGGGCGAATTCCGGGGAGAGCCCGTGTTCTTTCATGACGTATGGGGGGTGCGGAGCAGGCTGAAAGACGGCCGCGAGGGCCGCATCATTCTCGGCCGCGCGGTGATTACCGGTGTGAAGCCCGGTGCGGAGCGTTCCGACATTGCCCCTGAAGGGCTGCTTATCGAAAGAATGCGCGGCTATACCGTGATCGGCGGGTGAGGCATGGAAGAAATGTTTCGATTTTATGCCGTGACGTACGGCTGCCGGGTGAACCAGTATGAAACGCAGGCCATACGCGAATGGTGGCAGAGCCTGGGCGGCGTGGAAACCGACGAGCCCGCCGAGGCCGACGTCATACTCATCGACTCCTGCGCGGTGACGGCCGAAGCCGTGAGCGATGCGCGGCAGATGACGCGCAAGCTCGGCCGGGTGAATCCCCGTGCCCGCATATTTGCCGCAGGCTGCGCGGCTTCTTCCAACCCTTCGGATTTCGTTCTGCCGGGAGTGGCGGCGGTGATTCCGCAGCGGGAAAAATATGTGCTGCTTTCCGGCCACCCCATGACGATGACGGATTTTTCCGTACCGGAAGAGGGACGTCCCCGTTTTGCGCCGTTTTCCATTCGTTCCTTCCGCAGGGCGCGGCCCGTGGTCAAGGTGCAGGACGGCTGTTCCCAGGGCTGTGCCTACTGCATCATACCGCTTACCCGCGGCCCGGCGCGGAGCCGTGCCGTGGAGGATATTCTTGCGGAAACGCAGCGCCTGCTGGAGGCGGGATACCGGGAAATCATGATTTCCGGTGTGAATCTGCGCCAGTTCCATGCCGACGGAGGCGATGGCAGGAATTTCTGGTCGCTTCTGCGTCGCATGGACGCCGAATTTTCTCCCGAATGGCAGGGGAGGGCACGTTTTCGCCTGAGCTCTCTGGAACCTGCGCAGGTAACGGGAAGCGAGTGCCTGGAAACACTGGAAGGCTGCCGTATGCTCTGCCCGCATCTGCATCTTTCGCTTCAGAGCGGCAGCATGGCCGTGCTCGGGCGCATGGGCCGTTCTCCTTATTCTCCGGAAGAGATAGTGGAGGCCGTGGACAGGATGCGTCGTTTCTGGCCCGTCATGGGACTGGGGGCCGATATCCTCATGGGTTTTCCCGGAGAAAGCGAGGAGGAAACGGAGGAAACGCTGACGATGCTCCGCACGCTGCCCATGACGTATGCCCATGTTTTCCCCTATTCCGTGCGGCCGGGCACCCGGGCCGCGACTCTGCCGGGGCACCTGCCCAAAAAGGTGCGGCAGCAACATGCGGCCAGAGTGCGTGAGCTCATGGCGGAAAAGCACGCGGCCTTTCTGCACGGGCAGCTTTCCATGCCTTCCATGAAGGTGGCCTTCGACAATACCGACGCGCGCCACGGCAACAATGAGTGGTATGCCGACTGCCGCATGGAGGAGGGCGGAGGCTCTTTCTGCGGGCGCGGGCATGAGCTTGTGGAGGCAAGGCCCCTGCGGGTGGAAGGAAATATGCTTATAGTTCGCCCCCTGGGGGAAGAAGACACATCACAACATCCATGAGGAGAATGATATGCCGCTTCGCAGCATGACGGGCTTCGGACGTTTCCAGCAGGACGACGGCGCCGTGGTTCAGACCTGGGAGATACGCAGCGTCAACAGCCGTTTTCTCGACCTGAAGTGGAAACTGCCCCCGCAGGCCCGCAACATGGAGGCCCGCTTCGAGAAAATCGTGCGTCGTTTCGCTTCGCGCGGAAGGGTGGAGATTTCGCTCAACCTTCAGTTCACGGCGGAAACAGGCGTGGCCTTCGACGCCGCCCACGCTTCGGCCATGCTGGACGCGGTGAAGGCGTTCGCCTCCTCAAGGGGCGACATCTTTGAAGTGGATTACATGGCGCTTCTGCACCTTTCTCCGCTCTGGACATCTTCCGGGGAAAGCGATGACGAGGAGCTTTTCGCGCCGCTTGCCGCCGGGCTGGAAGCAGCGCTGGCGGACTGGAATGAGTCGCGTGAAACCGAGGCCGGAGCCCTCGCCCGCGACCTGGAATGCCGTTTCGGCCGTATGGCGGAGTGGGTGGCGGCCATCGAGGAACGCGCCCCGGCCATCAAGAGCGCCCGTTTCGAGCAGGTGCGCGAACGGCTTACCGACATGCTGAACAACCTCGGCGGGGAGCTGGATGAAGGCCGTTTTCTGCAGGAGATGGTCATCATGGCGGACAAGCTGGATGTGACGGAAGAACTTACCCGACTGCATTCCCATCTTCTGCGCCTGGCCTCGCTCATGGAAAGCGGTGAGGATGCGGGCCGCAAGCTCGACTTTACGCTTCAGGAAAGTTTCCGCGAAATCAATACCTGCGGCAACAAGATTCAGGATGCGCAGGTTTCCCGTATTGTGGTGGACTGCAAGAACGAACTGGAAAAATGCCGCGAGCAGGTGCAGAATCTGGAGTAGCGGACTGCCCGCGCAGGCTGGGGCGCGCCTTTTTCCGAAGGCGGTTGCCGCAGGCGTGGCGTGGATGAAATTTTCCCCGCACCGTGTTTCCTGCGCGACGGATGTGTTTCAGCCGTGCACGCCGGGGGCGGTGCGGACAGAGATGATAAAGACAAGGATGATATATGAAGACTGATTTCGGCCCGCGTCGCGGCCTGCCTTTCGTTATCTGCGCTCCTTCCGGGGCGGGCAAGACCACGCTGGTGAGCCGCCTTACGGCGGAGTTTCCTCTCGAATTTTCCATTTCCTGCACCACGCGTGCGCCGCGCGGCACGGAGAAGGACGGCGTGGACTATATTTTCCTTGATCGGGAGACCTTTGTGGAACGCCGGGCGCAGGGCTACTTTGCCGAATGGGCCGAGGTGCACGGCAATTTTTACGGTACGCCGCTGCAGCCCGTGCGCGACCGCCTGGCCCTCGGCAAGGACATGCTGTTTGATATCGACGTACAGGGCGCGGCGCAGCTTTCCCTTTCCCTGCCGGAAGCGCGCTTCGTGTTCATCCTGCCGCCTTCCATGGAGGAACTGGAACGCCGTCTGCGCGGTCGCGGTACGGACAGCGAGGAGGCCATCAGAATACGCCTTGCCAATGCGAGGACGGAGATCATGAGCAGCCACTGGTTCGACGCCGTCATCGTCAACGACGATCTCGACATGGCCTACGATCAGCTTCGTTCCTTCTATCTGGCATCCACGCTTCAGCCTTCCCTCAAGCCCCAGCTGGCGCGGAGCATCTGCGGAGCGTAAGGCGGCGCCGGGCCCTGCAGAGACGCTTCGCCGGAGATTTCCGGCGGAAAGCGCCGGATCGTCTTTCCCGTATATGGGACAGCGGACGTATGCCGCCTGCCTTGTCCCGGAAGGGGAATATTCTTTTTCGTACGGTTATTACCTCGTTCTGCCTTCACACGGGAGGCGACAACATCAGCTTCGGGCGCGTGGCGCTACGGATCGGAAATTATGAATAAGGACTGGATATTCCGCACACGCAAAGACGGCGCTCCCATGCCCGCATCCTTCCAGACTCTGGCCGAACGCTGCGGTATTTCGCCGCGCCTTGCCCGTCTTCTCTGGATACGCGGGCTGGACAGGCCGGAAGCCGTGGCGGAATATCTCAGCCCCGGACTGCGCTATCTGGCGAAACCCTCTCTGTGGCCCGGCATGGCGGAAGCGGCGGATGTCCTTGCGCGGGGACTGCGTGCGGGGCGGAAAATGGCCATCTGGGGGGACTACGATGCCGACGGCGTGACCAGCACGGCGCTGGCGCTTCAGGTGCTGCATCATCACGGATTTGATGCGCTCAGGCATCTCCCCGACCGCCGCAGCGAAGGCTACGGCATGAACGTGGGCGGTGTGGAAGAACTGGCCCGGCAGGGCGTTTCCCTGCTGCTTACCGTGGACTGCGGCATTTCCGACGTGTCGGCCATACGGCGCGCCCGGGAACTCGGCATGGATGTCGTGGTTACGGATCATCACCTGCCGCCGGAAGAGCTGCCTCCCGCTACGGTGCTGTGCAATCCGAAACTGGCGGACTGTCCCTGTGCGACTCTGGCCGGGGTGGGGGTGACCTTCTTCCTCATGGCGGAGCTGAACGCCCGCCTTGCCGAAGGCGGTACGCCGCGCATGGATATGCGCCGTACCCTCGACCTGGTGGCCCTGGGGACGCTGGCCGACCTGGTGGAGCTTGAAGGGCAGAACCGCATTCTCGTCAAGAACGGTCTTCTGGTGCTGGCCGAAGCGAAACGGCCCGGCATTGCGGAACTCAAGGCCGTGAGCGGCTTTGCTCCGCTGGCCTCTCTCGGAGCGGGGCAGGTCGTTTTCAGTCTTGCGCCCCGCATCAATGCCGCGGGCCGTGTGGCTTCGGCGGAAATGGCGTTGTCGCTGCTCTGCGCGGAAGAGAACGACGGAGCGGCGGGGTACGCCCGTACTCTGGATGCCTATAACACCCAGCGTCGGCAGGAAGAGGAGCGTATTACCGAGCAGGCCATGGTACAGGCCGAAAGCGCGCTGAACGATCCGGCCCTGGTCATTGCAGGAAGAGACTGGAATCAGGGCGTCATCGGCATTGTGGCTTCGCGTCTGGTGGAGAAATACCACAAACCCACGCTGGTGCTCTGTGCCGACGGCGATACTTTGAAAGGTTCGGGCCGTTCCATAAGCGGGTTCAACCTGCATGACGGCCTCATGCGCTGCAGCGAGGAACTTCTGGCGTGCGGCGGGCATCGCATGGCAGCCGGGCTTCGCCTGAAGCCGGAGAAGCTGGAATCCTTCCGCAGCCGTTTCCTCGAAGTGGTGCGCGCCGAACTGGGCCCTGACCCCGTACCCGCCGTGCAGATGATTGACGATGAGCTTTCCTTCAAGGAAGCGGCGGATTTCGTGTTTCTCAAGGAACTGGAAATGATGCAGCCCTTCGGTGTGGGCAACCCGGAACCGGTGTTTCAGTCTCCGCCGCTGCTGGTGAAGAGGCGCAGGCTTTTCGGCCAGCAGAAGAATCATGTGCTTCTTGAGCTGACGGACGAAAGCTGCAAGATCACCCTTCAGGCCAAGGCATGGCGTCAGGCGGGGGAATTCCCTTCCGATCTGGAAGGCCGGCACGTACGCCTTGCCTACAGCCCTGCCATAGACATGTACAACGGCGCGGCCAGCGTGGACGTGCGCATCAAAGACTGGAAAATGGTCTGAGTCTTTTCCGGTTTTCCCGACAGAAACGTCCGAATTTCATGCGCGGATAGCGTGCTTCGCTGCGCATGATGCGGCGGGCGGGGAAACGGAGACTGCCTTTTCTGTGTAATTGTAGAAAACGACATTCTTTTTCATTTTATTCGTCCAATCCCCGGCCTGCCGAAGAAGGGAACTTCGCGTTTCCGCAGAACAGGAAAGGCAAGGTGGTTCCGTTTCTGAGGGGGACGCGAGCGGAACCTGCCGTGAACGCAGAGGCGGAAGAGGCCTGGGCTCCGCTTCGCGCACAGGAAAAAGCGTCGTCGGGCACAACAGGAGAGACAGCCCGCGCAGAAAGCCGGCTCCGACCTTCTCAAAGAGGGGAGAGCCGTATCCTGCGCGGCATGTTCTGCATGTTTGCCGGTACGCGTAGGGCTTTTTGCCCGAAAGAAAAGAGCCCCCGACGAGGCGAGGGCTCCTGATGCATACCGGAAAGGGCTTATCAGTCGCGAACGCCGTGGAACTCGATTTCCGTGATTTCGTAGGTGACACGACCACGGGGAATGTCGATGGTGACTTCATCCCCCACTTCATGCCCGAGCAGGGCGCGGCCCACGGGGGAGTTGATGGAAATGGAACCCTTGGCGAAGTCGGCTTCGTCGGGGCCGAGCAGGGTGAACTGGCGTTCCGCGTCGGTGTCCACATCGACCACATGCACGGTGGCGCCGAAGATGACCTTGTCGCTGTGGAGCGTGTCGAGATCGATGACCGTGTACTGGGGAAGCTGGGATTCAATGTAATTGATGCGCGCTTCAAGAAAACCCTGGCGTTCACGCGCGGCGTCGTAACCGGCGTTTTCCTTCAGGTCGCCCTCTTCACGGGCTTCCTTGATGGCCTGAATGACGGCAGGGCGCTCTTTTTTGAGCGCTTCGAGTTCTTTTTCCAGCTTTTTGTAGCCCTGTACGGAAATAGGCGTGCTCATGGCAGATACCTTCAAACAGAAATGATGCAAAAAAAGAGGCCCAACTTCTCGAAAGAGTAACTTCACTTCCAGAGAAGCGGGGCATCAGGAAATGCTTTCTCTGCAATATAGGCCTGCTTAAGAATGAAGTCAACCCCACCTCGGTTTTCCGCCTTCTTCAACGCGCTTCATACGCGGGTCGGAGCCGTTTTTTCTTTCCCTACGGGGTTGTTTCGAGGCGGGCCTGTTTTGGGCTGGACAAGCCGCCGTCCTTTTGCCACAATCAAAATTTCAGAGCCTTCGAGGGGAATCGCGTGCCTCGCAAGGAGGCATGAGTCTTCCGTGGTCCGGGTTTTCCGAAAAAGTTCTGTTGTTCCGCTGCCGGGCTCCTTCCCGGCGGTGAAAACCTTTATGGAAATGGTATGGCAAACGACAATCAGCCGGATAAAGTCATCTATTCAATGAGCCGCGTGACCAAGCGCCATGGTCAGCGGGAGGTGCTCAAGGATATTTCCCTGGGCTATTTTTACGGCGCAAAAATAGGCGTGCTCGGCCTGAACGGCGCGGGCAAGTCTTCCCTGCTCAAGATCATGGCAGGGGTGGACAAGGCCTTCGACGGCGACATCGTGGTGGCGCCCGGGTACACCATCGGTTACCTCGAACAGGAACCGCTGGTGGATGAAACGCGCACCGTGCGCGAAGTGGTGGAAGAAGGCGTGCAGGAAGTCGTGGATCTGGTGAAGGAATTCAACGAGATCAACGAAAAGTTCGCCGATCCCGACGCCGATATGGACGCGCTCATCGAGCGTCAGGCCAAGGTGCAGGAAAAAATGGACGCCATGAACGCCTGGGATCTGGATTCCAGGCTGGAAATGGCCATGGATGCCCTGCGCTGCCCGCCCGGCGATACGCCCGTTTCCGTGGTGTCCGGCGGTGAACGCCGCCGTGTGGCCCTGTGCCGCCTGCTGCTCCAGAATCCCGACATTCTTCTGCTCGACGAACCCACCAACCATCTGGATGCGGAATCCGTGGCGTGGCTGGAACGCTATCTGCAGAATTTTCCGGGCACGGTCATTGCCGTGACCCACGACCGCTATTTCCTCGATCATGTGGCGGGCTGGATTCTGGAACTGGACAGAGGGCGCGGCATTCCGTGGAAGGGGAACTATTCCTCCTGGCTGGAACAGAAGGAAAAGCGCCTGGCCCTTGAGGAAAAGGCCGACAACGAACGCCGCAAGACTCTGGCAAGGGAACTTGAGTGGATCCACATGTCCCCCAAGGGCCGTCATGCCAAGGGCAAGGCGCGCATCAACGCCTATGAGGCCATGCTGAGTCATGAGAGCGAGCGCCTCGCGCCTGATCTGGAAATCTACATTCCGCCGGGACCGCGTCTCGGCAAGTCCGTCATCGAAGCCCGCGACCTCTGCAAGAGCATGGGCGACAAGGTGCTGGTGGAAAAGGCGAATTTCCTTGTACAGCCGGGCGCCATCGTGGGCATCATCGGTCCCAACGGCGCGGGTAAGACCACGCTGTTCAAGATGCTGGTGGGAGAGGAAAAGCCCGATTCCGGTACGCTGAATATCGGTGAAACCGTGAAGTTCGGCTATGTGGATCAGAAGCGCGCCTCCCTCGAACCGGGCAAGACCGTGTATGAGATCATCAGCGGCGGCAACGATTTCATCCGCCTCGGCGGAAGGGAAGTGAACGCCCGCGCCTACTGTTCCCGCTTCAACTTCCAGGGCGGCGATCAGCAGAAGAAGGTGGACGTGCTTTCCGGCGGTGAGCGCAACCGTGTGCATCTCGCCTGTATGCTCAAGTCCGGAGCCAACGTGCTGCTGCTTGACGAACCCACCAACGATATCGACGTGAATACCATGCGCGCCCTGGAAGACGCGCTGGAGAACTTCGCCGGGTGCGTGCTCGTCATCAGCCACGACCGCTGGTTCCTCGACCGTATCGCCACCCATATCCTCGCGTTCGAGGATGAAGGTCAGGTAACTTTCTTTGAAGGCAACTTCTCCGAATATGAGGAAGACCGCCGCAAACGCCTGGGCAAGGAAGCCGATACTCCTCATCGCATGAAGTACCGCAGACTTACCCGTCAGTAATCTTGTCCCGAAATCTGCGGCATTTCCGCCGCAGAGATATGTTGAGGCGCATCACCGTGAACCAGATGTTCCGGTGGTGCGTCTTTGCCGTTTAAAAGCACCGCCGTCTTTTTTCATACCATGAAGGGGAGGGTATCCCCCTGCATTCGGGAATCTGTTCGGGAACAGCCGGTCGGTTGATATCCATTCCGGGAGGAGACGGCGGCCTGCCGGTGCGGAAGCCGTTTTTTTCGGCAGACAGGAAGCGTTTTTTTGCCTGCGCAGACAGCGCTACAGCCGCAGGTTCTTCCTCGTGGTTTCTTCATTTTTTCGAATAAAAAGGCCGCGTTCATTGCCCTGAACGCGGCCTTTTCTGCATCCTTTTGTTTTCACAACAGAAGATATGACAGCAGGAAGTGTTTTCTTTATATATTTTAGCATGTTACATTGAACAATCTTCCTGTTCTTCCGGTATAAACTGACAACACCACTACAAACATGCGTGAGGGGTCGAACAGTATTATTTTTTTTGCTATAAAATATAATATGTTAGTAGAGTCTCCTTCTTTTTCACCCTTGTCAGAATTCCGATATTTGCTATCGTGCGTTCATATCTTCTGTTACTAGGGGGAAAGCCAGGCTTTTCTCCTTGAAGAATTTTCAATTCTTGCACGAAACAGCGGGGCGTATGGTGCTGAGCGAATTCATTCATACCAGGTATGTTCCCTACATCAGGGAACACAAGCGCAGCTGGCAGACGGATGTGAGGTATGTGCACCGGCATATTCTGCCCTATCTGGGGGACTGCCGGCTTGAGGATATTGATGAGGAGAAGCTCTGCCGGTGGAAGGAAGAGCTCCTTGCCTCCGGGCTGTCGCACAATACCTGCTACCGGCTGTTCTGGCTGGTGAAGTATATTCTGAACTGCGCGGTACGTTGGCATGTGCTGGCAAGCGACGAAGCCTTCCGCCATGCCGTGTGCCGCCGCAGCGCTCCGCGCTGCCCGGAGGTGCTTTCCGCTTCGGAAAAGCAGCGCCTCATCGCTCTTCTCACTCAGTACCGGAACAATATCGCGGCGCGGGCCATTCATCTTCTGCTTCTGACCGGAGCTTCCAAGTCGGAAATTCTCTATGCCCGCCGGGAAGATGTGGACCTTCCCGGGCGCAGCCTTGCCGTACGCCGGGGCTCCGAAATTGTGCGCCGTCTGCCGCTCAGCGAGGCGGCGGTGAGGCTTATTGCCGAGCTGCCCGTGCGTGCCGATGTGCCGTGGCTGTTCTTCCGCCCCGCCACGGGGGAGAGGGTGGTCACGGTGTTCGCCTTCTGGGACAAGCTTCGCCGCGAGCTGGGGCGTCCCACCCTGCGCCTGAACGACCTTCGTCATATCTTCGTGCATTCGCTGCTTCAGAACGGGGCAACGTACAAGGATGTACGCAACCGCCTGGGGCACTATTCCTCCGAGGCGTTTCTTCTTCAGTCGCAGATGCAGGGCGGTCAGGCCGATCCTTCGCAGGGGGCCTTCCAATGATTGTTCGCCTTGTTCCGGGCAGCCTCCGCGCAGGCGGCAGGGCCTTTGCGTGCCTTGCGGCGTCGTTTCTTGTCTGTGTCCTTGCTTCGGGCTGCGTGCAGAAGCAGCCTTCCGTGCCTTCTGCGCCCGCGGAAGCGGCGGTGCCTTCCGGGGATGCCTTTGCGCTGGCGCTTTCCCGCATGCAGGTGGGGGAAGAGGCGCTCATGCCCACGCCTTTCGGTATGGACAGCCTGGTAATGCTGGAATCTTCCTACACGTCCGGCCTCGGGCAGACGTGCAGAAGGGCGGCGGTTCGCGCCGGGGGCATCACCCACCGCATTGCCGCATGCAGAGATGCGTCGGGCTGGACGACGGCCGAGCCGATTTTTGAAAACGTGCAGAGATAAGCCATGGACAGCGCGCTTACCGTGCAGGGTCGCGTCATCTATGCCCTGATGATGCGCGAGGTGCATACCATCTACGGTACATCCCGCCTGGGCTATCTGTGGGCGCTTATCCAGACCATGTGGAATATTTTTGTGTTCTGGGGGCTCAGGTATGCCCTTGGCGCTGCCGATCCGCACGGTATGTCCATACTGATTTTTCTGCTGATGGGCTTCGGTATTTATCACATGTTCAGCGGCACCATCAATAAATGCATGAGCGCCGTGAGCGGAAACAAAGCGCTGCTGACGTTTCCGCAGGTTACGCCGCTGGATATCATGATCGCCAGAATGTTGATTGTATGGGCAACGGAAATCGTTTCCGGTATCATTATTATTTTTCTTTCAGAGTTTTTTGAAAGGGAAGTATATATTAACGATTTCGGCGGTATTGTCGTTATACTTATAATAACGCCGCTGCTCGGTCTCGGAGCAGGAATGATATGTTCCTCTCTTTCCGTACTTTTTCCTACAGTGGAAAAAATCGTTCCCATGATTTTACGGATACTGCTTTTTGCATCGGCAGTATTTTATTCCGCAACGGTAATACCTTCCTATATTATGAAGTATCTTTGGTATAATCCATTGATACAGCTTATAGAATGGGGAAGATTCTGCCTGTCCAAAGGATACCCTGCTGTATCCTACAGTATATTGTACATCGGTATTATTACCATGGCATGCCTTTGCCTCGGCCTGCTTTTTGAGCGTTATGTGCGGAGGAAGATAGCATGATAGAACTGTGCCATGTAAGCAAATATTATTCCTTATCTCACGGAGTAAGGAAAATAGTGCTGGACGATGTTTCCCATACCTTTCACGAAGGGGTGAACATGGGGATTCTCGGCCTGAACGGGGCGGGAAAGTCCACAATGATGAAGATTATTTCCGGCGGCATTGTGCCCGATGAAGGGTATGTGAGGCGTACCAGCCGTGTTTCCTGGCCCATAGGTTTTACGGGCGGTTTCCACGGCAGCCTCACCGGGCGGGAGAATTTGCGTTTCACCTGCCGTATTTACGGGGCGGATATCAAACAGGTGACCGATTTCGTGGAGGATTTTTCCGAACTCGGGCCCTACATGGACATGCCCATCCGCACCTATTCCTCGGGTATGCGTTCCAAACTGGCCTTCGGCCTGAGCATGGCCATAGGCTTTGATTTCTATCTCATTGATGAGGCCTACGCCGTGGGCGACGCCTCCTTCCGCGCCAAGAGCGAACGGCTTTTTCAGCAGCGAAAGGCCAACTCCACGCTCATTGTGGTGGCGCACAGCACCTCGGTCATACGGAAGAACTGCGACAACGCGGCCATTTTGAAGGATGGCCGCCTGCACTTCTTCGATACGCTGAACGACGCTCTTGCCTGTTATGAGGAACTTTGCCGTGCCAGAACATAACGAAGAACAACATGTTTCCGCAGCCGTACAGGCCCCGGCTTCTCCCAAGGCGGCCGTAAAGCCTGCTGAGGAACAAAAGCCTGTAAAGGCGGCCGCCGGTAAGGCGGAGTCTCCTGCAGCCGCTCCTGCTTCCGGGCAGGCTTCTGCCCCAGCTGCCAAAAAAGCAGCTCCGGCCGGGGAGCCTGTGCCTCCTGCACAGCCCAAAAACCAAACGGCGGCTTCTTCCGTTGCCGCAACTCCCAAGGCCGCGGCAACTGCCCGTGCGGGGGCTGCGGCTAAACCCGCGCCTGCGGCTCCCGCTTCCCGGAGTGATGCCGTAAAAACACCGGATCCTCAGAAAGCGGCAGCTCCCGCCCCGGCGGCGAAAGCTGCTCCCCAGGTTGCGGCCAAAGGAACGGTTGCGCCTTCCACGGTGGAAAAGGAAAGCGTGATTCTTGTTTCTTTGCCCGGAGGTTCGGGGGAGAAGCGCCGGAAAGGGCGCATGCTTCGCCGTATTCTTAAAAGCCCGTGGCTTTTTTTGCTGATTCTGCCTACCTTGCTGGCCTTTTTCTATTTTTCCGTACTGGCCTCGCCCATGTACGTATCGAGCGCGAGCTTTGCCATACGCAGTTCCGATACGTCGGCTTCGGGGGGCACGGATTTTGCCTCCATGTTTTTAAAAACTTCCGGCTCCACGGGGAACGATTCGTATATTCTCAACGATTATATTCAGAGCCTTGATCTTGCTCAGGATATCGACCGGGAACTGGGGCTGGTAAAACACTACAGCAGCCGGGACCACGATATCATTTCCCGTCTGTGGCAGCACCCCACGCAGGACGAACTGATCCGCTACTGGCGCTGGGCGGTACTGCCGCAGCTCAATGTGGATACGGGCATCATTTCTCTGGAAGTGAAGGCCTACACGCCGGAAATGGCGCAGAAGCTCACGCAGGCCATTTTAAAGCGGAGCGAGGCGCTGGTGAACGCCATGAACGAGCGGGCACGCCACGATGCGGTGGAACTTGCGCGCGAGGAAGTGAGCCGTGCGGAAGAGCGTGTGCGCCATGCCCAGAGCGCCATGCGGGAATTCCGCGACACCCACAATCTCATCGACCCCAAGAGCACGGCTGCCGGTCTTCAGGAACTGGTGACGCGGCTGGAAGCCGAAGCCACGACGCTCCGCACCCAGATATCGGAAGCAAAATCGTACATGAACGCGGAAGCTCCGCTTCTGAAGTCGCTGAACCGGCGCCTTGCGGCGGTGGAAAAGCAGCTCGGGGAAGAAAAGCTGCGCGTGGCCGGGCAGAGCACCGTGCAGGGCAACCTGAACTCCCTTGTGGCCGAGTACGAAGACCTGACCATAGAGGCGGAGTTTGCCCAGAAGCAGCTTGTTTCGGCCATGACCTCCCTGGAGCAGGCGCGCATCCAGCAGATGGCGCAGTCGCGCTATGTGGTGGCGTATCAGCAGCCTACGCTGCCGGACGAATCTCTGTACCCCCGGCCCTTCCTTTTCACGCTCTATGTGTTTGCGGCGCTGCTGCTCCTTCTGGGCATCGTGTCGCTGGTATGGGCGTCCATCCGAGAACATGCGGGATTTTAATATGAAAGCGATATACCACGCCGGCATACTATTTTCGCTCTGCACGCTCTGTGCTCAGCCTGTTTTTGCAGCGGAGAATCCGCTTCAGAACTACAGCGGGGCGGCGCAGTACGGCGGCTCTTCCATGTCATCGGGTACGCCCATGCAGGGCGGGCTGCCTGCCTCGGCCAGAAACGGCATGAACGTGGTTTCCCAGTCCACGCCCGGGGGCTATCCGGTGTTCGACGCTTCGGCGCCGTACCGGGAAAAGCAGTCCACCCCCACGGTGATGGACGCGCCGCCCGCCTGGGCGCAGGGAGGGCTTGCGCCTTCGGCTTCCGCACTGCTTGCTCCCTTCGGGGCCAATCTGTTCCGGGGAAATTTTGCGGGAACCTACAGCGACGGCATGAACGGCGACTACGTCATTCTGCCCGGCGACCGCATCATGGTGCGCGTATGGGGCGCGAAAACCTATGACGACGTGCTGCCCGTGGACCAGCAGGGCAATATTTTTCTGCCGGAAGTGGGGCCTGTGCGAGTGGCAGGGCTCAAGCAGTCCGCGCTTCAGGGCGCGGTGCGCTCGCGCCTTGCCTCGGTATTCACCGACAACGTGAACATCTACGTCAACCTCCAGAGTTCCCAGCCCGTGGCCGTGTATGTGACGGGCTTTGTGAACCAGCCGGGCCGTTATGCGGGCAGCCCCGTGGATTCCGTGATGTCGTACCTCGACAGGGCGGGGGGCATTACGCCGAACCGGGGCACCTTCCGCAACGTGAAGGTAAAGCGAGGCAACAAGGTGGTGGCGAGCCTTGATCTTTATGATTTCGCCCTCAACGGCAACATGCCCGACATCCGGTTGAAGGAAGGCGACGTCATCCTTGTGGGAGAACGCGGGGTGAGTGTGGCGGCCTGCGGCATGTTGCGTCAGGAGGCCCGGTATGAGTTCAAGGGGCAGGCCACGGGCTCGCAGCTCATCGCCTACGGCAGCCCCCTTGCCGGTGCCACGCATGTGAGCGTTACGGGCATCCGGGGCGGCAGGCCCTTCAATGAATACATGACCATGCAGGAATTTTCCTCCATGCGTCTTGCCGACGGGGACAGCGTGGAATTCGTGGCCGATACGCGGGGCCGCACCATCATGGCCTCGGTGAGCGGCGCCATACGCGGAGCATCGCGTTTCCCGGTAAAGAACAGCACCACGCTGCGGGCCCTGCTTGCCTATGTGGAGGTGGACCCGGCCCTTGCCGACGTTTCCGCCGTGTATGTGCGCCGCCAGAGCGTGGCGCGCCAGCAGAAGACCATACTGGAAGATTCGCTGCACCGCCTGGAGCGTTCCGCGCTCACGGCCACGTCCGCCACGGCGGAGGAGGCCGAGATCCGCGTGCGCGAGGCGGAACTGGTGCAGGACTTCATCCATCGTGCGGCAAGCCTCACGCCCGACGGCGTGGTGGTGGTGAGCCGGGGCGGGCAGGTGCGCGACCTGTTGCTGGAAGACGGCGACGAAGTGGTCATTCCGCAGAAGAGCGACGTGGTGCAGGTGTCCGGCGAGGTGCTTCTGCCCAAGGCCGTGACCTTCGATGCCGCCATGAAGGCGGAAGACTATGTGAAGAGCGCGGGCGGCCTTACCGACCGTGCGGATGAGGACAACATCCTTGTTGCGCGCATGAACGGGGAGGTCGGCCCCATTGCGGAACTGGGGGTTCATGCCGGGGACCGCATTCTGGTCATGCCCCGCGTGGATACCAAGAATCTGGAACTGGCCAAGGGCATCACGCAGATACTCTACCAGATTGCCGTGGCCACCAAGGTGGCTGTGGGGCTGTAGCCATGGACGTGAAGATTTCTGTCGTCGTTCCCATCTATAATATGGAGAAGTTCATCCTCCATGCCGTAACCTGTTTGAAAGAACAGGATATGGAGGATGTTGAATTTCTCCTTATCAATGATGGTTCTACAGACAGAACAATGGAAATACTTACGGAACTTGTGGAAGGCGACTCGAGATTCCGCATTCTCTCCATAGAAAACCACGGCTATGGTTATGCCTGCAACTACGGCATGAAGCATGCACGCGGTGTTTACACTGCCATTTATGAACCTGATGATTCCATAGATAGCGATTTTTATTCCACATTATATGAATATGCTGAACGCTATCCCCACGCCGATGTTATCCGGTACAACGGATTTTATAAAAATATAAACGGCGTAAAAAGCAGATTATATATGTGGGAAGAAAAATATACGGATCAGATACTGGATAAGTATCAGATGAAGCGCTTCTGGCGTTCTCACCCATCCGTATATAACGGCATGTATCGCACGGAATTTCTCAGAACAAAGAATGTTGTTTTTTGTGAAAGCCCCGGGGCATCCTTTCAGGATGTCACGTTCATGATTTCTCTTTTTTATAGCAATCCTTCAATTTATATCATCAATAAGTTGAAGTATTACTATACAATTCATGATAAACAATCTATAAATAATATTTATTCAAAAATAGATAATATTATTATGAATTGGAACAGCGAATATAATTGGATAAAAGAAAAAGGTATAAATGATAAATCGTTTTTTACATATAAAATTTGTATGCAAGCATATAGTATTTTAAAAAAAATAAAAGATAGAAATATAAAAAATAAAATATATAAAGCGGTCAATATTTTTTTTTGTGATGGCTTGGTGGACTGCGGCGTGGCGACATTGAAGCAGAAATGTATTTGTCGTTTGTTATTTATAAAAACATTTATCAGGTAGGGATGGATGATGGAACTTTTTAAAGATGTAAATGTTGGCGTTGATAACCCATGTCTCACAGAGGACGCGCTGTTTTTTTTCAAAGGTATGCAGCTTGATACCCGGTCCATAATGCCGACACTTGATGTCAGCAGACTTGCTGAGGAAGGAGGGCAGGTTTCCAGAAATATTTCGTTTGTTGGTGAAATCGTTGTCAGAATGGGAATCTGGAGGGATTTCTATTCCTATACTTGGATTTTCGAAAAGACCTTGAAGAGTGACACGATTACTACGGAATCTCTGAGTATTGACCTTCATGGGCTGACGTCGGGTAGTCTTGAAATTAAAATTTATGCCAGAGAAGACAGTGCAGTATTTTTTGCTGAAAATAAAGCTGAACGTATAGATAACGTACAAAATGAGCATGTGCTGTACAGATTTATTTTCCCCTCGTTGGAGTATTGTTCTGAAGAAGAAATATACTGCAAGCACTCTGGAAAGGGTATTTATTACTCCTTTGAAGATAAGTATGTGCATTTCGACGAAAAAGGAACGCTGGACCTCTTGACCTATTTTAATGCATTTAGTGCATGTAAATGGTCGAAGTATACCAATATTGAACATCTTTCTCTGTTTTTTGACTTTCAGGGCAAGGCGTTGGTGTCTCTTGTCCAGCAGACGGAACAGGGACAAGTTGTACTGGATAAGTTCGTCCTTTCTTCGGAAGAGCGTGCCAGTTTCCTGTATCCTCTGGCGATGCTTCCCAAGGAGGGCATTCTCGGTTGCCGCATAGAAGCGGAAGAGGGTAGTGCCCTTTTCGGAGGCGGTTATCTTTCGGAAGATGTACCTGTGCAGGAAGTGAAGCTGGGTATCGGTATTACTTCTTTCCGGCGTGAACAAGCCGTGACCAGTGCGGTATCCCGTTTAACTAGAGCTATTGCAGCGCATCCCGTCTATCATGATAAAATTGCCGTGACTGTCGTTGACAACGGACAGACGCTCAGTGCCGAACAACTGCCGGGAGCTACTCTTATTCCCAACAGAAACCTTGGGGGGACGGGCGGCTTCATGCGGAACCTACTCCATTATAAGGATGAGGGAAGTTTCACTCACTGCCTGTTTATGGACGATGACGCCAGCTGTGAGGCCGAGTCCATTTTTCGCAGTATGCGCTTCATGGAGCATGCCAAAGATGCATCCATGGCCATAAGCGGAGCCATGCTTTCGGAGAACGTGAAGTTCATGCAGTGGGAAAATGGTGCGTGGTTTGACAAGTGCTGCCATCCGCTGCATTGCAATTACGATTTGCGCAAGCCGGAAGTGCTGCTTGACAATGAAAAAGAAGATGCTCCAGAGCCTACCTACGGAGCCTGGTGGTTCTTTATGTTCCCTATTAGGAAAGTTTCCATGTACTCCTTCCCTTTCTTTGTGCGTGGGGATGATATTGAATTTTCTTATACCAACAAGTTTCAGATTGCCCGCATGAATGGCATCGCTACATGGCAGGAAGATTTCAAAATCAAGGAATCTCCCATGACATTGTATCTTGATGTCCGTTCTCATGTGCTTCATCATCTTGTTCTGGAACATATTGACCACGGTCCTGCCCAGATACTGAAAATGGTGTGGGCCTTTTTCCATCGTTTTAACTGGGCGTATCAGTATGATACGGCCAATGCCATTGCCATGTCGTTTTCCGATATGCTGGAAGGTCCGAAATATTGGCTGGACAATATGGATACTGGAAAAATCAGGGCGAAAATCAAGGAAAAGTACACTATGGAGGCCTCACGGCCCCTGCGTAAAAATTACCTGGACGTGCCGGAAGCCGTGGAAAATGTGCGCCTTCCGTTCTGCACCAAATTCATCCGCCGAGTGTCGTTGAACGGACATTTGTTGCCCGGTTGCATGGTACGCAAAGGAATCAGTCGCCTGAACAAATATCAGGTTCCGTTCATAGATCGTGTCTTTTTGCGTGATGAAGTTCTTGTATGCAATGAAATCAGCAAGATGGAAATAGTACTGAAGCGCAACCCCAGATACTTTATTAGAAATATTTTTTGGATGATTAAAAATTCCATAATTTTTTTGAATAATTATAGTAAATTAAAGACTGAATATAGAAAATTTTTAATTTCATTGAAGGAAGATAGATTTTGGAGAAATACATTCAGTATATGATATTATATATAAAATAGTAAAAGTAAACTTCAATAATGGAGAATGTTATGTTCAATAATTCCATAGTTACGGTTGCATCTTCTCTTTGTACAGGATGCTCTGCATGCTATAACGTGTGTCCAAAGAATGCTATTCGAATGGACTATGATGATGAGGGATTCTGGCATCCTGTTATACAGGAATCTCTTTGTGTAAATTGTGGCCTTTGTAAAAAGGTATGTCCTGCCGATGATGTGTTAAAGATGCATAAAGACAGGCCAGACTGCTTTGCTGTAATGGCTGCAGATGAGGTACTTAGAAAAAAAAGCTCTTCTGGAGGGATGTTCGGCTTGCTTGCTGACTTTGTGCGTCAGCAGGGAGGTTACGTCTGTGGTGCGGCCTTTTCCAGCGAGCTGACTCTGCAACATGTTGTAGTATCAGCTCAAGAGAGCCTTGAACCATTGCTGGGCAGTAAATATGTACAAAGCTATGTAGGAAGAATTTTCAGGGAAGTAAAGGAACTTCTTGAGAAAAATCAGTGGGTTCTTTTTTGCGGAACTCCCTGTCAGGTCGCCGGTCTTAATAAGTTTTTGAATAAGGAATATGATAAGCTGATAACGGCCGACTTGATGTGTCATGGAGGGCCTTCTCCCAAAGCTTTTAAAAAGTATGTAGCAGAGGCATTTCCTCATGAAACAGTCGTTGATTACCGTTTTCGTGAAAAGACTCTTCATGGTTGGGGACATTCAGAAACTGTATATTTAAAAAATAAAAAAGAAATTCGCAGGATAAAGGGACCTAGTTCTTTTTTCAGAATTTTTCGTTCTTGCATTTCCGTGAGAGAAAGCTGCGGTACATGTAAGGCTGCTAGCCTTCCACGTCAGGGAGATTTTACCCTTGCTGACGCATGGCTGATTAGACAGATTTCTTCATCCTTCGATGATGGACACGGCACTTCTATCGTGAGTGTCAACAGTGCCAAGGCTGAAAAACTTTTTGATGTCCTGAAAGGTAGGATGAAACTTTGTGAGCCTATTCCTCTGGACTGGGTACTGACTCATGGTCAGCCGATGAATCGTCCGTTTAAAGCGACACCATTTCATCATAAGAGGTTTTTTGAGCTTCTGCGCTCCAATACTTTTGAAAGAGCAGCATCTTATACGTTGCAGGGAAAGTTTGATGTCGCTGTAGTTGGTGTCTGGTATGGATGTAACTACGGTAGTCTCCTTACATATTACTCTTTATACAGCTATTTAAAATCATTGGGACTTCTTGTGTTGATGGTGGATAAATCGCCAATTGCCAAAGGAGACCCGGAGCTGAATCCCAAGTTCCACTCTCGCAAGTTCTGTATTCGTCATTATGGAGACAGGATGAGCCATCCTCGTCTCCCTGAAAAAATGTTTGAACTCAATAAATTTGCCGATACCTTTATTCTCGGATCTGACCAGGTATTACATAAAAATTGTCTAGAATTTACAAAAAATTCTTTTCTGCTGAATTTTGTTGATGATACAAAAAAGAAAATAGCTTTTTCTTCTTCTTTTGGTCATGAGACTGATTCCAATCCGCCGGAAAAGCGTGCTGAAATCGGTCATCTGTTGCGACGGTTTGACCATATAGGCTTGCGGGAAGAAACGGGCGTTCAGATTCTTAGGGATAATTATGGCGTTAATGATGCGACAACCGTTGTTGATGCTATTTTTCTTAATGATGCTGCATTTTATAAAAAATTATCAGAAGAATCTTTACTTACTGAAAAAGAACCTTTCATTGTTACATATATTCTTGACCCTAACCCTGAAATCAAAAAAGCCTTGCTTCATATTTCCAGTCAGCTGAAGTGTAAGCTCATTAATTTGCTGGATGGTGCTACGTTCAGATTTGCAAAGAATGCGGAAGCTCTTGGATTGGACGCAGTGGAAAATCTGGAAGTACAGGACTGGTTATATTATTTCTGTAATGCCAGATTTGTTGTTACCGATTCGTATCACGGGACTTGCTTCTCTGTACTTTTAAATAAGGATTTCATTACGTTTGCCAATCCAAAAAGAGGGCTTGCCCGATTTAAAACTATTCTGACAATGACTGGTTTGGAAAGCAGAATTGTTTTTGACCCTAAAGATGTATTACATAATAAAAAGCTGTTTGAGTCTATTGATTATACACCTGTTAATAGTGTAATGGCGAACCAAATCGACAGGACAAAGTCTTGGCTGCAGAATGCACTCTTTTCTCCAAAGAGAATTGTCAATGATGCCAAGTGGAGTCTTGAAGTGGTAAATACTATAGAAAATACAAATAATGAATATGAGCATTATTTGACCTTGACTTCTGGTGAAGATGCTCTTGTGCGACATACAGAGCTTTCTGATTATTTAGACAGATTGAGGAGCGATATATCTAGGTATCTTATTTTGATATCGGTCAAGGATACTCCCGGTCTCGCTTTAAATAAGAGAATTGCTGTAAAGCTTAATGACATAGGGGTGGTCAACGATCTTGTAAATAAACATTGGCATGGATTTATTTCTGTTATTAATGGTGGAAAGAATATATTTGAATCGCTTGCTGATAATAAAGTGGTTCATTATTCTGGATATATAGAAGGAAACTATATTGATATTGACAGTAAACCATTTAAACAAGGAAATGTTTCAAGAATACTTATTAATGGAAAAAATTTCTCATTGAATAGGAGAGGATTAAACTTTGTTATTTTTGATATTGCAAAAAATAAAGTAGTGGATATAGTTAATTTTGATACTCATATGAATGAATGTTATTGCACTAGAGTTGAATAGATATAATAGGAGATAAAATGAGTACAGCTGTTATTTTTTCCTGTGATAATAATTATAGTGTTGGTGTTTATATTAATATTATTGCAATCGAAAAGAATAATCATGTATTAATAGATAAATATATAGTGTATGCAGATTCGTGGGATGAGGAAAATATTGCTAAAATAAAATCAATTTCTAATAAAGTTGAAATAATTTCATTTGATAAAAATAGTTTTTTAATGGAGAATGAAAAATTTAATAATCATGCCATTTCTTCTTTTATAGATAAATGGGGACATTTTAAATTAGGATTTTCAATTTATTTATTACAACTTAATAATTTTGATCGTATTATATTTCTTGATGCAGATGTTTTAGTTCTTTCCGATATCTCTTATTTGAATACTATTGAATCCATAGGATGGAGATCTGGTATTTTAACGTATGATTATAATAAAGAAAAGTTGCAAAGACCTAATGCTGGTGTATTAGTTTTTCATAAGTCAATTCCTTATGAGCTTATGGCTCAAAAGTATTGTGAATATGTTTTAAAATTTAAATCTGATGAGTTAGCATTACTTATACTTGCATATGATTTAAATATTAATGTTATAAATTTAAATTTTGAATATAATTATGTTTATATAGCAAGAAATTTATTAAATACTAAAGAAGATATAAAAATATATCATTGTGTAGGAGATAAAAAAATATGGAATAGTGCTTTTTTAAGAATGCTTTTTCCTGAATTTAATCATGATTTAAAAACTTTGGAAGAATAGAATGTCAAAAAGATGAAATTTTTAGTACAAGAGCTGATTTTATTAAACATATGCATGAATTTAATTTATATAAAAAAATTATTTCATCAATAGATATATATAATAAAAATATTTGCTTTGATTTTAAATTAATATCAGAAAATATATATGTATGGTATTATAAGGATTATAAGTCTTTAAGATTTAGAATAAGAAATACAAAATTTTATAGTTTTAGATGTTATTTTGACATTACAAATAAAAATAATAATTTTATAGAATATATAAAAATTAAATGTAATTTATTATATTTGAATAAATATACATATCATAAATATAATAATGAAAAAAGTACATTATATATAGATTGTGAATATAAAAATATAAATAAAATATTTAATGATATGATAGCAGATTTTACTTCTATTATAGAAGAATATAATAAAGAATGTGTTTATAATTTGGTTAGGAGTTCACTATGCAATACCTTATCGTAGGTTCCGGTTTCTGGGGGGCTACCATTGCCGAGCGCATTGCTACGGTGATGAAAGAGCCTGTGACGGTCATCGACAAGCGCGGCCATATCGGCGGCAACTGCCATTCCTCGCTGGATGAGGAAACGGGCATTGAATGCCACCGCTACGGTTCGCACATCTTCCACACCTCGCTTCCCGAGGTATGGGAATACATCAACAAGTTCGGAGAATTCACCAGCTATCAGCACAAGGTGTTCATTACCTACAAGGGCAGGGTGTACACCATGCCCATCAACCTGAGCACCATCAATGCCTTTTACGACAAAAACTTCCGCCCTGCGGAGGCAGCGGCGTTTCTGGAAGCGGAAATTGCGCGCGACTTCATTGCGGAGCCGAAGAATCTTGAGGAAAAGGCCATATCCCTTATCGGACGCCCTTTGTATGAGGCGTTCATCAAGGGCTATACGCACAAGCAGTGGGAACACGACCCGCGCGAACTGCCCGCGTCCATCATCAGCCGCCTGCCGTTCCGCACCACCTACAATGCCAACTACTTCAACGATACCTGGCAGGGGGTGCCGAAGGACGGCTACTTCAGCATCTTCAAGCGCATGCTGGAAAACCCGCTCATCACGCTGAAGCTGAACTGCGATTACGAGAGGATCAAGGCGCAGATTCCTTCCGACTGCACGGTCATTTACACCGGTATGCCGGACCAGCTTTTCCAGTACAGGTACGGGGAACTGGAATGGCGTTCCCTGCGCTTTGAATGGGAAACGCTGCCGGTGCAGGATTACCAGGGCACCACGGTGATGAACTATGCGGATGTGGAAGTGCCCTTCACGCGGCTGCATGAATTCAAGCACTATCACCCGGAACGCAAAGAACCCTTTGCGTTGAACAAAACGGTGATCTGCCGGGAATACTCCAAAACCTACAAGAAGGGCGACGAAGCCTACTATCCCGTAAACAACGCGCGCAACAACGAAATGTACGCGAAGTATGCGGAAGAAGCGGCGAAGGTGCCGAATCTCATCCTCGGCGGACGCCTCGGCGCGTACCGCTACTGGGATATGGACAAGGCCATTGCCGATGCTTTGAAGGTGTTTGAAACCCGCATTCTGAAGAAGTAATGCCCAGCCCCGCTTCCGGCTTTCCGGGAGCGGGGCTCTTGAGATGGGTATGCCCGTTTGACGGGCACGGGTGGTTCGCAATCCTTTTCCCTTCGTCTTTTTATATATTGTGGCCGGTATTCTGCGCAGCTTTTCCTCACTTCCCTGTGACGGAAGGCTGCCCGGCGGAGTTTTTAAAGCCGTATGCATACCTATGCTGTAACGCTGCCGGCCACAGTCAAAGAGGCGGGCTTTCTTTGCGCTGCGAGTCTTTCGGCAGAAGTCTGCCGCGCAGGGGCTGGAGGCAGGTTGAGGAAGGATGCCATGTCTGCCGTCCATGCAGGCTCGGGCAGGGAATTGCGAATGCCGGGAAAATTTTCGTATCCTTATAAGGAGACCTCATGAACATCTTGCTGGCCGGCGGGGCCGGATACATAGGTTCGCACACGGCGGTGAGTCTGCTGGAAGCAGGTCACGGCGTGGTGATAGCGGACAACTACCGCAACAGCAGCCCGGAAGTGGTGAAGCGGGTGGAAAAGCTCACGGGCAGGAGCGTGCCCGCGTACAACGTGGACGTGCGCGACGGCGCAGCCCTTCTTGCCGTGATGGAAAAGCATCCTGTGGACTGCGTGATCCATTTTGCGGGCCTGAAGGCCGTGGGCGAATCGGTAAAAAAGCCCGTGGAATATTACCGCAACAACATCGACACCACGCTGACGCTGCTGGAATGCATGAAGAAGACCGGGGTGCGGAACTTCGTGTTTTCCTCTTCCGCCACGGTGTACGGTGAGGAAAACCCCGTTCCCTATGTGGAGACCATGAAGAAAGGTTCCTGTTCCAACCCTTACGGGTGGACCAAGTCCATGATGGAGCAGATTCTTGAAGATGCGGCCGTGGCGGACGGGGAGCTTTCCGTAGTGCTGCTGCGCTACTTCAACCCCATAGGGGCGCACGCTTCGGGCGAAATAGGGGAAGACCCGCAGGGTATTCCGAACAATCTCATGCCCTACATCGCGCAGGTGGCCGTGGGCAGGCGCGATCATCTGACCATATTCGGCAACGACTATCCCACGCCGGACGGAACCTGCCGCCGCGACTACATTCATGTGGCGGATCTTGCGGAAGGCCATGTGAAGGCGGTGGAGTTCGCCGCGGCGCACAAGGGGCTGGAAGTGTTCAACCTCGGCACGGGAACTCCGTACAGCGTGCTGGAAATAGTGAAGGCCTTTGAACGCAACAGCCATGTTGCGGTGAAGTACGAGTTCGGCCCCCGCCGTGCGGGCGATCTGCCCGAGTTCTGGGCCGATGCCGGGAAGGCGCGGACCATGCTGGGCTGGCAGGCAAGGCGCAGCCTTGACGACATGTGCCGCGATACCTGGAACTGGCAGAAAAAGAATCCCCAGGGCTACCGCGCGTAACGTGCTGTGGAAAGCAGAAAAGAAGCCGGAATCTCACGCAGGTTCCGGCTTCTTTTTTAATCTTCCATGTGCAGGAAGCGGGAGAAAGGCTGCAGGAACTTTGGCGGAACAAGGGCGCAGCCCTTGAGGGAAGGGGGAAGTGCAGGCTTTGCCGGGAACATGCGGCGCTTTTGCGGCGAGCCGGAAAAAGAGCGTGTTGCCGACCTCCCGCACACGGAAGAAAAATGCTTGACAGAGGGAGAGGGATTTTTCTATTTTTAAAAATAGAATAATTCTAATTTTCAGGTAACAAATATGCGCTATGAAAAAAGTATTCTGGACATGGTTCATACGGCCAACACGCATATGACGGCGGAGCAGGTATTTCTTGCCTTGAAGCAGCGCTTCCCCTCCGTAGTGCTGGCCACGGTTTATAATAATCTGAACAGTCTCCTTCAGCAGGGAAAGATTCGTAAAATCAGTGTGGAGGGCGGGGCGGACCGATATGACGGCAATACGCGGCACGATCATCTGGTCTGCCTGCGCTGCGGGGAACTTCAGGATATTTCTCTTGCCGACATCACGGCGGAGCTTGAGCGGCAGACGGGCTTTCCCATTGAAGGGTACGATCTCAAAGTCCGCTATCTCTGCCCCCGGTGCCGGAAGGAGCAGGGCGGAACCTCCGGCGCGGACTGACCGGGGCGCAGGAGAGAGGAAAGCCTGCATGGTAAGGAAACGGCCGGAATTTCCGCATGATTCCCGAATGATGCCTGCCGAAAGGGGCTGCCGCAACCAGTTCCCCTTCCTTCGCCTGATCCGGGAGGGCAAGAAAGCACGCCCGGCCGCCTGCCGCAAGGAAAACGCCCGCTCCTGCGAAAGGGGGAGGAAAACAGAGGAGAGGATATTTCTGAAAGCCGGGCCTTCTCGCCGCACCATGCGGTAAAGGCGGGCAGACAGAGGGGGACATTTTTTCGGCGGGCATATCCGCCTTCTGAAGTTGCCGGGCAGAACTACGGCGTCGTCATGTTTTCTGCCGGATGCCCGGAACGGAGAAAGAGGCGCATATTCCGCCCGGCAAAGTGCTGTACGGCAGGTCTGCAACCTGCCGCTTCGGGTAAAACATTCAGCGCCTGCATGTCAGGCTTTCCTCCGGGAGGTGATTCTTTGGATCTTCATTTCGGACTCTGCGCGGCGGTATTTTCCGCAGGAATATTTTCTTTCTTTTCGCCATGCATCCTGCCGCTTCTGCCGCTGTATTTCGGCTATTTTTCTTCCGACGGGCAGGCCCTTTCTCCCTTTGCCGACAGAATGAAGAAAACATTCGCCTTTGTGGCGGGCGTTTCCACGGTATTTTTTCTCATGGGGCTTGGGGCCGGTTTTGCCGGGGCCCTTTTTCAGAACAAAATGTTCCTGGTGTTCTGCGGCGCGCTCATTGTCCTTATGGGCATACATCAGACAGGGCTGCTGGAAATTCCCCTGCTGAACCGCACGCGGGCCTTTTCTTCTCCCGTGGCTCCCGGAAAGGGACTGCTCGGCGCGTTTGCACTCGGCTTTTTCTTTTCCTTCGGGTGGACGCCGTGCGTGGGGCCTGCGCTGGCCATGGTGCTCGGGATTTCCCTTCAGCAGGGCGATGCGCTGACGGGCGGCATTCTGCTCCTCTTCTATGTGGCGGGATTCACCCTGCCGTTTCTGCTGCTGGCGGCGGGTTCCCGGGTGCTTTTAACCAGAATCCGCGGTCTGTACCCGTATCTCGACAAGATCAAGGTTGCGGGCGGCCTGCTGGTGATGACCATGGGCATATGGATGATTGCCGCCCAGCTCATCACGCCCCCGCAGCAGATGGAAGGCAATACGCTCAGCGGAGCCACAGTTTCCCGGGAGGACTGGGCGGGCAAACCCGTCTATCTGAAGTTCTGGGCCACCTGGTGCCCGGCCTGTCTTGCAGGCCTTGGGGAATTTCAGGAACTTGCGGAGGAATACGCCGGTCGTGACGATGTAGTCATTTATTCCGTAATAGCGCCCGGCATTCATAACGAAATGGACCGGAAAACCTTTTCCGACTGGGCAAACGGCCAGAAGTTCACGTTTCCCG
Organism: Mailhella massiliensis; assembly: GCF_900155525.1. Lineage (NCBI taxonomy): Bacteria > Pseudomonadati > Thermodesulfobacteriota > Desulfovibrionia > Desulfovibrionales > Desulfovibrionaceae > Mailhella > Mailhella massiliensis. Next base: position 207,010 of record NZ_LT706951.1, read on the forward strand.
TTCTTTTCGATGAAGGCGGAAGCATGGGGATGCAATACGGCATAAGGGCCTATCCCACCTCGGTATTTCTGGACGGAAAAGGCAATGTGGCCTTTGTCCGCATCGGGCACATGGGAAATGAGGAAATCCGCAACCGCCTTGCAGAACTGGCAAAGAAGGAGGCACAGGAATGAAACGCGCGTTGTTGATGCTGGCTGCGGCCGGCTGCCTGCTGTGTTCCTTTGCCGGTGGGGCCGTTGCCGTTACGAAGGAGGCTCCCATCATGAAAAACGACATACATGCGGCTGCAACGATTGAGGATCAGAACTGGAGAACGTGGAACGATGCGCCGCGCCTGAGGGAAATTTTCTATGCGGGCGGCTGCTTCTGGGGCGTGGAAGCCTATTTTTCCCAGATTCCCGGAGTGCGGGACGTGACGGTGGGCTATGCCAACGGCACGACGGAGCGCCCCTCCTACGAGCAGGTATGCAGCGGCCGGACGGGCCATGCGGAAACCGTTCATGTGATTTATGACCCGGAAGTGATCGGCCTGAAAAAGCTGACCGAACACTTTTTCAAAATCATCAACCCGCTTTCGTCGAACCGGCAGGGAAACGATGTGGGCAGTCAGTACCGGAGCGGCATCTACTATACCGATGAGGCGGATCGTCAACTTCTGCGCGCCGTACTGGATGCAGAGCAGAAAAAGTATGCTTCTCCCATTGTGACGGAGCTGCTCCCCCTGAAGAATTATTACCTGGCGGAAGACTATCATCAGGACTATCTGGTCAAGAATCCGGGAGGCTACTGCCATATCGACTTTTCCGGTCTGTCCGAGTTCGGCCGGATGGTCGATCCTGCCGACTACGCAAAACCTTCGGATGAGGTCCTCCGGGCCAGACTTACCGGGGAACAGTACATGGTCACGCAGAAGGGGCATACCGAACATGCGTATTCGGGCGAGTACGATCATCTCTTTGAGCCCGGCATCTATGTGGATATCGTGACGGGGGAACCGCTGTTCCTTTCTTCCGACAAGTTCGATTCCGGCTGCGGGTGGCCCAGCTTTTCCCGCCCCATTGAACCGGAAGTGATTGTGGAATACCCCGACAACAGCTACGGCCTGAGGCGTACGGAGGTACGCAGCCGCGTGGGCGACAGCCATCTTGGTCATGTCTTCAACGACGGTCCGGCCAGACTGGGCGGTCTGCGTTACTGCATCAACAGCGCTTCTCTGCGCTTCATTCCCTATGAGGATATGGAAAAAGAAGGGTACGGGAAGTTCAAAAGTCTGGTGACGGACGCGGCTGTCCGGGAGAAGTAGCTCCGGAACAGCCTCGGCATTTCGAGTTCATCCCTGCAGGCCGCGGAGATTGTTCCCGCGGCCTTTTCTTATCTGATGCTTTGCCGAAGGGATGTGCTGCCTTACCGCAGGTTACTTTCCCTGGAAAAATCGCGGTGTTTTTCTGGAAGGCGTGGGGAATCCGCTTCCTGCAAGCCAGAGAGGCCGGGCGCATGCAGCCGTATTCCGTGCCGAAAAGAGATACTCCGTGCAGGAAGCGCTGGTGATCGAGGCTGAGGGGACGGGCTGAAACTGCCATGCGGACGGATTGTCTTCCCGGCCGGGGAGACTCGCCTGTAAAGAACTGCGTGGTGACCGTTTTGTTCCGAAGGGGCGGGTGTGCCTCGCGGGAAGCGCGTTTGTCAGCGGACACCCGGCCGGGGGCAGGAGCTTGCGGCAATACGGTATGAAGCCTCCGTTGCTCTGTTTGAAAGGAACGAGGCGGTCCGCCCCGCCATCTTTGGGGGAAGCGGCGGTTTGGCGTTTTCAGCTTTGGGAAGAGGCGGGGGCGTGCCTGAGCGTAAGAAGGGTTATTTCCGCCGCCACGCCGAGGCGCATGGGCACATAGCCCCACATGCCCGTGCCGGGGCTGACGTAAAGCGGCATGGAACCCGCCCGGTAAAGGCCGGAGCGGAATCCCCTGTTCATACGGGAAACAAGGGGAAAGAGGAAAAAGAACTGCCCTCCGTGCGTATGGCCGGAAAGCTGAAGGTGGCAGCCCAGTGCGGCGTTCTGTTCCGCGTTGCCCGGCCGGTGGGCCATGAGTATGCGCAGGCCTTCCCCTGCGCCCTGAAGCGCCTTTTGTGTATCGGGCGCGCCGAGGGAGGGATCTAGGCTGCGGAAAAGCACGGCGCACGGATCGGTTACCCCGGCGATGACGACGTTTCTCCCATGAACCTGATATTCCCGGTGTTCATTGACGAGTACGGTGAGTCCCCATGCGCGCCAGGTGTCCACCCAGTCGCGCAGGCCGGAATAATAGTCGTGGTTGCCGACGCTTACGGCAACGCCGAAGCGGGCGCGGAGCTTGGTAACGGGGTGGAGGAAGCGGCCGATGCGTTCGGGGGTGCCGTCCGCAAGGTCGCCGGTGATGAGCGTGAAATCCGGCTCCAGCGCATTGGTTCTGCGTACCACTTCCTCAAGCCATTCTCCGGTGAAGGTGGAACCTATGTGCAGGTCGCTCAGGTGTGCGATGGTAAGTCCTTCAAGCTCTTTCGGAAGGCCGCGTATGGTTACGTCCACCCTGTGCACGGAGGGGACGGCCAGCGCCCTTGTCATGCCGAAGGCCGCAGCCGCAAAGCTGAACAGCGCCATGCCGAGTTCCATGGGAACGGACAGGAGCGACGAAAAAAGCGCCTCCACGGCAGGGACGGGGCCGGGAAGAAACAGCGAGAGGGCAAAGGCAAGGGCAAGAAAAAGGTCGCGTACAAGTACGAGCCAGGAAAGTACCATGAACGCGGAGGAAATAAAGCCGCCCGCACGCATCAGGCGCAGGGGCAGGTTCGGCCGGAACGTAACGAGCAGGCGCATGCCCGTGATGGTCTGGGAAACAAGCAGCAGAAGAGCGGTGAGCGCCATTCTCCAGACCATGGGAACCGGTTCGTGCCACAGCAGGCTGAACGACATGTAGCCGGCCACGGCCAGCATGAAGGTGGTGCTTGATGCAAAGAACATGCGGTTGCGCGTGTAGTCGGCCATGGTATGTCCTGCACGGCGCGCGGCGCGAGAATCCGCGTGGATGATGTTGGGCAAAGGCATGGCCCCTGCGGCGGCCCGTGAAGAGCGGCCGCAGGGGGAAGACTTATTTGACGGCGATGTATTTTTCCATGGCCTGCGCGGAGCAGGTCTGCCCCCGCCAGAAGGCCGATGCCCAGAGTATGAGCACGGAGGCCTGCGCGTCGTCGAGCTGGCGGAACTTGGTTTCCAAGCTGCGGGGGCTGCAGCCGTATTTCTTGTACAGTTCCTTTCTGTCGCACTGCTCCATCACATGCAGCAGAAGGTGGGTGAGGCGCAGGTGAGAGGTGTCGATGACGAGGTTCTTGTGCGCTTCAATAATGGTTTTCAGTTCTGCGGGAGTGAACAGCGATTTCAGCGCGGTGACGGTGCCGAACCAGAGATCTATGGTCCAGGGAAGCATGAATTCCGCGCCTGCCGTGCGGCTGCGGAAATGTTCCCTGAGCCAGACATCCTGTTCTTCGGCTGAGTTGCGGCCGTAGTGGAACATGGCGACTCCGAATGCTAGAAGGGGCGGGTATAGGCAATGTCGCCGTAGGCGAGGGAAGGATCTTCCGCACAGGGCAGAAGCGGGCGGCGTCCTTCCAGCCAGTCGCGGAAATGCCCGATGATGCGGCTGTGATCGAAGCAGAGCGGACCGGGCAGCGCATCCAGCGGATAGAATGCGGCGTCTGCCGCGTCGTCTCCGGCCTGCAGCAGCTCGGGCTGCGCGGCGCGGCCCACGAACACCGTGGTGAGGGTATGGCAGCGCATGTCGCGCAGCGGCCAGGAATAAACGCCGAGAAGACCGATGAGCTCCACATCGAGCCCGGTTTCTTCCTTCATTTCGCGTACGGCGGCGTGTTCCGCGCTTTCGCCTTCTTCAATGAAACCTCCGGGCAGGGCCATGCCGAGAGGGGGCGTTCCGCGCCTGACCAGCACGATGCCGCGCGTTTCATCGTAAATGATGACGTCGGCCGTAGGCAGGGGATTGCTGTATTTGACGACGAGCGTGCCGCAGGAAGGGCAGTAACGGGGATGATTCATGCGTGATCCTTGAAGGTGTCAGAAGGTAAAGCCTGCGTCCTCCAGAGAGGAGGCGGGAAGCGCGCCCTGCCTGAGCAGGCGCAGACGGCGGTGCCCCAGCGGTTCCACAATGGTGCTGGCCTCGCCCCCGCCGGGAGCGGGGAGAGCGTCGAATACGCCGTCGGTTTCCGGGTTCAGGGAGGCGACAAGCTCCGCGTCGAGGGCGTCTGCGGAGGTCACGGCCGGTCTGCCGCTGATGTTGGCGCTTGTGGATACGATGGGAAAACCGCAGGCAAGCGCCAGTTCCCGGGCGGCGGGGTGCGAGCTTACGCGGGCGGCGATACGGCCGCTGCCGCCGGTAAGCGCTTCGGGCAGGCCGGAAACGACCGGCAGCAGCAGGGTGAGGGGGCCGGGCCAGAAGCGGCTGAGGATATCAAGATCTCCGGCAAGCTCGGGGCCGGGGCAGGCCACAAGGCCGAGCTGTTCCGCACTGCCGAGAATGACGGGCAGAGGCATGGACAGGGAACGGCGCTTGCACCGGAACACGCGCACGACGGCCGCTTCGTCGTCGGCACGGCAGCCTATGCCGAAAAAGGTTTCCGTGGGATAAATGAGCAGGCCGCCCATGTGTATGCGGCGGAATGCTTCCTGCCTGGTAAGAGTCACGCTTGCCTCCGTGGAAAGCTGGGCCTATAGTGAACAAATGAGTTTGAAACCTTTGCGAATCATGACGGTCGGCAGGCCGCACGCAACTTTCTGGAAGGATGCTGCGGCCCATTACATGGAACGGCTTTCCCGCTGGAGGCGGATGACGGAAACCATCATCCGCGATTCCGATCCCGCCCTGCCGGTGGCCCGGCGCGTGGAGGAAGAGGGCAAGCGCATCCTTGCGGCGCTTACGCCACAGGATATCGTGGTCTGCCTCGACGAGAAGGGGCGCTCCATGACGTCCAGAGAATTTTCACGCTTTTTGGACGGAATGTCTACCGATGCGACGCGGCGTCCGTGCTTTATCGTGGGCGGCCCCTTCGGTCTGCACGACAGCGTGAGGGAAAAGGCGCGTCACCTCATCGCCTTCGGCCCGCAGACGCTTCCCCACGAACTGGCCCGCGTGGTTCTGCTGGAACAGCTTTACCGGGCGGAAACGCTGCTGCGGAACATGCCGTATCATCATGACTGACCCTTGCGGGGATGTTTTCCGGCTCCCGGCGAAAAAGTCGGCGTGGCTGCGGAACATGCCTGCCTTCAGGCGCTTTTTGTGGAAAAGCCCCCTTGCCCTCTCCGGGTCCGGGCTTTTCAGGCCGTATGCTTCCCCTCGGTGTGTCTTTTCACGGTATTGAGCCTGATTCCCCGTTTCTCACGGCGGGGAGCCTCTTCCCGGTTCACGGGCCATATCCAGGAAGCGCTCCTGTCGCAGGGCTTTTTCCGGGAACGGGAAGAAGGCCGCGGCGGGCCGCGTTTTCCGCCGTGCGAAAAAAGACCGCTACTGCGGCGCGTCAAGAAAACGTTGCAGGTCGTCGGCCAGTTTTCCGAGATGGATGCCGTCCACAAAGGAATGATGCACCTGCACGGAGAAGGGCAGAAGCGTCCTTCCCTCTCTCACATGGTATTTTCCCCAGTCGAACAACGGATTCGCGCAGTCTTTCCTGCCGGAAATGGTGTGGGAAATGTGGGCGTAGGAGATCCACGGCATGGGGGAGAAGAGGAAGACGTCGTCATCGGGCGGGCCGGTGAAGTATTCCTTCTGCGCCCGCGCCTTTTCTCCGGCATCCTGCACATATTCCGCCATGTCGTCTTTCATGTCGGCCCGGACGAACTTGAAAAGTTCCGTTTCCCTGTCCAGCCAGGTGAAGGACGTATGAATCTGATCGAAGAGGACGACCTCTCCGTTCACAAAACGGTAGCGGAATTCCTCCACGAGGTTGGCGCATCGCGTCACGGCGTAGATGAGGGCAAGGGTGAAGGAATAGCCCCGGCCGCGGACAAAGGGCAGAAAATGCGAGATGTCCAGTTCAAAGCTGATGCAGTACTGCGGTTCCAGCGCGTGGCGGAAGAGCCGGCAATGCCCGGCACGCTTCCATGTCGCCATGTTCATGATGTGATAACCGGCCATGGTATGCCTCCCTGTTCGGGCATGAATCGTCGGTCAGGACGGAATATGTATACGAAAAGGCGGCATATTCCGTCAAATCCGGCTGCCTTTCCGGGAAAGTGGCCCCCGGTCCTCCGGCGGGAGCCGGCGCTTCGGGGAGGCGGGGCGCAAAATGGCGGCGCGTGCGGAACACAGCTTGGGAATGCCCGGAAGGGCGGAAGAGCAGAGAATTTTTGCACCGGCAGGCTTCAGTTTTCCTTTCCGGCCATCCTTTTCAACTCTTCGGCGCGGGCGCGTTCGTCCAGCGGGCGGCAGAGGGTGAAGGTTTCGTTGCCGCGTTCTTCCTTGCATACATGGAAATGCTGGGCTGCGCGGGCGGCAAGCTGCGGCCAGTGGGTGATGATGAGAAGCTGACGGCGGGAGGCGAGTTCGTTCAGGCGGTCGGACACGCGGTTCAGCGTCATACCGCCCACGCCTGCGTCGACTTCATCGAAAATGAGCGTGGCGTCTTCGCCGGTGGCCTGCACCCCCACCACGGCCAGCAGAAAGCGGGAAAGTTCGCCGCCCGAGGCGATCTTGTCCAGCGGCTGCGGATGCTGCCCCGGGTTGGGCGCCCAGAGCAGGCGGTAGCGGTCTTCCACACAGGCGGGACAGATGACCTTTACCTTGTCTTCCACCTGCGGCCATACCTCGTGGGGCGTGGCTTCCGGTTCCACATGAACACGCTCGGAAAAGCCGAGACCGGACAATTCCTTTTCCAGCGCGAGGCAGAAGCGGGTGGCGGCGTCTTTGCGGAGCGCGTTGCATTCTTCAAGTATCGCATGAAGTTTTTTGGAAAGTTCGCGTTCCTGCTTTTCCAGACGGTGCAGGTCCAGACCGCAGGCATCGAGAAAGGAAAGGTTTTCCGTGATTTCATCGCGCAGGCGCAGAATTTCCGGGATGCTCCGGCGCATACGGCGCTTGAGCTGGGAAAGCTCGTACAGGCGTTCTTCCAGCTCGTTGGCGTCGTACTCGCAGTCGGAAGAAGGGGTGGTGCGGAAACGGCGCGTCAGTTCCCGGGCTTCTTCCTCAAAGTTGAGCAGCGCTTCCAGCGAGGGGGAAAAGCTTTCATCGTCCTGGGAAAGGGCGTGCAGCAGGCGTTCCAGCTCACCGAGCTGCGCGGCAAGGCCTGCGCCTTCTCCGCCCAGCATGAGTTCCAGCCCCTGTTCGTACCGGCTGCGCAGATGTTCCACATTCTTCAGCTCCGCCCGGGCCTGTTCCAGGCGTTCTTCCTCTCCCTCTTCAGGGGCGACCTTTTCAATCTCCTTCTGCTGCATTTCCAGAAGTTCCCTCTTCTCGCTCAGCATGTCCATGCGGGCAAGAAGCGCACGCCGCTGTTCCGCCACGTTTCTGAGTTCCCGGATAAGGGCGTCCTTGCGGGCGATGATGCCGGGATCGGGCAGAAAGGAATCAATGAGCGAAGCCTGATACGAGGGCTGAAGCAGGCGCTGCTGTCCGTGTTGACTGACGTGAAAGAGCAGCCCCGGGCGCAGCGCGCGCACCGTATCCTGCGAGGTGAGGGAACCGTTGAGAAAGAAGTGACTTCTGCCGGAAGCGGCGGAAAGTTCGCGGCGGAGCACCACTTCCTCTTCTCCTTCCGGTCCCTTGCGGGTGAACAGAGCCTCTACCTGTGCCTTGTCGCGGCCGGGGCGCACCATGTCGGTGGCGAGCTTGTCCCCGAGAACGAAGTTGATGGCCTTGAGAATGAAGCTTTTCCCTGCGCCGGTTTCGCCCGTAAGAGCGTTCATCCCTTCGCCGAATTCCAGCTCCATGTCGTCTATCAGGGCAAGGCCGCGTATGCGCAGGTATTCCAGCATGATATCACCAGTAAAGAAAAGGTTGGGGCAGAAGCCCGATAGCACATCTTTCGTTGAAAAGTATTAAAAAGTCAAGAATAAATTTATTTTGTAAATAAATTGAAAATTGAATTTTGTTGCCGAAGAAGAAGGTGACGGGGAGAAGAAACCGGCTGCGGGACGCCGGGAAACACCTCCCCCGTGGAGAAGGCGGAAAGATGTACCGGCGCCGTCATCTCAGGTGTCGGGGCTGAACAGGCGGGAAAGCCTTGCCAATGTTCTTTTCTTCTGTGTGTCGCGGAGCTGCGGGCTTGGAGGTTCGGACAGGTGTTTTCTGCGCGGAAGGACCGCCGGTATCCTATGGCCCGAAGCATGAAAACGGATGGGAAAAGACGGGAGAGAAGAAGAGGCGGCGCGGCGGGCGGATCATGCCGGGAACGGGGAATTCCCGGTCATGGACGGCGGAAGAAGAAACGGGGCGAAGGGCGCGCTCTGCTCCAAGAGGGGGGCTTCCGGGCGGCGTCCATATGAGAAAGGGGGAGATGAAGAGCAGGTCGGAAAACGCAAAAACGCGCCGGAGCGTTTGCCCCGGCGCGTTTTTATCGGCAGGTTGCGGAAGGTCAGCCTTTCAGCGCCTTGCGGAAGCCTTCGGCCGAACGCTCGATGACGGCGTCTTCCACGGCAAACGAGAGGCGGAAATAGCCGGGATAGCCGAAGCCGGAACTCGGCACGGCAAGAACGAGGTTCTGCGTAAGGCGTTCCACAATGGCCTTGTCGTCGCCGCCCGGGGCCTTGGGGAAGAAGTAGAAGGTGCCCTTCGGCAGCGTGAATTCGTAGCCTGCGTCGGACAGAATGGCGGCAAGGCGGTTGCGGCGGCGGGTATAGACGGCGAGAGCCTCTTCGGTGGAGGTGCCGAGGCATTCCGCCATGAGGTACTGGCCCACCACGGGCGGGTTGACGAAGCCGAGCACGCGGTTGGAGAAGATAAGGCCGTCCATGAGCTTGTCCGCATCGTCCATGGCGGGATTTATGGCGATGTAGCCCACTCTTTCCCCGGCCATGCCGTAATTCTTGGCAAAGGAGCTGATGACCACGGCGTGCTTGTAGAGCGGAAGCGCGGCGGGAACTTCCAGGCCGTCGTAGGCAAGGAAGCGGTAGGGTTCGTCGGCAATGAGGTAGATGACGCGCCCGATGCGCTTCGAGGCTTCCTCAAGCATGGCGGCGAGGGCGGCAATGTCTTCCTTCGTGTACACCGCGCCGGAAGGGTTGTTGGGCGAGTTGATGATGACGGCCCGGGTGCGCGGCGTGACGGCGGCGGCAAGGGCCTCCACGTCGGGGCCGAAGTCTTCCGCCCGGCAGGGCACGGGCCGCAGCGTTCCGCCGTGATTGCTCACATAGAAGCGGTATTCGCCGAAGAAGGGCGCGACGGTGAGCACCTCGTCGCCGGGTTCCAGCACGGTATGGAAAAAGGCGTTCATCACGCCTGCCGCGCCGCAGCCGAGCATGACGTGCCTTGCCTCAAGGGCGGTCTGCTGCTGGAGACTCAGCCATGCGGCCAGCTTTTCCCGCGCCCAGGCGAAGCCGCCGTTGGGCATGTAGCCGAGAATGCCCGGCTCGGAAAGGCGGGCGGCAAGGGCGCTCATGGCGCGCCTGGCTTCCGCAGGCGGGGCGAGATCGGGATTGCCGAGGCTGAAGTCGCACACGGCGTCGGCCCCGTATTTTTTGCGAAGTTCGATGCCGGCCTCGAACATGCGCCGGATCATGGAACCCTGGGAAAGGTTTTGCTCCATGGCGGAGCTGATAACGGAAGCGGACATGGCAGACTCCTTGAAGGTTGGGAGGGAAACGGAGAGCGTGGGGGCGATTCCGGCCTCCGGGGCGTCGGAATCGTTGCTCTGCGGAAAAAGAGGCGGACAGGGGAGGGGCAGGGCCGGATCGTCCAGCGCGGCAAGGGCTTCATCGAGCCTGTCCAGCCAGAGGTCGATGAAGGCCGGATCGTCGGCAAGACCGCGCAGTTCCGCCTGGCAGCGGTATCCGGCGGCTTCAATGCGGCTTTTCCAGGAACCGGGAGCCGTGCCCGCCATATCTTCCAGCGTATGACGCCCCACAAGGGAAAGCAGGGGCATGAGCCACACGCGGCGGGAGGGAGGCGCTTCCTGCGCCAGGGCGGGCAGAAGAATGTCGAGCCCGTCGGAGGGGAGGGCATTTTCTTCCGCGCGGCGCAGGCCCCGGCCCACCATGCAGGCGATATGGATATGAGCGTCCAGTTCCCGCACGGCGTCCGCCAGGCGTCGGTAAAGGATGTCGCACTCGTGACGGCTGCCGTGAGCCATGTATATCACGGGCTCGTCGGGGGCGCGGAGCGGGGAAAGATGGCGGATGAGCGTGTGCGCGGCACAGGCGATGGCATGATCGCCTGGCCCGGAAAGCAGGGGCATACCGAGACTGACGGCAAGCCCGTCATCCTCCATGCCCGCGCGGCACTCGGCGGCCACGGCTCCGTATTCCATGCCGGGAATAAGGTGCAGGGGCTGCACGGCCACATGGGTGTAGCGTTCAAAACGCATACGCTTCAGCGCCTTGATGACGGAATCGGATTTGGTGCGGGAGCTGGCAAGGCGCATCCGCATGGTTTCCGACGTGAAGGCCCAGCGCACGGGCAGGGAGAAACGTGCCTCCGCAGCAGCCTGCACGGCGCGCAGGGCGCTCGCCCCGCGTATGTTGCCGAAACCGTAGGCCGCGAGGAGAATACCGCGTTTCATGCCTGTTCCGAGGAAAAGGTTTCTTCGGTAAAGAGCTGGAAGCCCTTTTTACGCAGAAGTTCGGCGAAGAGGCCGTCGCCGTCGATAAGGGTATGGGTGAAGGTGCCGTCGTAAATGCGCCCGCACCCGCAGGAAGGGGACCGCGCCTTGAGTATGGCGGCCGAACAGCCGCATTCTTCCGCAATGTAGAGCGCGGCTTCCGCTCCGGCGGCAAAGGCTTCCGTCACGTCCTCCCCGGTGGCGAAGCAGACCCGTCCGCCCTTGCGTTCGCTGGGCGTACGCGGCGTGGGCAGGCCCCCCAGCACTTCGGGGCATACGGGTACGGCCTCTCCCGCTTCCACAAGCGCGGCCACTTCCGCCCTCAGGTTGGAGCGGCCGTCGTAACGGCAGCACTGGCCCGCAAGGCAGGCGCTCACCACATAGCGGCAGGGCTTTTTCAGCTCAGTCAAAGGAAATCTCCACCTGTTCCTGATGTTCCTTGCGGCGGACTATGGTGCCTATCTCCCAGGCTTCCGTGTGCATGGACTTGAAGCGGGGGAGCATGTCGTCGGCCGTGGCCCTGTCGGTGATCATGATGTAGCCTATGCCGCAGTTGAAGATCTGGAGCATTTCCGGCCAGGTGAGATTCCCCTGTTCCCTGATCCAGTCGAAAATGGCGGGGTGTTCCCAGCTGTTGAAGCGGATGTTCGCACATACGGAAGGCGAAAGCACGCGGGGAATGTTGTCGTAGAAGCCGCCGCCCGTGATGTGGACCATGCCCTTGATGGGCAGATCGCGCATGATGGATTTGACCTGATCGGCATAGATGACCGTGGGCGTGAGCAGCACGTCGGCAAAGGTGCGGTCCGTTCCGGGAACGATGTCGTCGCCCTTGACGCCGCTTTCCTCATAGATTCTGCGTACCAGCGAATAGCCGTTGGAATGAAGCCCGGAGGAGGCGAGACCGATGATCACGTCGCCTACGCTGATGGTGGAGCCGTCCACTATCCTGGGGCCGTCCACGATGCCTACGCAGAAGCCTGCGAGATCGTAGTCGCCCCTGGCGTACATGCCGGGCATTTCCGCCGTTTCTCCGCCGAGAAGCGTGCAGCCGCTCTGGCGGCAGCCTTCCACGATGCCGCCCACCACCGTGGCGGCAAGGTCGACGTCAAGCTCGCCGCAGGAAAAGTAGTCGAGGAAAAAGAGAGGCTTGGCTCCGAGCACCAGGCAGTCGTTCACGCTCATGGCCACAAGGTCTATGCCTACGGTGTCGTGCCGGTTGAAAAGAGAGGCCATTTTGAGCTTCGTGCCGACGCCATCGGTACCGGACACGAGAACCGGCGACTGCATACCCGTGATGTCGGGACGGAACAGGCCGCCGAAGCCGCCTATGTCCGAAAGGACGCCATGGGTCTGCGTGCTGGCCACCATGTCTTTAATGCGGGCGACCAGTTCGTTGCCCGCGTTGATGTTCACACCCGCTGAGGTGTATGCGTCGGACCGGGAAACACTCATCTTCTTATCTCCTCAATGAAAGCGGGCGTACCCGCCGGGCGAAAGCCCCTTTGATTGCGCCCCCTGCGCGCCCCGGAAAAGGGAAATCCCCCGCTTCCGGGCATGTTCCGCCCCAGGGGCGCAAACAGGTGCCCCATATTAATAGTCACTTCCTCCGCGTTTGCCAAGTTTTTTTAGCGGAGGCGTCTTCGGAAAGAGAGGTCGACATCATCTTCGTTTTTCTGTCCGGCAGAGAAGGCGAGGGCACGACCCGGAGGGGTATTTTTTCCCGCACGGTGAGCGGAGGAGCTTTTTCATGCCCTTGCTTTTCCCCGCGGAAGCCTTAGAACATGGCAGGTAACGCAGCATCAGCACGCAAACATTGAGGCGGTTGTCATGAGCAAAGATCCTTCCAATCCGTTTTCCATGCTTAATGCGCGGGATTTTCCCTCCCGCAACAACAGAGAAAATACCCGGAAATCGCGCCAGCCCAAGACGGTGGTGAAGAACAGGGATGCCGAAGCGGCCGCACAGGATGCCGATGAGGCGCTTTTCCTGCAGGCCATGGGCGGCAACGTGCGGGCGCTCGAGCCTGCGGGTGGCCCGCATTCCGGCAGACAGAAGGCGAAGGGCGCGGGCGAAGCGGAAAGCGACAACGACATGTTCGCCCGAGAGCTGGAGAAGAAGGGCGTGAAGCGTATGCTCAGAAAAAGCTCCGCACCGGAAGAGTCCGCGCCGCAGAAGAAGGAAAAGGAAGAATCCGCACCCGCCACGCTTACGGCCATGGCGCTTGCCGGCGCCCGCATAGGCGGAAGCGACGACGCCTCGCTGCTGAACGAGGCCGCGGGGCAGGCGGATGAAAAGGACGACAGCCGGGATTTCTTTTCCGCCATCAAGGGAACCGTTCCTTTGAACGGCAGGGGCCGCGACGTGCCCGTGGAACCCGAAGCCCCCGTTGTTCCCGTGACGGACCCGAGGCACCCTCTGCAGGACTTCATGGAGGGCAAGGTGGAATTTTCCGTGGCCAGCACCGACGAGTATGCGGAAGGCCATGTGGTGGGGCTCGACCTCATGATCGTGTCTCAGCTGCAGTCCCGCCAGTTCAGCCCGGAGGCGCACATCGACCTTCACGGCCTGAACTGCGAGCAGGCGTTTCAGAATCTGGTGGGCTTTTTCCGCAGTTCCTACTACAAGGGCGTGCGTACGGCTCTGGTGGTGACGGGGCGCGGGCTCAATTCCTTCAACGGCGTGCCGGTGCTGCGCTTCCGCGTGCAGCAGTGGTTCACGCAGGATCCCTTCAAGCGCGTGGTGCTCGCCTTCTGCACGGCGAAACAGGAGGACGGCGGAGCCGGGGCCTTTTATGTGCTCCTGCGCAAGTACAAGAAAAGTTCCGGGAAAATCCGCTGGGACGTCATGCCCTCCGATCCTGATCTGTATCTCTGATCCGAAAGGACGCTTTTTTCGCACCGGGAAAAGGGCGGCGTATCTTTTCGACACGGATTCTCATGCCCCGTTGACGCGTTCCGCGCCGGCGGGGCTTTTTTCCTGCATGATTTTTCCGGGAGAAAGCGGAATTTCGGTAAAAAGTCATGCCGGAATCAGGCAGGACTGCACGCCCCGCACGGTACGAGTTCTTTCGGCGGCGGAAAAGAACGGGATATACGGGGAATATTGCAAAATCTTGCAGCCTTTTTTCAAGCAGGGCTTTAACTTTACACGGCGACCTTTTACTCTTGATGAAAAATCCGTGCTCGGCTATAGTTGCTTGACTGCGGCCTGTATTTGGGCCTTCATGCAAACAACCCCCTTTCCGAGGAAGGACGATATGCAAGCTCCTGAAAAAAATCTGGCATTTGATCTGCTCCGTGTAACGGAATCCGCGGCTCTTTCGGCGGCGCGCTGGCTGGGAAAGGGCGCCAAGGAGGACGGCGACGGAGCGGCCGTGGACGCCATGCGTCTTTCCTTTGATTCCCTCTCCATCCGCGGGCGCGTCGTCATCGGCGAAGGCGCCAAGGATGAGGCTCCCATGCTGTACAACGGCGAGGAGGTGGGGGACGGAACCGGGCCTGAGATCGACATCGCCGTCGATCCCGTGGAAGGCACCAACCTGCTGGCGCTGGGCCGTCCCAACGCCATAGCGGTGATAGGCGCCTGCAAATCGGGCTACATGTACAACCCCGGTTCCAGCTATTACATGAAGAAGCTCGTGGTGGGCCGCGAAGCCCGCGACGTGGTGGATATCGACGCCCCCGTGGCCGACAACCTGCACGCCGTGGCCCGCGCCGTGGGCAAGGACATCAACGATCTTGTGGTCTTCGTGCTCGACAAGCCCCGTCACAAGGGCCTCATTGAGGAAATCCGCAAAACGGGCGCGCGCATCACGCTGCATACCGACGGCGACGTCGCCGGTTCGCTCATGGTGGCCGACCCCAGCGTGGACGTGGATGTCATGATGGGAACCGGCGGTACGCCGGAAGGCGTGATTTCCGCCTGCGCCATCAAGGGCGTGGGCGGGCAGATGTTCGGCCGCTTCGATCCGCAGTCCGAGGCCGAACGTCAGGCCATGATCGCGGAAGGCACGCGGCTCGATGAAATCCTTACCGTGGATTCCATCATCCGTGCCGACGACGCCTTCTTTGCCGCCACCGGTATTTCCGGCGGAACCTTCCTCGGCGGAGTGAGCTACTCCGGGCGGGGTGCGGTGACCCATTCTCTGGTCATCCGCGCCAAGACCGGCACCTTCCGCTACATCGAGTCGCATCATAACTGGGAGAGACTGATGAAGTTCAGCTCCGTCCGTTACGACTAGACGTTTCCCGGAAAGAACCGGCAATCGCGCCGTCCGACGTTTTGTGGCGGGCGGCGCAAACCATGGGGAGCGTATGCCGTCTCCCCCGAAAGGTTGAGAATGAAGGGCCCCGCCCCAAGGGCGGCGGCCCGTGTGTTATGACCCATAATCCATTCAAGGAGTATGGAATGAGCAGTGTTCAGACTGCCATCCTGTTCCCCGGTCAGGGGGCGCAGGCATCCGGCATGGGGCGGCGTCTTGCCGAGGCGTCCGCCGATATCATGGATCTCTGGAAGAAGGCGGAAAGCATCAGCGGCCTGCCTCTGCGTGAAATATACTGGGAAAGCGAAGACGCCACTCTCATGGCCGAAACCCGCAATCTTCAGCCCGCCATCACGGTGGTGAACCTCGCTCTGTGGATGAGCGTGGCCGATCGCCTTTCTCCCGCCTGCGCGGCGGGGCACAGCCTCGGTGAATTCAGCGCTCTGGCCGCTGCCCGCGTGCTCGACATGGACAAGGTGCTGGAACTTGTTTCCCTGCGCGGCCGCCTCATGGCCGACGTGGATCCGGAACACATAGGCACCATGTGCGCCATGATCCGCCTTTCCCAGGAGCAGGTGGAAACCGTGGCCAGGGAAGTTTCCGAAAGCACCGGCAAGCTCGTGCGCGTGGCCAATAAGAACACGCCCCTGCAGTTCGTGCTGAGCGGTCACCGCGAGGCCGTGGAAGCCGCCGCCGAACGCCTGAAGGCGGAAAACCCGCGCGCCAAGGGCTTCCCCCTGGCCGTGAGCGGCGCGTTCCATACCCCGATGATGGCCGAAGCTTCCGCCGAATTCTCCAAGCTGCTGGACAAGCAGGACTGGCACGACGCCGCCTTCCCCATCTATTTCAACATCAACGGCGAACCTCTGAGCGATGCGGAATCCATCCACAGCGCCATGCGCCGTCAGATGACCTCTTCCGTATGCTGGGTGGACACCATCGCCCATCAGTGGCGCGACGGTGTGCGCCGCTGGGTGGAATTCGGCCCTCAGGGCGTGCTCACCCGCATGGTCCGGCCCATTCTCGTGGCCGCCGATGTTGCCGACGGCAGCTACACCACTGTTCACATCCCCAACAAAGACGCCGTGGATGCGTTTGAAGGATAACGATGCGCGACATACTTCTCATTGAAAAGGCCCTGCGGGACATTGTGGCCGGTCAGGGCTGGGAATGGCCGGAAAAGGCCGTTCTGGAAATCCCCAGGGATGAAAAGCACGGGGATCTGGCCACCAACCTGGCCATGGTTCTCGCCAAACAGGCCAAGTCCGCTCCCCGCGCCGTGGCCGAAAAGCTTGTGGCTGCACTGTGCGAAAAGTTCCCCGGTCTCGTGACGGCCGAAATCGCCGGTCCGGGATTCATCAACATCACCTTCGCCCCGTCGTTCTGGCAGGGAGTGGTGCTTGACGTGGAAGAGCAGGGCAGGGCCTTCGGTTCCTCGAAGAACGGCGGCGGTCGCCGCATCGTGGTGGAGTATGTTTCCGCCAACCCCACCGGTCCGCTGCACATCGGCCACGGGCGCGGCGCCGCCGTGGGCGATTCCCTCACCCGCCTGCTCCGTTTTGCCGGGTATGATGTTTCCACGGAATACTATATCAACGATGCGGGCAGGCAGATGCGCCTGCTCGGTGATTCCGTGTACCTTCGTATGCGCGAGCTGCTCAACCTGCCCGTGGTCTATCCCGAAGATCCCAAGGGCTGGTATCACGGCGACTACATCCGCGACATCGCCCGGGAGATGCTGGAAAAGGATCCCGAGCTGCCGAACCGTCCCGAGGCCGAGGCCAAGGACCTCTGCTATGAATATGCCTGCGCCACCATTCTGGCCGGCATTAAGGAAGACCTCAGGGAATTCCGCGTGGAGCATCAGGTCTGGTTTTCGGAAAAGAGCCTTGTGGACGCCGGCAAGGTGGAGGAAGCCTTCGACAAGCTGCGCGGCATGGGCCTTGTGTACGACAAGGACAACGCCGTCTGGCTGGCCACGGAGCAGTTCGGCGACGACAAGGACCGCGTGCTTCGCAAGAGCGACGGCTATCTGACCTACTTCGCCTCCGATATCGCCTATCATGCCAACAAGTTCGAACGCGGCTTCGATGAATGCATCGACGTGTGGGGCGCGGATCATCACGGCT
Organism: Mailhella massiliensis; assembly: GCF_900155525.1. Taxonomy (NCBI): domain Bacteria; kingdom Pseudomonadati; phylum Thermodesulfobacteriota; class Desulfovibrionia; order Desulfovibrionales; family Desulfovibrionaceae; genus Mailhella; species Mailhella massiliensis. The sequence goes on from NZ_LT706951.1 coordinate 224,191, forward strand.
ATGTGCCCCGTATGAAGGCCGCCATCACCTGTATGCAGCACGACCCGGAAAACGACTTCCATGTGGTGCTCATCCAGATGGTGAACCTCATGCGCGGCGGGGAACCCGTGGCCATGTCCACGCGTTCCGGTGAATTCGTGACGCTGCGCGAGGTGCTCGACGACGTGGGCACGGATGCCGCCCGCTACATGTTCCTGTCCCGCAAGAGCGACAGCCCCCTGGACTTCGATCTTGACCTCGTGAAGCAGCGCAACATGGAAAACCCGGTGTACTATGTGCAGTACGCCCATGCCCGTGTGGCCGCGCTTCTGCGCCGTGCCGCCGACAGGGGCGTGACGGTTCCCGAGAAGAGCACGGCCGACATGCTGACTCCGCTTACCTCTGCGGACGATCTGGCGCTTCTGCGCGAAGTGGAACGCTTCCGCAACGTGGTGGAGGACGCCGCCCGTGCCCGTGCCGCCCATCCCGTGAGCTTCTATCTTATGGATCTTGCCGGCAGACTGCACAGCTACTATGCCAACAATCCTGTCCTGAGCGGCGACGATGAAGCCGTGATGAAGGCCCGTCTGGTGCTTCTGCGTGCCGTGAGCGTGGTCATCGCCAACGGTCTTGATCTGCTCGGCGTGAGCGCGCCGGAATCCATGTAGTCATGGCGAACGCGTTTTATCGCAATTCCTCTTCCAGCGCGAAGAAAAACAGCGACCGGGAACGCCGCCAGCCGGTGTTCTCGGCCTCTGAGGAAAGTTCTGAAGCCGCGGCCGGAGAGGCCGCGGCCGAGAACGAATCCTCCCCGCGCAGAAGCTCGGCCCCCCGTGCGGAAGGCCGCGGCGTGCTCATCTGGAAGGCGAATATCACGCCTTCCGCTCTGGTGACCATAAGCGTGCTCGCCCTGGTGCTTCTGGGGTTCAGCTTCCTTTCCGGCGTCATTGTGGGGCGCAGCAGTATGCCGCTGCCTCAGGCTCTGGAACTGGAAAGGCTTCTTGCGGACGAGACCCCGGCGGGCGAAGGGGAGGCTGAGGAGAAGGAGAAGATTCTTCCCAAGGAAGAGCTGCGCTTCATGACCAGTCTGAAGAGCGATCCTTCGGGCGGCGTGCTTTCCGATGCACAGCCGCAGGCCGCGTCCGCCGCTCCGGCGGTGACGCAGGAGAAGCCGAAAGAGGAAAAGCCGAAGCAGGAAGTGCAGAAGCCGAAGGAACCGCAGTTCGACTATGTGCTCCGTGTGGCGGCGTTCAAGGAGCAGGCGCAGGCGAAGGCTCTGGCCGAGAGGCTGACGAAGGACGGCCTGAAGACGCGCCGCACCCAGACCAAGACCAAGCGCGGCACCTGGTACTATGTGCAGGTGCTCTTCCGGGGAAGCAAGGCCGATCTTCAGATGATGCGCCGCACGCTCGACAAATACGGTCTGCACGACGCCATGCTCGTGAGTGAAAAGGCCGTGAAGGGCAGATAGCGGCCGCCTGTTCCGATGGAGAGTCCCGTTTTCTTTTCGGAGGAAGGGGGCGGACGGAGCCGAAATTCCCTGCGGAAGCCGGGGACAGAGGCTTGACAAAGATGGCTGCCGTCGGTATTTTGTCATGTTTCCAGAGGTAAGGCATGGATTTAAGACACATCGCACTGAATGAGATAGAGCCGCAGGGACGCTCCATAACCGTTTCCGACAGGGACGTGTGGGAGAACCCGGCGAAGGAATATCATCTTTCCTGTCGCATGGTTGAGCCTGTGGTCGCGGAAGTGTTCGTGCTTCCGCAGCAGGACGGCTGCTTCATCCGGGGTACGATCAGGGGTGTGGTGGCCATGCCGTGCAACCGCTGCATGGAAGAAACTCTTGTGGTGCTGAACCAGAGCTTCGACGAGTTCGAGGAGTATCCCTCGACTGCCGAAACCGAACCGGAAGAGAATGATCCCGCCGGACTTCTGGATGAATGTGTCGTGACCATGGAAGGCGGAGCGCCTTTCCTTGATCTGGCATCGCTTTTGTGGGAGGAGTTTTCGCTGGCCCTGCCGGTGAAGCCCCTCTGCCGGCCGGACTGCCGGGGTCTGTGCCCCGAGTGCGGCAAAAATCTTAATGAAGGTGCCTGCGGCTGTTCCCGCGACAGCGGTGATCCGCGGCTGGCTGCTCTGCGTCAACTGAAAGTGAAACATCAGGGGTAACATCCCCCCGTTTCCGAGATAAGGAGAAACATCATGGCCGTTCAGCAGAACAAAAAGTCCCACTCCAAAAAGTGCATGCGTCGTTCTCATGACCGTGTGGCCAAGCCCACCGTCATCTACTGCTCCTGCGGCGCTCCCACCAAGCCTCACAGCGTTTGCCCCTCCTGCGGCAAGTACGACGGCCGCCAGGTAGAACCTGTGGCCGCCGATGAGCAGTAGTCGTCCAAGGCTGGCCGTGGACGCCATGGGGGGCGATTTCGGCCCTTCCGTGGTGGTCCCCGGCGCGCTTCAGGCCGCCCGCAACACGGGCGCGAAGGTCATCCTTGTCGGTATTGAGGAAGAGATCCGCAAGACGCTTGCCGATCTTTCCCAAGAGGACGGGGAAGGGGAACTTTTCGAGATCGTCAACGCCACGCAGCTGGTGGAGATGACCGACAAACCTTCCGAAGTTCTGCGTACCAAGAAGGATTCCTCCATGCAGGTGGCATGCAGGCTGGTCCGCCAGGGGGAAGCCGACGCTTTCATCAGCGCCGGCCATTCCGGTGCGGCCTATGCCTGCGGCATGTTCATTCTCGGGCGCATTCCCGGGGTGGAACGTCCTGCGCTGGCTTCCGTGATTCCCACGGAGAAGTCGCCCATGCTGCTTCTCGACGTGGGCGCCAACGTGGAATGCCGCCCTCACCATCTTTTTCAGTTCGGCCTCATGGGGTCCACCTTCGTCAAGGATATCCTCGGCTATGAGGAACCCCGCGTCGGCATTCTGAGCATCGGTGAGGAGGAAGGGAAGGGCAATTCGCTCGTCAAGAGCAGTTATGAACTGCTCAAGCAGGCTTCCAACCTCAACTTCATCGGTAACGCCGAGGGCAGAGATCTGTTCACCGGCGATATCGACGTCGCGGTCTGCGACGGCTTCGTGGGCAACATCGCCCTCAAGCTGAGCGAGGGGCTGGCTTCTTCCCTTACGCATCTTCTGAAAAGAGAGCTTCTGAACAACGGCGTTCTTCCCAAGATCGGCGCCATGCTTTCCATGAAGGCTTTCCAGAATTTCAAGAAGATGGTGGACTATGCGGAATACGGCGGCGCGCCGCTGCTCGGTCTGAAGGGCATTGCCATCGTCTGTCACGGCAAGTCCAACGCCAAGGCCATCACGAGCGCCGTGACCATGGCCAACACCTATGTGGTCAAGGGAACGCAGCAGCGTCTCGTGGAGACGATCAGCGCCAACGAGGAGCTGACGAGCTACGGCCGTTCCGTGTAATCTCATGTATTTTTTTCACGCATCGCCTTCGCCTTCCGGCGGAGGCGGCGCGTGTCGTGTCGGCGGCGTATGTTCGCCGTCCGTCGAGACAAGGTGCTTTTTTTTTCACGCACCTGCCGGCCGCTTCGTCCCTGTGCGGAAAATGCGCGGCTTCTTTCGAGGCGGGGCCGTCGCGGCCCCCCTCGTCTCAACTGGGATCGGCTGCCTCCCGGGCGCCTCTCCGGACATCTTCATGAATCATCCCTGTTACATTTGCGGACTCGGCACCTTCATTCCTCCCCGTGTCATGACCAATCACGACCTGGAAAAGCTGGTGGAGACTTCCGACGAGTGGATCACCACCAGAACGGGCATCAAGGAACGTCATATCCTTGACGAAGGCGTCAATCCTTCCGACTGCGGTGTGGAAGCCGCGCGTGCCGCTCTGGCGGAGGCCGGAGTGTCGCCGGAAGAAGTCACGCATATTTTCGTAGCCACCTGCACTCCCGACTATCTCTGCCCCAGCACGGCCTGCGTCATTGCGGGCAAGCTCGGTCTGTCCGCCCAGGATGGCCGCAGGGGGGATGTGATGTGCCTGGACTTCAATGCCGCGTGCACGGGCTTCGTGTACGGGCTTGAACTGGCGCGCGCCATTGCAGGCACGCATGACGACGCTGTGGTGCTGCTTGTGGCTGCGGAAGGTCTGAGCCGCCGCACCAATTTTTCCGACCGCACCACCTGCGTGCTTTTCGGCGACGCCGCCGGGGCCGTGGTGCTCCGTTCCTGCGGAAAGAATGCCCTCTGGAGGCTGAGCGACGTGGTCTGTTCTTCCGACGGCTCCCTGCATGAGCTTATTCAGATAGGCGGGGGCGCGGCCTGCAGCATGAGGGAGGGCGACCCCGTGGGCGCGGACTGGTTCATTTCCATGCAGGGCATGGCGGTGTTCAAGCACGCCGTGCGCAGCATGGCGGAGGAGAGCCTCCGCATTCTGGAGCGCAACGGCATGAGCCTTGCGGAGCTCGATCTCTTCATTCCTCATCAGGCCAATCTCCGCATCATCAAAGCCGTGGGAGAAAGGCTGGGGCTGGATGAAGGCCATGTTTTCGCCAATGTGCAGCATTACGGCAACACCTCCGCCGCCACGCTTCCCGTGGCCATGGAGGACGCCCGCCGGACAGGCAGGCTGAAGCCGGGCATGAAGGTTCTTCTGACCAGCTTCGGCGGCGGCATGACCTGGGGTTCCGCGCTGCTGGCTTAGTTTCTCCGTTGTCATTTCCCCGGAAAACGCTTAGTATTCCCCTCATAGGAGCTTGAGCATGAGCGAACTCTCCCCCACCGCGCTTGTCACCGGCGGTTCCCGCGGCATCGGCCGCACCGTGGCGCTTACCCTCGCCGCCGCCGGATACCAGATATATTTCACCTATGTGAGCCGTCCCGAAGCGGCCATGCAGACCGTGGCCGATATCGAGGCCATGGGCGGGCACGCCCGCGCCTTCTGCCTGGATTCCGGCGATTCCGAAGCCGTTTCCCGTTTCTTTGCCGAAGAGATCAAGGGCAAGGTGCATCTTTCCGTACTCGTGAACAACGCGGGCATCACCCGAGACGGCCTTGTGCTCCGCATGAAGGACGAGGACTTCGACGCCGTGGTCAACACCAACCTGCGCGGCGCCTTCCTCTTTCTGCGTGAAGCGGCCAAGATCATGGCCCGTCAGCGCGAAGGCCGCATCATCAATATTTCCTCCGTGGTCGGTCAGATGGGCAATGCCGGTCAGATCAACTACGCCGCCGCCAAGGCGGGCCTCATAGGCATGACCAAATCCGCCGCCAAGGAACTGGGCGGGCGTTCCGTGACCGTGAACGCCGTTGCGCCCGGCTTCATTGAAACCGACATGACCGCCGCCCTCACGGAGGAGACGAAGAAGGCCTACGCCGCCTCCATTCCTCTGGGCCGTCTCGGTTCCGCGCAGGATGTGGCCGACGCCGTGGCCTTCCTGGCTTCCGATAAGGCCGCGTACATCACGGGGCAGGTCATTGCCGTGAACGGCGGTTTGTACTGCTGAAGATATTTCCGGAGCTATCCGGCTCCCCCCCCCTTCAGGTTCGCCGGAGGACGGGGAGTACTTTGAATGTGGTTGGCAGCCGGAGCAGCAGAGCTTCCGGCATGGATGTAGAAACCTGAAACACCCCCTGGAGGGAACCATGGCCGCCGTTGAAGATAAAGTTAAGCAGATCATCGTCGAACAGCTTCAGCTTTCTGAAGAAGAAGTGACCCCCGAAGCTTCCTTCATCGAAGATCTGGGTGCCGACTCTCTCGATCTTACCGAACTCATCATGGCTTTTGAAGAAGCCTTCGGTGTGGAAATCGCCGACGAAGACGCCCAGAAGATCCTGAAGGTCAAGGACGCCATCAACTATATTGAAAGCAAGCAGAAATAAGTCACTTCCTTTCATCTTGTTTTCATGAAGATGCCGGGGAGCCTCGCGTTCCCCGGCGTATTCGAGTTTAGAGCGATGTTGTTCCTGATCGCTCAGGCTCCGCATGAGGCAGAGGCGTGAAGCGCCTTGCAGAAGCGGAGCCCTATGCTCGCGCAGCGTATTCCGGCTGACGAGATGTTTCACTATCACCGTTCGCGGCATGGCGGCCTGACTGGCGGGCCGGGCTGCGGAGCACGCCGGCTTTTTTGCCGCTTCGGCAAAGGCGGCAGGGCGTGCCGACGGTTCCAGGGCAAAACTCTGACGGCCCGCACGCGCGGGTCGAGGGGCGCCTCTGAACGACGCCGTGAAAGGAGAGGTTCGCGGTAAGGACGTGCCATGGTCCGCACAAGGCGTGCGGAAGGCGGAAGCGGATATACGCCGACGCTGCACGTCCCCGGCAGGGGCATTTTCCCGTCACCTATTCATATGGAGTGCTTTCGCGTGGATCGTAAACGCATTGTCATCACCGGTCTTTCAGCCATCACGCCTCTGGGAACCAACCTGGAGAGCAGCTGGGAGGCCCTTCTTGCCGGCAAGTCCGGCATCGGCCGTATCTCCCAGTTTGATTCCACCGAATTTCCCACGCATATCGCGGGCGAAGTGAAGGATTTTACCCCCGAAGAATTCATCCCGGCCAAGCAGTGCCGCAAGATGGACCGCTTCTGTCAGCTGGCCGTCTGCGCGGGTATGCAGCTTGTGCAGCATTCCGGTCTCAAGATCGACGAGAGCAACGCCGGTCGCGTGGGCGTGGTGCTGGGCGTCGGTCTCGGCGGGCTCAAGACCATTGAAGATTTCCACGAAAAGCTGCGTACTTCCGGCCCCAACCGCGTTTCTCCCTTCTACATTCCCATGCTGATTTCCAACATGGCTCCCGGCCAGGTGGCCATTTTCACGGGTGCGAAGGGTATCAACGTCGTTGCCACGAGCGCCTGCGCCTCCGCGCTGCACGCCATCGGCAGCGCCTATGATCAGCTTGTGCTCGGCCGCGCCGATGCCGTCATCACCGGCGGCGCCGAATCCACCATCACGGAAATGGGCATTTCCGGCTTCACCTCCATGAAGGCGCTCTGCACCACCCATCAGGACGAGCCGGAAAAGGCCTCCCGTCCCTTCGATGCCGGTCGCGGCGGCTTCATCATGGGCGAGGGCGCGGGTATGCTCATGCTGGAAACCCTGGAACATGCCCAGGCCCGCGGTGCGAAGATCTATGCCGAAGTCGTGGGCTTCGGCGCTTCCGACGACGCCCACCACATGGTGGCGCCTCTGGAAACCGGCGAAGGCATGGCGGCCTGTATGCGCAACGCCCTGGCCGATGCGGGCCTCGCCCCTGAAGCCATCGACCATGTGAGCGCCCACGGCACCTCCACCCATGCCAACGACGCGGCCGAAACCCGAGCGCTGCACGAAGTGTTCGGCGACCATGCGAAGAACCTGGCCATCACGGCCGTCAAGTCGCAGATCGGCCACCTTCTCGGTGCTTCCGGCGGCGCGTCCAGCGTGTTTGCCGCGCTTTCCCTGTTCACCGGCATGGTGCCCGGCACCATCAATCAGGAAACTCCTGATCCCGAGTGCGATCTCAACTACATGGGCGAAGGATCGAAGAAGCTCGATCCCGGCTATGCCATGATAAATTCCTTCGGTTTCGGCGGCACCAACGCAAGCCTCATACTGAAGAAGTTTACCGCGTAATCTGCAGGGCCGGGGTACCGGCCCTCAATTTTCAGGAACGGAGAACCATGGAAGAACTGATTTTGCGCGACCCCGAAGTCGCGGACGCCATCTGGAAGGAATCCCGCCGTCAGGTGAGCAAGCTTGAGCTCATAGCCTCGGAAAACTTCGTATCCGTCGCCGTGCGCGAGGCGCAGGGCTCCATCATGACGCATAAGTACGCCGAGGGGTACCCGGGCAAGCGTTACTATGGCGGCTGCGAATTCGTGGACATCGTGGAAAACCTTGCCCGCGACCGTGCGATGAAGCTGTTTGACTGCGACTATGCCAACGTGCAGCCCCATGCCGGCAGTCAGGCCAACATGGCCGCCTACCTGGCGCTCATCAAGCCCGGCGATACGGTGATGGGCATGGATCTTTCCCATGGCGGCCACCTCACCCACGGCAGCCCCGTGAACTTTTCCGGCAGGGCCTATCACTTCGTGCCTTACGGCGTGAACCGTGAAACGGGCTGCATCGACTACGACGAGCTGGAAAAGACGGCCCGCGAATGCCGCCCCGCGCTCATCGTGGCGGGCGCCAGCGCCTATTCCCGCATCATCGATTTCGAGCGTTTCCGCAAGATTGCCGATGAAGTGGGCGCGAAGCTCATGGTGGACATGGCCCACATCGCAGGCCTTGTCGCCGCAGGGCTCCATCCTTCTCCGCTTCCCTGGGCGGACATCACCACGACCACCACGCACAAGACCCTGCGCGGGCCGCGCGGCGGCATGATACTCACCTCCCGCGGGGAAGAGTACGGCAAGTCCATCAACAGCAAGGTGTTCCCCGGTATGCAGGGCGGTCCGCTCATGCACATCATCGCCGCCAAGGCCGTGGCCTTCGGCGAAGCGCTTCGTCCTGAATTCAAGGAATATCAGGCGCAGATTCTGCGCAACGCCAAAGTGCTCGCCGCCTGCCTCACCGATGCCGGATACTCTCTCGTTTCCGGCGGTACGGACAATCACCTCATGCTGCTGGATCTGAGCGACAAGGACATCACCGGCAAGGATGCCGAACATGCTCTCGATCTTGCCGGCATCACGGTGAACAAGAACACCGTGCCCTTTGAAACGCGTTCCCCCTTCGTCACTTCCGGCGTGCGCATCGGCACGGCCGCGCTCACCACGCGCGGCATGAAGGAAAAGGACATGGAAAAGGTGGGCGGCTGGATTGTGGACGTGCTTGCCCATACCACCAACGAATCCCGCCTTGCGGAGATTCGTGGTGAAGTGGAAGCCTTCGCCTGCGATTTCCCGCTGTTCGCCTGGTAAAAAAGCATGGGCGGCTTTGCGCACGGCATCTGCGCGGGGCCGCCCTTTTCCTTGCTTGCAAACGGTGATACGTTCCCGGAATGAAACGGGAGGATGTATGATGCAAGGCAGCAGGGCCAGCTGGCCCAGATATTTCATGGACATAGCCTACCTTGTGGCGGAGCGCTCCACCTGTCTTCGCCGGAAGGTGGGAGCCGTGGCCGTGCTGGACAGGCGCATTCTGGCCACAGGATACAACGGGGCGCCTTCCGGCGTGCCGCACTGCCTTGAGGTCGGCTGTCTGCGCGCGACGCTGGGCATTCCCTCCGGTCAGCGCCACGAGATATGCCGGGGCATCCATGCCGAGCAGAACGTCATCATACAGGCCGCGGTGCACGGCATTTCCCTGCGCGGCGCGGAACTGTACTGCACCACCTATCCCTGCTTCATCTGTTCCAAGATGCTGATCAACTGCGGGGTGCGGCGGATATGGATTTCCGAGAACTATCCCGACGAACTTTCAAAGTCCATGCTCGCGGAAGCGGGGGTGGAGGTGATACACCTGCCGCACGGCGCCGACGGCCCGGAAGGTGTGGAAAACGGCGTTCCGGCCGAGGCCGCGCGGGCCGTGCCGGAAGGCGAAAAGGAAGGAGGCAGGGCATGAACCGGCACGAACCATTCATGAGGGCGGCCCTGGAGCTGGCCGAAAGAGGGCGCTGGAGCACTGCTCCCAACCCTGTGGTGGGTGCGGTTCTGGTGCGCGACGGCAATATTGTGGCCGAAGGCTGGCACGCGGTTTGCGGCGAGGGGCACGCCGAGGTGAACTGCCTGCGCGACGCGCGGGAGAAGGGCGTCGATCCTTCCTCGTGCACGCTGTATGTCACGCTGGAACCCTGCAACCATCAGGGAAAGACGCCCCCCTGCACGAAGGCCATTCTGGAGGCGGGCATTCCCCATGTGGTGGTCGGCATGGCCGACGTGAACGCCCAGGCTTCCGGCGGAGCGGAATTTCTGCGCGAACACGGAGTGCAGGTGGAGATGGGCGTTTTGGAGAAGGAGTGCCGCGATCTTGTGGCCGACTTCATCATCTGGCAGACCACGCGCAGGCCCTACGTCATTCTCAAAATGGCCTCCACGCTCGACGGCCGCATTGCGACGCGGGCGGGGCGGTCTCAGCGTATTTCCAACCGCGCCTCTCATGAAGAGGTGATGCGCCTGCGCGAGAACATCGCGCGGGCGGGCGGCGCCGTTCTTGTGGGCGGCAACACGTTTCTTCTGGACAATCCCCGTCTTACGGCAAGAACGCAGAGCGCCACGCGCCAGCCTCTGGCGGCGGTGATGACTTCGCGCCTGCCGGGTGCCGATACCTCCTGTCATCTTCTGGACGAGCGCCCCGGCGACTGCGTGTTCTTCAGCACGGCGGCGCAGGCGGCCTCTCCCGCGGCAGTATCCCTGCGCAACCGGGGCGCGCGCGTGTACGGGGTGGACAGCGCGGCCGGCAGGCATACGCTGGATGCGGAAGAAGTGCTCAACACCCTGAGAGAGCAGGAACACTGCCTGTATGTGCTCTGCGAAGGCGGCGGCAGGCTGGCGCTTTCCCTGCTGGAGCAGGGCCTTGTGGACGAATTCCATCTGCATCTGGCCCCTTCCATTCTCGGGGATGCGGACGCAACGCCCGTGTTTTCCGGCCGCACGGCGGACGATATGGAGGACGCGCTGCGTATGCGCGTGATGCGTACGTCCGTACTGGACGGCGACATTCATCTTTATTTTCGTGCGGACAGGGGCTGATCTATGTTTACGGGGCTTATCGAGGGGCAGGGCCGCATCGAGAGCATGGAAAAGAGGGGAGGGGACGTACTCTTCCGCTTTCATCCGCTTTTCGCGTGGGATTCTCCCGAAATCGGCGAATCCGTGGCCTGTAACGGCGTATGCCTTACCATGGAAACCTGGATTCCCTCCGGGCCTGCGTTCACGGCCTTTGCTTCGGCGGAGACGCTCTCCTGTTCCAATCTCGGGGGGCTTGCCGTGGGGGGCCTTGTGAACATGGAACGCGCCATGGCCATGGGCGAACGCTTCGGCGGCCATATCGTGAGCGGACATGTGGATACCGTGGCCCGTGTGGAAAGCGTGCGTCCCGTGGGGGATTCCCGACGCATACGCCTCGTCTTCGACGAAGCGTGGAGCCTTCAGATCGTGCCCAAGGGGTCGGTGACGCTGGACGGCATAAGTCTCACCGTGAATGAGTGCGGTCCGGGATTTCTGGAAGTGAACATCATTCCCGAAACCTGGCGCGTGACCACGGTGGCGTCGTGGAAGTCCGGCTCGGCGGTGAACCTGGAAACGGATGTCATCGGCAAGTATGTGAAGCATCTCATGCAGCCGTATGGGGGGAGCCGCGGAAGCGCTCCCGAAGAACGCGTGACCATGGATTTCCTGCGCCGCAACGGTTTCGGTTTTTAGCGCGTCCGGCTGCGGCGTCGTCCGTACCTTGCCGGTTCACCTTCACCCGTTCCTAAGGATAACGTATGCCTCTGTGCAGTGTGGAGACGGCCCTTGACGATCTGAAAAAGGGCAGAATGATCATTCTTGTGGATGATGAGGACAGGGAGAACGAAGGCGACCTTGTGGTCGCTGCGGAGTTCGTCACGCCGGAAATCATCAATTTCATGTCGCGGCAGGGGCGCGGACTCATCTGCCTTTCCCTTTCCGCCGCGCGTGCCGACGCGCTGGAACTTCCGCTCATGACGCGGCGCAACGGTTCCCGGTTCGGTACGAATTTCACCGTATCCATCGATGCCCGCCGCGGGGAGGCTCCCGCCATTTCTGCGGAAGGCCGCGCGCATACCGTGCGTACGGCCGTTGCCGACGGCGCCGTGCCTGCCGATCTCGTGTCGCCGGGCTGCATGTTCCCCCTGCGTGCGAGGCCCGGAGGGCTGCTGACCCGTGCCGGGCAGACGGAGGGCAGCGTCGATCTCTGCCGCATGGCGGGGCTCAAGGATGCCGCCGTGATCTGCGAGATCATGAAGGAAGACGGCACCATGGCCCGTATGCCCGACCTTGAGAAGTTCGCGGCCGAGCATGACCTGCATATTGCCGCCAACAGGGACATCATCCGCTGGCGGCTGGAACACGGGGAAGTGGCCGTGAAGCGTGCCGCCGAGGCGGCCATGCCCACGAAGTACGGGAATTTCCGCATCATCGCCTACGAGAATTCCGTGGACGGACGCACCCATGTGGCGCTGGTGAAGGGCGATGTGACCACGCCTGAGCCCGTGCTCGTGCGCGTGCACAGCGAATGCCTCACCGGCGACGTGTTCGGTTCCATGCGCTGCGACTGCGGCGGACAGCTTGCCGCAGCGCTTATGCAGATAGAGAAGGAAGGGCGGGGCGTTCTTCTGTACATGCGGCAGGAAGGGCGCGGCATAGGCCTTGCGAACAAGATCAAGGCCTACGCGCTTCAGGAACAGGGGCTGGACACGGTGGAGGCCAATATTCGTCTTGGCTTCCGGCCCGATTTGCGCGATTATGGCGTCGGCGCGCAGATTCTGGTGGATCTGGGCATACGCAAGCTGCGCCTGCTGACCAACAATCCCACCAAAATCGTGGGACTGGAAGGCTACGGTCTGGACATTGTGGAGCGTGTGCCCATAGAACAGGAACCCGGCCGCTACAACGAAAGCTATCTGCTGACGAAGAAAGAAAAAATGGGCCACCTGCTCCGGCGGGTATGCCCCAAGACAGAGTGAGGAAACCATGTATTCCGTCAAGACCATAGAAGGACAGCTCAACGCACAGGGCCTGAAGATCGCCATTGTGGCGTCGCGTTTCAACGACTTCATCGTCCAGCATCTGGTGGAGGGCGCCATTGACTACCTGACCCGTCATGGTGCCTCCCAGGAAGACATCACCGTCGTCCGCGTGCCCGGGGCCTATGAACTGCCCATCGTGTGCAAGAAGCTGGCCGCCTTTTCCCAGTACAACGGCATCATCGCCCTCGGCGCGGTGATCCGCGGAAGCACCCCTCATTTCGACTATGTCTGCGCCGAAGCCTCCAAGGGCATCGCCCAGGTTTCCCTGCAGTCCGGTCTGCCCGTGGGCTTCGGCCTTCTGACCTGCGACACTCTGGAGCAGGCCATTGAACGCGCCGGCGCGCATGTGGGCAACAAGGGTGCGGAAACCGCTGCCGCCGTTGTGGAAACCATCCGCGTCATGGAGCAGATCTGATGTCCGCGAAAGAACCTTCCCGCCGCGCGCACCGTCTTCTGGCCTTTCAGGCTCTGTACGGTCAGGAATTTCAGGAATGCGCTTCCGTGGAAAAGCTCAAGGCCGCCTTCCTTGCGGTGCCCCGTCAGGACGAGGCCCTCGAACAGGAGGGAGAACCCTCCGGCTTTGCCTGGGAGCTGGTGTACGGCGTATGGCAGCACCGCGACGAACTGGACGCCATCATTGAAAAGTTCGCCCGCAACTGGAGGCTCGACCGCGTCGGCCGCGTGGAACTGAATCTTCTGCGTCTCGGCGTGTACGAAATGCTTTACCGTGCCGACGTGCCTTCCCGGGTTTCCATGAACGAAGCTCTGGAGCTGGACAAGCAGTACGGCGACGCCCGTTCCCACACCTTTGTCAACGGCATACTCGATGCGGTGAGCAAGGCCGTGGACAAGGGGGAACTCACCATTCGCAACTGACGGGTCTCATACCCGGAATGATTTATTGAAAGCGGGCGCAGGCCCGGAGATTCAAGGAACAGAAATGGCACTCTCGTCTCGTTACGATCCTCATGCGCTGGAAGAAAAATGGCAGAAGATCTGGGCTGAAAAAGGCTCGTTCGACTGCGAGGTCGATCCTTCCCGTCCCAAGTATTTTCTGATGGAAATGTTCCCGTATCCGTCGGGCAACATCCACATGGGCCATGTCCGCAACTACTCCATAGGCGACGTCATGGCCCGCTTCCGCCGTATGCAGGGATACAATGTCCTGCATCCCATCGGCTGGGACGCCTTCGGTCTTCCCGCGGAAAACGCCGCCATCAAGCACGGCACGCACCCCGCGAAGTGGACGTATTCCAATATCGACAACATGCGCGTCCAGCTCCAGCGTATGGGCTATTCCTACGACTGGCGCAGGGAAGTGGCGACCTGCCGCCCGGAATATTACCGCTGGGAACAGGAATTCTTCCTGAAGTGTCTGGAAAAGGGCCTCGTCTACCGCAAGAAGGCTCCGCAGAACTGGTGCCCGAGCTGCCACACCGTGCTGGCCAACGAACAGGTGGTGGACGGCCGCTGCTGGCGCTGCGACTCCGTGGTGGAACAGAAGGACCTGACGCAGTGGTTCTTCCGCATCACCGCCTATGCCGACGAGCTGCTCGCCGACCTTGAAAAGCTGGAAAAGGGCTGGCCTTCCCGCGTGCTCACCATGCAGCACAACTGGATAGGCCGTTCCACCGGTGCGGAAATCGTGTTCCCGCTGGAAGGCCGCGAAGGCGAGATCAAGGTGTTCTCCACCCGCGCCGATACCGTGTTCGGCGTCACCTTCATGACGCTGGCTCCTGAACATCCGCTGGTGGAATCCCTCATCGCCGGTCGTGAGAACGAGGCCGAGATCCGCGCCTTCATCGAACGTACCCGCAACATGGACCGCCTGGACCGTCAGTCGGAAACGCTGGAAAAGGACGGCGTGTTCACGGGCGCGTACTGCCTGAACCCTTTCACCGGTCACCGTATTCCCATCTGGCTCGGCAACTTCGTGCTGGCCGACTACGGCACCGGCGCGGTCATGGCCGTGCCTGCGCACGATCAGCGCGACTTCGACTTCGCGCACAAGTTCGGCATCGACATCAAGGTCGTGGTGAGCCCCGAAGGGCAGGAGCTTGTTCCCTCCGAAATGACGGAAGCCTTCGTGGATGCGGGCGTTCTGGTGAATTCCGGTGAATTTACCGGTATGCCCAACGAAGAAGGCAGGGCCGCCATCATCAGCAAGCTTGAGGAAATGGGCAAGGGCCGCGCCACGGTGAACTACCGCCTGCGCGACTGGAACATTTCCCGTCAGCGCTACTGGGGTGCTCCCATTCCCGTGGTGTACTGCGAAAAGTGCGGCGTGCAGCCCGTGAAGATCGAAGATCTGCCCGTGCGCCTGCCCCTGGACGTGAAGACCTGCGAGGACGGCCGTTCTCCTCTGCCCGACACGCCTTCCTTCGTGGAAACGGTATGCCCCTGCTGCGGAGGCCCCGCCCGCCGCGAGACGGATACCATGGATACCTTCGTGGAATCCTCCTGGTACTTCGCCCGCTACACCTCCGCCCGCAAGGACGACGCGCCCTTCGATATGGAGGCGCTCAGGTACTGGATGCCCGTGGATCAGTACATCGGCGGCGTGGAACATGCCATTCTGCATCTTCTCTACTCGCGTTTCTTCACCAAGATGCTGCGCGACTTCGGCTATTTCCCCGCCGATATGGACGAACCCTTCAAGAATCTGCTCACGCAGGGCATGGTGCTGCTCGGCGGCAGCAAGATGTCCAAGTCCAAGGGCAACATCGTCGACCCCGACGCCATGGTGAAGAAGTACGGCGCGGATACGGTGCGTCTGTTCTGCCTGTTCGCCGCTCCGCCGGAACGCGACTTCGACTGGAGCGACAGCGGCATTGAAGGTTCCTACCGCTTCGTGAGCAGAGTGTGGCGCATGTTTGCCGAAATGCAGTCCGTGCTGAAGCCCGTGCTTCCCTGTTCCGACCTGACTCCCGCCGCGAGCGACGCCATTCGCGCTCTGCGCCTGAGCGAGCACGCCACGGTGAAGAAGGTGGGCGAGGACATTGCGGAACGCAATCAGTTCAATACCGCCATCGCCGCCATCATGGAGCTGGTGAATGCGGTGAACCAGTACCGCGAGGAACTTTCCGCCACGGAAGAAGGCCGCAATGCGCTGTCCTCCGCCATGGCCACGGTGCTTGCCATGCTCTTCCCCTTCACTCCGCACATGTGCGAGGAAGTCTGGCAGGAACTGGGACATGCCGACGCGCTGGACGACGTGAGCTGGCCTGCCTGGAGCGAGGAAGCCCTGAAGCGCGACGTGGTGACCGTGGTGGTGCAGGTGAACGGCAAGCTGCGCGGCAAGGTGGAAGTACCTGCCGGTTCCTCCCGTGAGGAGCTGGAAAAGGCCGCGCTCGCCGAGCGTTCCATCCAGAATCACATCGCCGGAAAGACGGTGCGCAAGGTCGTCGTGGTGCCCGGCAAGCTGGTCAACATCGTGGCCGGATAAACAGTCTGTGCGGGCCTTCCCTTCTTCGCCGGGGGGAAGGCCCGTCATCCCGCCCTCAGTCCTGCGGGCGGACTCGCCCGGTACGTCCCGCCGGATGTCGGGGCGTTGTTTCGTTTTCGGAAGAATCCGTGCGATAAGGCGCGCCGGCAGAAGTCCCGTTCCGCCTGTTCTGCGGAGAAGGCCGGACCTCGCAGAAAAAGCAGTGCTCCGGGCGTGGCTTTTCCCCGGCGTTCGTGTCCGGTGAAGGGGCGGAAGAAAAACAATATTTCCCGCAGCGGCCCGCTGCGGACCGGCGGCCTGCCGTGCGGAAGTCTCCGTTCCGGCGAGCGACGGATGTGTTATTTGCGGAAATGTTCCCCGCCTGCGGGGAGGGGAATCATGAGGGAATGTCGATGAAAGGACCCAGGGTAACGTGGAAAGGACTGGCGGCTGTCGTCTGCTGCCTCGGCCTTTTTGCCGGCGGCTGCGGCTATGAGCTGGATGGTTATTCCTCCGGCAGTTCGCGCGCCGTGAGCGTGCTCGGCGACGGAAACCAGACGCTCAGGATAGACAAGGTGGAGCAGGTCACCATGTACCCCTGGGTTCAGTATTATCTGCGCGGTCTCACGCGCGACGAAGTGAACCTGCGCCGTCTTGCCCGCTGGGTGGACAGTGGAAACGCCGATTATCTTCTCACCATCACCATGCCCGGCTTCCGTGTGCGTTCCTCCATATCCAACAGCGTGGACAACACCCTGCTCAGCGATACCGAAGTGCAGCTGGAACTTATTGTCCGCAGCGGCAAATCGGGGACGGTGGTATGGCGTTCCGGCGTGGTTTCCTATTTCGACAGGTTCGAGACCGTGGATGAGGCAAGCGCCATACGCGACGGCCTGAAGGAGGCCCTGCGCCGCGCGCTTGACCGTATGCAGCAGAAATTCTGATCCTTCTGCCGGCCGGATTCTCCTTTTTTCTGCCTTCGGGGAGAAAAGGGGAGAGGTACGGGTACGGAACAAACGCTTCAGAGGCATTTATGGACAGGCCCGGTTTCTTTTTCTGCATCTGCCCCGACGCTGCGCTGCTGCGCGAGTATGTGGAGGGGGAGCTTGTCGCCTCCTGCAGGGGAGACATGCCCGGTGTGCAGGTCTTCTGGTCGGATGAGGGACTGGACCGCCGTTTCTGGGACAAGCTGACCCTGATCGGCATGGACGGCCGTGCCCGCGTGCTTGTGGTCCGCGGTGCGGAACAGCTTCCGGCCGAAACGTGGAAGCGTCTTTCCGCGGCTCTGGGCACGCCGCGTTCCGGCGTGCTGCCCGTATTCTGCCTGGAAGGAGCGTGGGAAAAAGGGCAGCCCAAACTTCCGGCCCATATCGCCAAACTCAAGTGTCTGGCCTTTGCCGACAAAAAGCAGTGGGTATGGCGTTCGGCAGGCATAGAGGCGCGGGCCCTCGGCCGCTATGTGCAGAAACAGGCTTCCGCCATGGGCCTGAGCATGACGCCGGAAGCGGTGAATACCCTTTCGGAAATGCTTATTCCCGATGCCTTTGCCGTTCACAACGCGCTGGAGCAGCTTTTTCTGGCTTCTCCCGACGGCGCCGTGGACGTGGATCTTGTACGGCAGATGACGGAATTCACGCCGGAAGCCGTCATTTTCGACATCATCCGTCAGCTTGAAGCGGGCAATGCCCGTTCCGTATGGAAGACGCTTCTGCAGGCGGGCGACGGCGGAGAGTCCCTGCTTTTTCCCCTGCTCACCCTTATGGCGCGCGAGGCCCGCATTCTGTGGCAGATGAATGCCGGGGAAAAGGTGTTCGTGCCCCAGTATGTGGAAAATGAGAAGCGCCGTCTTGCCGCCCGTGTCGGTTTCGAGGGGCTTTCCCGCATTTTTTCCTCGCTGCGGAAGGCGGAATTCTCCGTGAAGAGCGGTGCGCGGCAGCCGCTGCAGGCCATGGAGGAACTGGTGGCCGATCTTTCCCTGACTTTTGCCGCTTCCCGAGAAGAAGCGCCCCGTATGCGCTGACCCGCCATGAAAAAGGACGATTCCCTTTCCGAGTCGGCTCTTCGTTCCGGGCACAGGAAGCGCCTTCGCGAACGCTTTCTTGCCGAACCTTCCGCGCTGCCCGACTATGAGCTGCTGGAACTGGCTCTGGGCTGCGTGTACCTTCGCCGCGACAATAAAATTCTTGCCAAGCGTCTTCTGCAGCGCTTCGACGGTTTCGGCGCGCTGCTCCGGGCTTCGGCGGACGAGCTGGCCCAGGTGGAAGGCTGCGGTCCCGCCGTTGATAGTTTTCTTGCCGTCCTGCGGGAAATCATTGCCCGCGCTTCCCAAAGCAACGTACAAAGAAAAAGACCCGTGACGCTGCCCGATCTTGTCGAAATGGGCAGGCTGCGTCTCGGCCATTGCGTTGTTGAAGAAGTATGGATCGCGCTTCTGGACAAACAGAACAGGCTGCTTATGTTTAAAAAGATCCGTCACGGTTCGCTCAACCATGTGGCTCTGGAACCGCTGGAAGTGGTGGAGCTCATGGTCAGGCACCATGCAAGCAGCATTGTTCTCATGCATAACCATCCCGGCGGGGCATACATGCCTTCGCAGGAGGATAAGGCGCTGACCGGGCGTATAGCCCTGGCGCTCCGGCATCTGGGCCTGTTGCTGCACGATCATGTGATCATCACTTCCGAGGCGTCCTACAGCATGATGCAGGACCGCCGGATCGAAGTGCCGAAAAGATAGGTACGGGAACTGCCCGAACGAGGATAGCATGAGCGATACGCAAAAGACGCTTTCCGCAGTGCCGGAAGACGACAAGAACAATATGCTGGAACAACAAGAGGAAGATTCCCCCGCGAAGGCCCGCGACAACGGGCATGACGGCGGCGGAGAAGAGCGGGACGGAAACGCCTCCGGCGAGACCGACGACCAGGCTCCCGCCATTCCCTCCGTATTGCCCGTACTGCCCCTGCGCGACAGCGTGGTGTTCAATTCCATGATCGTGCCTCTGTTTGAAGGCCGTGAAAAGGCCATGGACACCGTGGAATTCGCCCTGAACGGAAACAGGTATCTTCTGCTCTGCACCCAGCGCGAAGGCTCCACCGACGAACCCGGCCCGGAAGATCTGTA
Organism: Mailhella massiliensis; assembly: GCF_900155525.1. NCBI lineage: Bacteria > Pseudomonadati > Thermodesulfobacteriota > Desulfovibrionia > Desulfovibrionales > Desulfovibrionaceae > Mailhella > Mailhella massiliensis. The sequence continues at coordinate 243,371 of NZ_LT706951.1, forward strand.
TTCCGTGGGTTCCGTGGTCATGATTCTGCGCATGATCAAGATGAACGACGGGCAGGTCAAACTGCTGGTGCAGGGCCTTACGCGCGCCCATGTGGAGGAGTTCGACAGCGACGGCCCCATACTCCTGGCCCGCGTGCGCCTGCTGGAAGAGACGCAGAGCGAGGTTTCCGATGTGGAGCTTGAGGCCATGCTGCGTTCCGCAAGGGAGCAGAGCGACAGAATACTGCATCTGCGCGGGCTTCCTTCCGGCGAAATCATGAATGTTCTCAACTCCGTGCATGAGCCGGGCCGTCTGGCCGACATCATTGCCGCCAATATGCGACTGCGCATTGAGGAGGCTCAGGCTCTTCTGGAATGTCTCGATCCCGTGGAGCGCCTGCGCCGGGTGAACGAGCACCTTCTGCGCGAGGTGGAGGTCGCCACCATGCAGGCGCGCATCCAGAGCATGGCGCGCGAGGGCATGGACAAGGCGCAGAGAGATTATTTCCTGCGCGAGCAGCTCAAGGCGATTCATAAGGAACTCGGCGACGGCGGCGATGAGGAGGACGAGAACGAAGCCCTGAAAAAGGCGCTGGACAAGGCCGGCCTTCCGCCCGAAGCCCGGCGTGAGGCCGACAAGCAGCTGCGCCGTCTCGCCTCCATGCACGGCGATTCCGCAGAAGCCACCGTGGTGCGCACCTACCTTGATCTGCTGGCGGAACTGCCGTGGAAGAAGATGTCCCGCGACCGGCTCGACATCGTGAAGGCTGCCGCCATTCTCGATGAAGATCATTTCGGCCTTGAAAAGGTCAAGGACAGGATTCTTGAATTCTTGAGCGTGCGCAAGCTGAACCCCGATTCCAAGGGGCCTGTGCTGTGTTTCGTGGGGCCTCCTGGCGTGGGCAAGACATCTCTCGGGCGTTCCATCGCCCGTGCGCTCGGCCGCAAGTTCCAGCGTATTTCCCTGGGCGGTATGCGCGACGAAGCGGAAATACGCGGGCACCGGCGTACCTACATCGGCGCCATGCCCGGGCGCATCATTCAGGCCATACGGCAGGCGGGCACGCGCAATCCCGTCATCGTGCTGGATGAAATCGACAAACTCGGCAACGACTTCCGGGGCGATCCTTCTTCCGCGCTTCTGGAAACGCTGGACCCGGAACAGAATTCCCATTTCAGCGATCATTATCTGAATCTGGAATTCGACCTTTCCAAGGTGCTCTTTCTGTGTACGGCCAATCAGCTCGACACCATTCCTCCGGCACTGCTGGACCGGCTGGAGATCATTTCCCTTTCCGGCTATACGGAGCAGGAAAAGCTCTCCATCGCCCGCAGCTATCTCATACGGAGACAGGTGGCGGAAAACGGCCTGAAGGAAGGGGACGTGGTGTTCCGGGACAATGCCCTGGCCCGCGTGATCCGCGGATATACGCGTGAAGCCGGTCTGCGCGCTCTGGAGCGCCAGATAGGCGCCATCTGCCGCAAGCTTGCACGGCGCAAGGCGGAAGGGGAGAAGCCCCCGTTTACCGTGACGCCCGCGCTGGTGGGGAAACTTCTGGGCGCGCCGCGTTTCCTTGACGAGGAAAAGGAAACGGAGCTTCTGCCCGGAGTGGCTCTGGGCCTTGCCTGGACTCAGGCCGGAGGCGAAGTGCTCCATGTCGAGGTGAGCACCATGCAGGGCAAGGGGGCGCTGCTGCTTACCGGGCAGCTCGGCGATGTGATGAAGGAAAGCGCGCAGGCCGCCGTGACCTACGCCCGTTCCCATGCGGAAGAGCTGGGCATCGATCCCGAGTTTTCCCAGAAACTGGACATTCATATCCATGTGCCTGCAGGCGCTACGCCCAAGGACGGGCCTTCCGCCGGTGTGACGCTGGTTTCCGCCCTGGTTTCCGCGCTTACCGGAAGATCCGTGCGCGGCGATACCTGCATGACCGGGGAAATCACGCTGCGAGGCAGGGTGCTGCCCGTGGGCGGCATCAAGGAAAAAATACTCGGTGCGGTGGCCAGAGGTCTGAAGAGGGCCGTCATTCCTGCACAGAATGCCAAGGATCTGGAAGAGATTCCGGCGGACCTGAGGCGCAGGATGGAAATCCATACCGTGGATACCATTGATGAGCTGCTCGGACTGGTGATGGAAGAGAAAAAGACCGCATGACGATTGCGGGAATGCTTTGATGAAGAGGAGGGAGGATTTTTCCTCCCTTCTTTTTTGGTTAAAAGAAAACCCCCAGCTAGGCTGGGGGTTCCCGAAAACTTATAGTTATGGGTATGTGATAAACACTCCTTTTGATTTGCCAAGCAGGAGGTGCGGTCTGGCAATTGCGCCCACAAGCAAATCAAAAGGAGGTCACAATGGGTGACACAAAGAAGTTAGCGCATACGCAATGGAACTGTAAATATCACATAGTCTTTGCACCAAAATATCGCCGACAGGTTTTCTATGGAGAGAAGAAAAGGGCCATAGGAGAAATATTGCGGAAATTATGTGAGTGGAAGGGAGTGAGCATAGTAGAAGCAGAATGTTGTCCCGACCATATCCATATGTTGCTAGAGATACCGCCCAAGATGAGTGTATCGGCGTTTGTCGGATATTTGAAAGGAAAGAGCAGCCTGATGATATATGAGCAGTTCGGTGAGCTGAAGTTCAAATATCGTAATCGGGAGTTCTGGTGCCGTGGTTACTATGTCGACACGGTAGGTAAGAATAAGGCAAAGATAGCTGAGTACATCAGGCATCAACTGGCCGAGGATAAACACGGAGATCATCTGAGCATCCCATACGCCGGAAGCCCGTTTACGGGCCGCCGGTAACAGAAATGCAGATGTCAGACCGTACATGCGCCTGCCAGGGCGCGGCTGGTAAGAAAGCCTTACAGGCGCACAAGAGGAACCACCGGCTATGCCGGTGGGACCCCATTTATGTCGCGTTCGTGGGGCTGCGGCACTGCCCTTGCGCAAAACGGCCGGGAAACGGGAACGGGCATTTGCCGATGCCGGTGTGAGAGGCTTTTCAAAAGAAGGGGATGCCCGCCGGAGCAGGGCAGGTTCCGTCGCCCGGAAGGATTGCAGGCTTTTCATGCGATCCGGCCGGTCGGGAGGAGCAGGCTGAGGGAATGCTTCCGTCGGGGGCTGAAATGAGCCGGAAGCTTGGGCGTCGGATATGATATTGAGAGCTGTTTCACGAAGTTCCGGCGAAATCTTTCCAGCCGCCGTCGTTTGGCATAGGGTGGAGGGAAGGAGTCAGACCATGTTCGATATTCAGCAGAATCCTTCGTCGTTGCATTTAAAAAGTGTCATTGCCGCCCTCTGGACGGGAAATCTGTTCGCCCCCTTTCTCATGAGCGGCGTGGCCGCCATGCTGCCTTCCATAGGCGAGTCGCTGGGAGCTTCGGCCGTTGCGCTTTCTCTCGTGATGGTGTGCTATAATCTCGGCCAGTCCATTTCCCACATGTTGAGCGGCAGGGTTGCCGACATGTTCGGCGTCAAGCGTACGCTGCTTGTGGGAGTGGGGTGTTTCTGTCTGTTCTGCGCCTGCATGGGGCTTGCCCCCGCCATGGGGGTGCTTGTTCCCCTGCGTTTTGCCCAGGGTGTGGCCGCCGCAACCATTTCCTGCGCCGTCACCACGCTGAGTGTGACGCTGGCCCCCGCGAATATCCGGGGGCAGGTGATCAGCATCGTGGTATCGGCGGTGTACCTGGGGCTGGCCATAGGGCCTCTGGCCTGCGGCGGACTTTCGGAACTTTTCGGCTGGCGTCTGGTGTTCTTCATCATCGCTTCGCTCAGTCTGGTGGAGTGGACGCTATTGCGATACGTCATTCCCGAAATGCCCAGAGAAGGGGCGCGCCGTTCCTTCGACGTGAAAAGTGCAGCTCTCGGCGCAGGCGGGCTTTTCTGTGTGACCATGGGGGCGACCTGTTCCTTTCTGCACCCTGCGGTGGTCGCGCTGCTGCCCGCAGGGCTGTGCCTCATGGCCGTTTTCGTACGGAGAGAATGGACGGCGGCCGATCCCATGCTCGATTTGAAGCTGCTGGCCAAGGTCCCCGGCCTGCCCGACGGCATGGCGGCCGTGTTCATCAACTACGGTTCCTTCATGGGGCTTTCCCTCTTCTTTTCCCTGTATCTTCAGCAGATTCTGGGCCTCAACGCCTTTCATGCAGGCATGGTGCTCATGGTGCAGAGCCTGTGCCAGACCGTGTTTTCTCCGCTGGCCGGAAGGCTGGCCGACAAATATCACCCCGGCATTGTATCCACGGCGGGCATGGCGGGGTGCGGCGTGAGCATCCTGAGCCTCATGCTGCTCGGCGAACACAGTCCCGTATGGCAGGTGGTGGTCAGTCAGGCGGTGCTTGGCGTGGGGGCGGCCTTTTTTGCGGCCCCCAACATGGCGGCCACGCTGGGCAACGTGCCCAGAGAGGAAATGTCGGTGGCTTCCGGTCTGCTCGGCTGCCTCCGCACCATGGGGGGGCTGATGAGCCATATCATCATGTCCTGCACCATAGGTCTGTTCATGGGCGATACCGCCGTGACGCTGGAAAGCGCAGGTCTGTTTCTTCATGCCATGCGTTACGCGCTGCTGCTTTTCGGCTCCCTCAACATTCTGGGGGTGATTCTCAGTCTGCGCGCCCTGCGTCATCACCGGTAAGGGACTTTTCGCCGGAAACGATTGCGTGTACCATACGTCTTCGCCGGAATGCAGGCGTAGAAAGAAGGCGACATGCGGCCGTCTTCAGCGCCCCGGCCAAGACGGGACGCTTTACGGCCAAAAGTCCGTATCCTTTCCTGCAGCATACCGTTTCAAAGCCATCCCTTGAAGAGAAGGAGAGATCATGGCCATATCGGGCAAGTTTTTCGGAGGCCGCAGACACAGCAGCACGACGGCGAAACAGCCTCTGATCAGAAACAACACCTCCAGCGATTCCGCTCCCGACAACGAAGGGCCTTCCTCGGCCTTCATGGGCAGGCATTTCGAGGGACTCGGCGATGTATGGTCTGCTTTTTTCCCGGGGGGAAGCAGGGAATATGTGGGTATGCTGCAGGGGCTGTTTGAAAAAAGTACGGCCCGGGGACCGGTCATGCACAGAAAGGACGGTTCCAGCGTGCTGCTTCTCGCTTCTCCTTCGTCGGGGGGCATCAGCATTCATTCCCACATCGTCATGGGGCAGGGCAAGGGCAAGGCGGACTTCGTGGGCGGATATCCGGCTTTCGAAGGGCTTCCCGTGGAGTCCCGCATAGAGCAGGCGCATATATGGTCCAACGGTATTTCCGGTGTGGTGGCCGCGCGCGACACGCGCCTTCAGACTCCGCTGGCTTTTTTCCTTTCCGGTTTCTTTCAGCATGTTCCGCAGTTGCAGTTCGGGGCGAAGGCCGTGTTCCATGTGGCTGCGCTGGCCTTTTCCCTGCGTAAGGCGGAAAGGGAGGAAGTGGAGCTCGTGCCGGGAACGGCGGCCTGCGATGCCGCGCTGAAGGTCTTTCTCCGTGCGCACCCCGAGAAGAAGGCTGGCGATTTTCATCCCGAGGAGCTGTCGTTCCACGGCAAGGGCGCCATGCTGCCTACGGAAGTGGTGGGGGTCTGGGCGTTTCAGGGGCCGGTCCTCGCCATGGAGGAAGTGGAGTTCCTGGGGAGACGTTTTCTTCGGCTGCTTACGCTCTTCGCAGGGGCCGGCGAGCGTTCCGTGCAGGGATATGTTTATGCGGCGGAACATACGCTGAAAGGCTATGTCCCGCAGATCGGCGACGATCTGGTCGGCGTTTTGTGGCTTCAGGGTTCCATGGAAAATTATCCGGGAGAGGAAAACGGATAGCCCCCGGAGGGGGAATTTCTGACGGGCGTTTTCCGTGCAGGCGGGGCGTTCAGGCCGGTTCCGGGCATTCCGGTTCCGGCCTCGCTTTTTTGGCAACGGACCGGTGCGCGTTTTCCCATACCGGCCGCCTCCTGCCTCAGATGAGCGCGGGGCATGTTTTCCCCGGAAAGCGCATCTGCCGCCTGGGGAAAAAGGGGGCCGCCCCGGCAGAGAGGAAAAAACATCATATCCCTGTGCGCGTCTTTCCGGTACGATGCAGCCGGAACTTCACGGAAAGACTTTGCAAGGCGATGTTACAGATCTCGCCGCGTTGAAAGAAAGAGGCCAACAATCCGGTTTTCATGGATATTTTGTTCGTGTTCCGGAAAGGCGCGTTTTTTCGCCGCTTGCTAAACATGTGGCCGTGGAGTATTAAATCACTATCCTGTCCGCCCTGAAAACAGGATGAGGTGAAGTTATGGCTATGAACAGACGTACCTTTCTTTGTTCGCTGGCCGGTCTGATCGCTGCCGGTATGACGGCTCCTCTGCTGCCTCTTCGTGCGGATGCGGCTCCGCCTCCCCCTCCGCCTCCTCCGGGCCCCCGCCCCGGAAGGCCGGGGCCGCGCCCTGCGCTAATGTCTTTTTTGCGGGAGAAGAAATCATGAAGAAAATCCCCGTTATTGTTCTGATCGGCGCCCTGGCCTTCGGCTTTACGGGCTGCACCAACATGACAAGGACGCAGCAGGGCGCGCTGGCCGGGTCAGCCGGCATCGAGCTGATCGGCGGCGGCATCAGCGCACTGACAGGCGGCAGCGGCACCACCGGCGCGCTTATCGGCGGCGGCCTCGGCGCTCTGGCGGGCGGTATTTACGGCAATCAGCAGGAACGGAATCATGACGACCGCCACTGGTGATGTTTTTCTACGCTGCTTATGAAAAAAGCCCCCGGAAAGGGGGCTTTTTTTGTGGGGAAAAGCGGCTAGCGTTCCCTCAGCCTCGGGTCCAGCATGTCGCGCAGGCTTTCGCCGAGCAGATTGTAGCCGAGTACGGTGACGAGTATGGCAAGGCCGGGATACAGAGAGAGCCAGGGGGCTATTTCCAGCGTGTTCTTGCCGTCCATGAGCATGTTGCCCCAGCTTGCGTCGGGAGGCTGTACCCCGAGGCCCAGAAAGCTGAGGGAGGATTCTACAAGGATGGCCCCGGCAACGCCCAGCGTGGCGGAAACCAGCACGGGGGCGAGGGCATTGGGCAGAATATGCACGAACAGCAGGCGGACGGAGGAGGCTCCGGCAAGTCTGGAAGCGGCGATGAAGTCCCGTTCCCGCAGCGAAAGCGTTTCGGCCCGCACAAGACGCGCCACCCCCATCCACGAGGTAAGTCCTATGACCACCATGATGTTGGTCAGGCTCGGTTCCAGAAAGGCGATGACGGCAAGAATGAGAAAGAAGGACGGAAAGCAGAGCATCACGTCCACACCGCGCATGATGAGTTCATCGGTCCAGCCGCCGAAGTAGCCTGAGGCAAGCCCCAGCACAATGCCGATGGCGGTGGAAATGCCCACGGCCACAAAGCCCACCCACAGAGAGACGCGCGCGCCGTAAAGCAGGCGGGAGAGCACGTCGCGGCCGAGTTCGTCGGTACCGAGGAGGTGCTCCGCCGAAGGAGGCATGAGTATCTGGTCGAGGTTCAAGGCTGCGGGGTCGAAGGGGGCCAGCCAGGGGGCGAGCAGGGCGAGAACGCTCATGGTGAGCACGATGGCGAGCCCGGTAAGGAACATACCGTGGCGTTTCAGACCGGTCTTCATGCCTTGCCCCCCTGTTTTGCCGTGGCCCGGATGCGCGGATCGGCCAGGCTGTAGCCCGCGTCGGCCAGCATGTTGCCGAGCAGGGTAAGCACGGCGCCGAGAACGAGGTTCCCCATGATGAGGGGATAGTCGCGCGCCATGACGGCGGCATAGAAGAGCTGGCCGAGCCCCGGAAGGGCGAAGATGGTTTCAATGATGACGCTGCCGCCGATGAGTCCCGGAACGGAAAGCCCGAGCATGGTGATGACGGGCAGAAGAGCGTTGCGCAGGGCGTGGCGGCCTATGACCAGCCTTGCGGGCAGGCCCTTGGCGCGGGCCGTGGTCATATAGTCCTGACGCAGCACTTCCAGCATGGAGGAACGCAGAAAGCGCGACGTTCCCGCAATGCTGCCCACAAGGCCCACAAGAATGGGCAGGGTGAGGTGCTTTGCTATGTCCAGCACCTTACCCAGAGGGGAAAGCTGCGCGTAATCGAGAGAGGTGAGGCCGGAAAGGGGCAGCCAGCCGAGATCAATGCCGAAGTAGAGCATGAGCAGCATGGCCAGCCAGAAGCTGGGCATGGCAAAGCCCAGAAAAACGAGCACGGTGAGCGCCCTGTCGAGCAGAGAACCGCGCTTCACCGCCGAGACGATGCCGATGGGAATGGAAACAAGCAGGGTGAGCAGCAGGGAAATCACGTTCATGCCCACGGTAAGGGGCAGGCGTTCCATGATTTTTTCCATAACCGGGCGCGCATCGCTGGAAAGGGAAATGCCGAAGTCGAGCCGGATGAGACGGCTCAGCCAGTCCACATACTGTTCCCAGAGCGGCCGGTCCAGTCCGTACAGCGCGTTCAGGCGTTCGCGCACCATATCGCCCGCCAGCGGGTTCAGGCTGGTCTGCATGTCGGTGGGCGTGCCCGGAGCAAGATGGATGACGAAGAAGCTCACCAGCGTGATGCCCCACAGCACAAGCAGCATCCACAGCGTTTTGCGGGCGGCGCGGACGGCCAGAGCCTTCCAGCGTGAGGTTCCGCCTGAAATCGGGGTGTTCTTCATAGGTTGTTTCCTTTGGAGCGTTTTACCTTTGAAAAGTAAAGCGCAAGGCGGCGCAGCGCCGCCCGGCCAGTGAGCGGAAAAACCGCGCTTTTTCCGCAAAAACGACAGGCCGCATGGTTTGAAAGACGAAGCACTTCAAACGAAAAATGCTCTAAGAAGACCGGCGCGCAGAAGCGCGCCGGTCACGGCAAAACTCAGTCTCCGGGTTGCATGCTCCCCCGGCTGATGTCGTGGCGCATCCATTCGGCAACGGCCTTTGCCTCGGTCTGCCAGGCGGCGGGGGAGAGGCGCAGCGTAAGGAACTGCCGGAACATTTCATCCAGCATGTCCAGCGCCTGATCGAGCAGATAGATTTTTTCCAGAAAAACGGCGTCCGGGTCTTCGGCTGCGTCTTCCTTGGAAATGGGGGGCGTACGCAGGGAATTGATGCTGAAGTCCTCAGCCTTCAGCGTGACCTGCCAGTCCATGCCGTCCTTTTCCAGCCGTACCAGGGCGCGGACGACCTGCTTGCCCGTCAGCAGTCCGAGCCTGGCTTCGCGCAGGGGAGAGAAGGAACCCACCACGGTGGCGGTTTCCTGGTTTTCGCCTTCGCCGCCGCGCACCACGATGCGCTGTTCCATGGCCACGGTGAAGGGTTCTCCGCGGTGTTCCGGCGTTTCCATGCGGAACACGTTGCCGGTTTCACTGCGGAACCACAGCCAGGTAAGGAATTCCTGGCCCAGAATGAGATCGGTATTTTCTCCGATGTAACCTATTTCTGCCATAACGGGATGCCTTTGAAAGAGTTTTCAGATGAAGGTGCGTATGCGCGGGCAAAAGCCCGCCGGAGGGACGGGACACGTCGTGCGGCCACGCCGGTTCTTCGGAGAGCACTTCTTCCGGTATGACAAGGCAGGTCGAAGTGTGCTGTTCATGCCGGAAAGGATGCCGCCCATGCGGAAAGCGTGATGATGCGTCCTTCGGGTCTTTCCGTGCCGGGCCGTATGCGTCGCCCGCGTTCGACGGAGCGGAGGCTACTCGCCCTGAATGAACCGCGTGCCTTCCACGGCGTCCAGCTTGTCGGAACACTGTTCGCCGAGCAGGGAAAGCGCCAGGGCGCAGGGAACAAGCTGCTCAAGACGCAGATCGAAGCAGCGGGTGAAGAGGTCGAGGAAAAGCTCGATCATCTTCGTCTGCGTAGAGGCGAAATACACTCTTCCCGTACGCGTGTTCCACACAACCTGAAATTCTGCGGGAATGGGCAGGAAACGCCCCATGAGGCGCAGCTTCACCTGTTCGCCGATTTCCTTTTTCCGGTCGCGCGGAATGAACTTCTTGCCCAGTTCCTTGATGCGGGCTTCTTCTTCCCTGAGCGCTATGCGCGTATGCTTGCGCAGTACGGCAGGGGGAATGCGCCGGGTGTCGAGCCGCAGGGAAAAGGTCAGGTAATCGGCTTTTTCCGGCGGGCTCAGCTTCCATTCCGTATCGAGCATGTCGTCGAAATTGGTCCAGCCGAAGGCGCGCTCCTCGGCAATGTCGTCGATGTCCAGAAAGGCGAACTGACGGAGCTTTTCGGGAATGGCGGGCCACAGGTCGGCGGGGACGTCGTCAATGATGCGAAAGCGTGTGAAGCTGGTGCTTGCTTTGAGAAAACTCATATCTTCCTTCCTTTTGCGCGGGAAGGAATCTTCCCGCAGGCCGGGCAATGGTACGATAAGCGGGCATCTCGCGCAAGACCGCGCCGCGCGTCGCCCCGGGGGAGAAGAGGGCGGCTCTGCCGCAAGGGAACGCTTTGCAGGCCGCCCGCAAGGCGGCAGAGGCGGGGAACGCAGCTTTTACGGCGCGCATGCTGCCGTTTTCCGGGGGCACGGCCTCCATGAACCGTTCGACCCTTTGCCGGGCCCGGGCAGGCAGGGGGGAAGTATTATTTTTTTCTGCTTTCGGGCTGCTTTTTTTCTTCCTTTTCTTCATGGGCATGCAAGGGTTCGCCCATGTGCCCGGCAATGCGGCATTGCCGGGAGTCGCAGAAGGGGCAGGGATCACCGTGGTTCAGGCTGTGAATAATGCCGCACCCCTCGCCCCGGTCGCCCCCGCAGCTCAGGCGCAGCGCTTCCAGATGCCTTTTGAGGTGCTCAAGGGAGGCTATCTGTTCCTCGACGTCGGCAATGTGTTTTTCCACCAGGTCGTTGATCCACGCGCAGCTTACCGTGGGGTTGTCCTTGAAGGCGAGCAGATCGCGTATTTCGGCCAGATTCATGCCGTGGAGTCGGCAGCGGCGGATGAAGTGAAGCCGCTCCACGTCTTCCTCCCCGTACAGGCGGTAATTGGAGCCCGTGCGTTCCGGCCGGGGAAGAAGTCCTTCCTTTTCATAGTAGCGTATGGTGACGACCTGGCAGCCCGTAGCTTTGGCAAGTTCTCCGATTTTCAGCGGCATGGCATCCCTCTGATGATGGAATGATAATGATTCATGATAGCTGCGGAAGCCTCGAAGTCAAGCGGAGAGTTTTTTTCCATGCTTGTGCGAACGAAATGTTCCGTGTGAAAAAAAATTTTGAAAAATGCTTGACTCTATAGTCCCTATAGACACTACGTTGAATCCAACAAGGAGCATCAGTATGAACGACAAACAGATATCTTCCGGCGAAGCGGGCGGCTGCGCCTGTGCACAGGCCTTCACCCTGAGGCCTTTTGCCGAAGAAAAGGAACGGCTGGATAAGGACGCACATCACGTTCACGATCATCACGCGCATGACGGTCATCAGCATGAAGGCTGTACCTGCGGGCACGATCATGCCGCAGCGGAGCCTGTGGATGCATCCGTGCTGGCGGCGGCCTCAGACACGGTGGCCGTGTACCGCATCATGAACATGGACTGCCCCATGGAAGAGGCACTCATACGAAAGCGCCTTTCCTCCGTACAGGGAATTACGGAGCTGGAGTTCAATCTCATGCAGCGGGTGCTTACCGTACGCCACACGCTGCCTTCCACCCATGTCATTGAAGAGGCGCTTGTTTCCATAGACATGGTTCCCGAAAAGCTGGGAAAGGCCGGGGCCGGCCCCTCTCCCGTGGCGGAAACGCCCATTGCCTGGAAGCGGCTTGCCGCAGCGGGCGTATTCGCGGCGCTTTCCGAAGCCACGGAGCTTGCCCTTGCATGGACGGAAAGCGCGGAATCCTCTTCCTTTACGGGGGCGCTGCCGCTGCTGTTCGCCTTGGCGGCCATACTTCTCGGCGGCCTCGGCACCTATCGCAAGGGCTGGCTGGCCGTTTCCAACCTCAACCTCAACATCAACGCCCTCATGTCCGTGGCCGTTACCGGCGCCGTGCTCATCGGGCAGTACCCCGAAGCCGCCATGGTCATGGTGCTTTTCAACATATCCGAGGCCATCGAAGCCCGTGCCCTCAACAAGGCGCGCCGTGCCATAGGCAAACTTCTGGCGCTTTCCCCGGAAAAGGCCACCATGCGCCGTGCCGACGGTTCCTGGGTGGAAACGGACATACGCTCCATTCCCATGGGGAGCCTCGTCCGGGTACGGCCCGGCGAGAGGGTGGCGCTGGACGGCGTGATCCGCAGCGGTCATTCCGCCGTGAATCAGGCTCCCATCACCGGGGAAAGCATTCCCGTGGAGAAGTGCGAGGGCGATACCGTGTTTGCCGGAACCATCAATACATCGGGTTCCTTTGAATTCGAGGTGACGGCGGCCGCGTCGGATACCACGCTGGCCCGCATCATCCATGCGGTGGAAGAAGCTCAGGGGAGACGTGCGCCCATGCAGCGCTTCGTGGATGCCTTTGCCCGCTGGTACACCCCGGCAGTCTTTCTGCTTTCCCTGCTGACGGCGGTGTTTCTGCCCCTCGGCATGGGCTGGGCCTGGCGCGACGCCGTGTACACCGCCCTGGTGCTTCTGGTCATAGGGTGCCCCTGTGCGCTGGTGATTTCCACCCCCGTCAGCATCGTGAGCGGCATGGCTGCGGCCACGCGCAGCGGCATACTGGTGAAGGGCGGCATGTTTCTGGAACAGGGGAGGCTGCTGCGCTGCCTTGCCCTCGACAAAACGGGCACGCTTACCCATGGCCGTCCGCGCCTGACGGATACGGTTCCCTGGGGCGGGGAAGAGGATAGTCGGACCTTCCTTGTTGCCGCAAGTCTTGCCGCACGGTCGGATCATCCCGTTTCCCGCGCCGTGGCGGAGGGCCGGGAGAGCGACCTTCTGAACGTGGAGGAATTTGAAGCCGTTCCCGGGCAGGGCGTGCGCGGAAAGGTGGACGGCACGCTCTATCATCTCGGCAGCTACCGCATGATGACGGGGCTGGGGCTGAATGCTCCCGAGCTTGAGGCGCGCGTTTCGTCTCTGGAAGAACAGGGCAGGACCGTGGTGCTTCTTGCCGGTGCAAAGGGTGTGCTTGCGCTTTTCGCCGTGGCCGACACCATGCGGGAGAGCAGCAGGCAGGCGGTGCGGGAACTGAAGGAACTTGGCGTGCATACCGTCATGCTTACCGGCGATAACGAGAAGGTGGCGCGCGTCATCGCCTCGCAGGCCGGGGTGGAGGAATATTTCGCCGGTCTTCTGCCGGAAGACAAGCTGCACGCCGTGGAAAAACTTGCGTCCCGCGGGGGCAAGGTGGGCATGGCGGGCGACGGCATCAACGATGCTCCGGCTCTGGCCCGTGCGGACATAGGCTTCGCCATGGCGGGCGGAGGTACCGATACCGCCATGGAAACCGCCGATGTGGCCCTTATGGACGACGATTTGCGCAAAATTCCCAGGTTCATCCGTCTCTCGCGGGCAACCTATGCCATTCTTGTGCAGAATATCGCTCTGGCCCTGGGCGTGAAGGCGCTGTTCTTCGTCCTTACCTTCAGCGGCTGCGCCACCATGTGGATGGCCGTGTTCGCCGACGTGGGCACCGCTCTTGTCGTGGTGGCCAACGGTCTGCGGGCGGCAAGGAAATAGCTTTTTGACAGAAAAAGAACCGCAGCCCCCGGTATGCGCCGGAAGGGAGGCCCGCTTCCGCCTTTCTCCGTACAGAAAGCGGAGAAAGCCGGAAAGCAGGGGGCTGCGAAGAGAAGGGGCGTTTTCCTCGTCCGGCGGAAACCGTCCGCTCACAGCGCGGACATACACTTCATTCAGGAGAAAGAACATGACGTTTCAGCAGATACGCGGTGCAACCGCCATTATCGATTTCAAGGGCAGCCGTTTTCTCATTGATCCGTTCTTCGCCCGGAAGGGAACGCTTCCTGCCGTCCCCTCTCCGTGCAACAATACTCCCAATCCGCTGGTGGAGCTTCCTCTGCCCGTCAAGGATATTGTTGCCGTGGACGCCGTCATCGTCACGCACATGCACCATTTCGATCACTTTGACGAGGCGGCGCGCGATGCGCTCGATAAGGAGCTGCCCGTCTTCACGCAGGATGAGTCCGAGGCCGGGGATATGCGGGCCGCAGGCTTTAAGCATGTCACGGCGCTTACGCCCGAAGGCGTGGAGTTCTGCGGGGTGAAGCTGTACCGGACTTCGGCGCTGCACGGCGCCGGAGAGGCAGCGGAACGCAACTACGCGGCTATTGGTCTGCCCTCGAAGGCCTGCGGCGTGGTGTTCTGCGCGGAAGGGGAAAAAACATTCTACCTTGCGGGGGATACGGTGTGGTTTCAGGGGGTGGTTGACGCGCTGGCCACATTCCGGCCGGAAATCGTGGCGCTGAATGCGGCCTGGGCACAGTTTTACGACGGTACGCCCATACTCATGGGACCGGAGGAACTGGCCGCGGTGGCGGCTTCTGCTCCTTATGCGAAGCTCATCGCCACGCATATGGACGCCGTGAACCATGCAAGACTCGACAGAGCACATCTGCGCGACTTCATACGGGAACATGGGTTTGAGGAACGCTTTCTCATTCCCGAGGACGGGGAAAGCGTACAGCTTTGAGTCGCCCGGGAAGACGCTCTCAGGCCGGAAGGCTGGCGGCCTTCCGTGCTGCAGGGCGTTTTCCGGTCAGAAAAAAGGAAGAACCATCTCCGGTAATACGAAGGTGAAAAAAGAGTATTTTGCCGGCTGAGGCCCCGGAATATATTCCGGGGCCTTTTTGCGCAGGCGTTTTTCCGCGTTTCTTTGCAGATATGGTTTGTTCCGGGGAGTGCGGCGCAGAACAAGTGTTATGGTCATGTTCTGACAGTGTACAGGTATTCGGCAGATAAAAAAGGAAAAAGAACTTTTTTTGTTTCATTCTTTTTACAATTGCAGGAATCTATGGACGTAAGCGAAAAAAAAGTGTAACTTGATTTTAAAGGATTGCGTATCATGCGTATCCGGCTGATAAGATGGAAAAAGGTTTTTTTTGCGGTCACAGTGCCTTTTATGGTCGCAGGTCCATAGGGCCGGGCTTGCCGCATATAGGTGTTTAAGCGGGAGTTTTCCGCTTTGTTCTGGAAAACGGCTGACGCCGTAAATGGTTTTTTCCAAGGTTTTGTGAGGTCGTCATGAAAGTAAGCAAAGTCGTTCTTCCTGTCGCAGGATGGGGTACCCGTTCTCTTCCCGCCAGCAAGAATATCCCTAAGGAAATGCTTCCCATCTACAACAAGCCGGTGATTCAGTATGTTGTTGAGGAAGCGGTGCGTGCCGGCGTGCAGGAAGTCATTTTCGTGACCAACCGCCATAAATGCGTGGTGGAAGATCATTTTGACCGTAATATCGAACTTGAGGAACTGCTGGCCGAAGCCGGAAAGATCGAACAGCTCAAGGCCGTGCAGGACGCCGCCAGCATGGTGGAAGTCATGGCCGTGCGTCAGAAGCAGCAGCTCGGTCTGGGCCATGCCGTCGGTTGCGCCAAATCCATGGTGCAGGAAGAATACTTTGCCGTCATGGTGGGCGACGACTTCATGGTGGGCGACAATGCCGGTCTGGTGCAGCTCGTGCAGGCTGCGGAAAAATACAATATGCCCACCATCGGCGTGATGGAAGTTCCTGCCGACAAGATCGACAAGTACGGCATGGTTGCCGGTGAAGAACTGGAAGACGGCGTGTACCGCATCACCGACATGGTGGAAAAGCCCGCCGTAGGCTCCATGAATTCCCGTCTCGCCATCGTCGGCCGCTATGTGCTGCCCCGGGAAATTTTCGACTATATCGCCAAGGTGAAGCCCGGTAAGGGCGGTGAAATCCAGCTTACCGACGCTCTGGCCGACTATATGAAGGAAAAGGGTATGCTGGCCGTGAAGATGAAGGGCCGCCGCTTCGACGCGGGCGACTGGGTCGATTACCTGACTGCCGGTATCTACTTCGGCCTCAAGGATGAGAAGCTCAGCGGAGCGCTTCGTTCTTCTCTGAAGGAACTGCTGGACGACTAAATGATTCGGCCTGCAAAAGGGCCGCGCATACAGTGTTCGCTTGAAAAAGACGCGCACGGCGACTATAAGGTGGCCGTGCGCGTTCTGCATTTGTAAGGCAGGTTGCCATGCCGGATAACCTGCGGGCGCGTATCGTACCTGTGCAGAAAAGGCATTGTTCCGGGGAATGCTTCCGCCGGAAGCATACCGACGCCGTGCCGGTGCGGGGCGTCGGTGTTTTTTGGTTTTTTCTGTTGTCGGGAACGCTTATCCGGGGAAGGCCGGTTCAGCGTCTTTCCCCAAAGCGGGAGCTGCATGCCTGCCGCAGGCTCCGATGCGCCGGACAGGCAGGCTGTCGTACCGTTGTCGGAAGGGAGAAGCCATGCTGGAGTACACGAGAGAAGGACTGCTGGAACTGACGAAGAAGCTGGTGAGCATACGCAGCATATCGCATACGGCGGGGGAAAACGAGGCGGCCGCCTTTATTTATGAGAGCCTTGCGGTCGAGCCCTATTTTCAGAAACATCCCGATTTTCTCCGCTACCTTCCCGTGGAGGAGGGCGGTCTTGAGCGGCGTGCGGTGATGGCTCTGGTACGGGCCGGGAGTCATACCCGGCGCACGGTGCTGCTCAACGGACATTTCGACGTGGTGGATACCGATGTCTGCGGCGATCTGGCCGAAGCGGCCTTCGACGCCGCGGAATACACCCGTCTTGTGGCGGAACGGGATATTCCCGAAGATGCCCGGGCCGATCTGGCTTCCGGCAACTGGCTCTTCGGCCGCGGCGTCATGGACATGAAGGCGGGCATAGCTCTTCATATGGCATACCTTGCCCACATGGCCCGCCGTACCGGGGAACTCGGTGTGAACCTGCTTTTTCTGGCCGTTCCCGACGAGGAGGGCAGTTCCGCCGGTATGCGCGGTTCTCTGCCCGGACTCTGCGCACTTATGCAGGAACAGCATCTGGAACTGGAGGCTGCGCTTTCCGGGGAACCGGCATTCTGGACATCAAAGAGCACGGAAGGGAGCCGCCCCTGCCGCACGCTGTTCACCGGCACCACGGGCAAGCTCATGCCGCTGTTTTTCTGTGTGGGGCGCGAGGCCCATGCAGGCTATTCGTTCGACGGCGTGAACGCCGCCGCTCTTGCCGCACGCGTGGTCTCTCTCATGGACTGTCGTGCCGACCTTATGGACGGATACGGCGACGATACGCTTACGCCCCCCGTATGCCTCAAGCTGAAGGATCTGCGCGACAGCTATTCGGTAACGCTGCCGGAACGGGCTGCGGCCTATTTCAACGTGCTTTCGGTAAGCCGCAGTCCGCTGGATATCCTGCATATCTGCCGCGAGGTGGCCCGACAGGCGCTTGAGGAAACGCTCGAGGGTATCCGTGAGTCGGGGCGGGCCTTTCAGCAGCGCTCCGGCCGAAAGGATTCCCCCGTTCCCGCATGGGAAAGCCGCGTGCTCACCATGAGCGAACTCATGCAGGAGGTTGCAGGAGCAGGGCGGGGAAAACGTGCAGGCGTACATCCGCGATTTCGTCCGTTCTCTGCCTGCCGACAGGGATGAACCGGAAAAGGGGCTGGCCGTGGCCGATTATCTGGTTTCTCTGGCCAACCTCAAGGGGCCCGCCATAGTGGTGGGCTTTCTGCCGCCGTACTATCCCCAGCGGCTCAACATGCGGGCTACGGCCGGAGAAAGAAGACTGCGTTCCATCATGGAGGGGGTATGCGCCGACCTTGAGAAGAGCGTCGGCAGCATGAGACTGGTGGAATGTTTCAGCGGCATCATGGACCTGAGCTATATGGGCTTTCAGGGAAAAGAAGAGGAACTGAGAAGCCTTGCGGACAACATGCCCGGCTGGGGAAGCGTGTACGATCTGCCCATGAAGGAGCTTTTGTCGCTGAATGTTCCCATTGCTTCCGTGGGACCTGCGGGAAAGGATGCCCACAAGGATACGGAACGCCTCGAGCTGCATTATTCTCTGGAAGTTGCGCCCCGCGTGCTGGAGCGCGTGATCCGTGAACTAGGAGAAGACGGAGAACAGGTCGCCGGAACGGAAGAACGCAAAAACGTTTGAGCGTTGTTGCTGATGATACCGGACACGGCAGCGGGAAAGGCCTGGGCGTCCTCCGGCTTTTATGGAGACAAGCCGCCGTGTGCAATACGCTGTGCCCGAGAGGGCCGGGAGCGACATTCTCTTGAAGTCGGCGTAAGCATGGCTTATACTCAGCCCGACTTTCTTCCTTTTTCCTGCCCGACGGGCCTGGAGTTTTTTCATGTTTGAACTTGAATTCAACGGCAGACCGTACATCAAGGCCGACAATACGCTGCCTCTTTTCTTCATAGCGGGGCCGTGCGCCATAGAAAGCCGGGCCCATGCGCTGGAAGTATCCGCCGCGCTCAAGGAGATATTCGCCGCTGCGGGCATTCCCTTCATTTACAAATCCAGTTTCGACAAGGCAAACCGCAGCTCCGGCGCGGGTTTCCGCGGCGTAGGCATGGAGGAAGGGCTTTCCATTCTTGCGGAGGTGCGGGAGAGCAGGGATGTTCCGGTGCTGACGGACATCCATACGGCCGAACAGGCCGCCCCGGTGGCGGAAGTGGCGGACTACCTGCAGACGCCCGCCTTCCTCTGTCGGCAGACCGACCTCATCCTTGCGGCGGCTTCCACCATGAAGCCGGTGAACATCAAGAAGGGCCAGTTCCTCGCTCCGTGGGAAATGGAAAACGTGCTGAAAAAGGCCCGCTCCACGGGAAACGAGCGCATTACGCTCTGCGAACGCGGCACCAGCTTCGGCTACGGCAATCTGGTGGTGGACATGCGCGGCCTTGAAATCATGAAGAAGTTCGCACCGGTGGTGTTCGACGCCACACATTCCGTGCAGCTCCCCGGAGCGCAGGGTTCGTGCAGCGGCGGGCAGAGGGAATTTGTTCCCACGCTGGCGCGCGCGGCCGCAGCCGTGGGCGTGGCGGGCATTTTCATGGAAGTGCATCCCGACCCTGACAAGGCTCCCTGCGACGGGCCGAACATGCTGGCCGTCAGGGATCTTCCCGCTTTTCTTTCCCTCATCAAGGCCTTTGACGGTCTTGCCAAGAAGGGGGCGTTATGAGCGTCATCGCCGTTATTCCTTCCCGTTACGCTTCCACGCGGCTGCCGGGCAAGCCTCTGGTGGATATCTGCGGCAAGCCCATGGTGCAGCATGTGTATGAAAGGGTGCGCCGTGTCGCGCTGTTCGACGAAGTGCTGGTGGCCACGGATGATGAGCGCATCATGAAGGCTGTGGAAGGCTTCGGCGGCCGCGCCGTGATGACCAGCCCGGACTGCGCCTCCGGTTCCGACAGACTCATTGAGGTGGCGAAAGCCCATCCTGCCGATATTTATGTGAATATTCAGGGCGATGAACCTCTCGTGGAGCCTTCTTCCATCGAAAAGCTGGCTCGTGCCATGCTGGAGGATTCCTCCCTGCAGATGGCAACGCTCTGTTACCCCGTAAGCGTAGAACAGGCGCAGAACCCCAATCTTGTGAAGGTGGTGCGGGCGCACAACGGCAACGCGCTGTATTTCAGCCGCAGCCCCATTCCCTTCCCCCGTTCCGGGGGAATAGCGCCTTCCTATTTCGGGCATCTGGGCATGTACGCCTATCGCCGTGAATTTCTTATGGATTTCGGAAAGCTCCCCTATTCTCCGCTGGAAAATACGGAGAAGCTGGAACAGCTTCGCGTGCTCGAGGCGGGTATCGCCATCCGTGTGCTTGAGGTGGAGGCCATGGGGCCCGGCGTGGACACGCCCGAGGACCTGGAGCAGGTGCGCCGCATTCTCAGCGAAAACGCCGGGTGAGCATCATGAAATATCTTGACGAAGCAAGGCAGGTTCTGCGCGATGAGGCGCAGGCCCTTTGTATTCTGGCCGACGGTCTTGGCGAAAGTTTTGAGAACACGGTGGAGTGCCTGCTCGGCATCAAAGGCCGTATTGCCGTTACGGGCATGGGCAAGAGCGGGCATGTGGCGCGCAAGATAGCGGCTACGCTGGCTTCCACGGGTTCTCCGGCGTATTTCATTCATCCTGCCGAAGCCAGCCACGGCGATCTCGGCATGATGACGCCGGACGATGCCGTGATCGCCATTTCCAATTCCGGCAATACGGCGGAACTGACCGATATCGTGCTCTACGCTTCGCAGAACAATATGCCGCTTATCGCCATTACCAAGAATGCGGACAGTTTTCTCGGCAAGCATTGCGATCATCTGCTGCTTCAGCCGCCTCTGCACGAAGCCTGTCCGCTGGACTGTGCCCCCACCACGAGCACCACGGTGCAGATGGCGCTGGGCGACGCGCTCGCCATGTGCCTGCTTACCGCGCGCGGCTTCGGCAGGGAGGACTTCCACAAGTTCCACCCCGGAGGCTCTCTGGGGCAGAAGCTGTCTCTGGTGCGCGATCTCATGCACACGGGCGACGCCATGCCGCTTTTGCAGCTTGAGGCTTCCATGATGAGCGTGCTTGCGGAAATGACGCGCAAGGGGTTCGGCTGCGTAGGCGTGATGGAAGGGGAGACGCTGGTCGGCATCATTACCGACGGCGATTTGCGCCGTCATATGGGACCGAACATTCTCGAATGTTCCGCCGGCGACCTCATGACCAGAAACCCCGTGTGCATCGATGCGGACGCCCTGAGCGCCAAGGCACAGGGTATTATGGAAGAGAAGAAGATCACCTGCGTCTTTGTTGTGGATGAACGGAAGAGGCCCCTCGGCATTCTGAGCATGCACGATATTCTGTAGTGTGTTGCAGAAGAAAAAAGGAAGCGCTCCATGGCGATGATGTCGTGGAGCGCTTTTTTGTCGGAAGATACGGGAACGGGCAGGCCTTTCCGCAGACTGCATTCGGAAAAGAGGGGAACGGACTGCGTGGAATATGGGCGCTGTGCGTCCCGGGCTCGCAGGGGGCGAAAAGGGCTATGCGTTTCTGCGGGTCTGCTTCTCCAGTTCCGCAAGATCATAGGGCGTGGACTGATAGACGAAGTAGTTGAGCCAGTTGGCGTAGAGCAGATGGGCATGGGCGCGCCAGGTCATGCGCGGGGCAAGGCTGGGGTCGTCGTTGGGATAGTAGTTTTCCGGTATTTCGGGATTGATGCCGGCGGCAAGGTCACGGGTGTATTCCCTGTGCAGGGTGTCGGCGTCATATTCGGAGTGCCCGGTAATGAAGATCTGCCTGCCGCTGTCGGTGGATATGGCGTACAGCCCGGCTACGGGAGAGGAGGCGAGTATCTTGAGTGCCGGCTCCTTTTCCACATCGGCCCGGTCCACGGTGGTATTG
Source organism: Mailhella massiliensis (assembly GCF_900155525.1). Classification (NCBI taxonomy): domain Bacteria; kingdom Pseudomonadati; phylum Thermodesulfobacteriota; class Desulfovibrionia; order Desulfovibrionales; family Desulfovibrionaceae; genus Mailhella; species Mailhella massiliensis. Next base: position 264,591 of record NZ_LT706951.1, read on the forward strand.
CGGGAGTGGGGAACCATGAACACGTCGTCGAAGCCCCGGAAGAGAATGGAACCCGCATGGTCCACCTGATGGGGATAAATGCCGGAAATCTTTTTGGGCAGAAGCTTTTTCTGAATGCCGTAGTGGTAGTACAGTCCGGCCTGAGCGCCCCAGCAGATATGGAAGGTGCTGTGAACGTGGGTTTTGCTCCATTCCATGATTTCGCAAAGCTCCTGCCAGTATTCCACTTCCTCGAAGGGCATGAGTTCCACGGGAGCGCCGGTGATGATCATGCCGTCGTAGTAGTTCGCGCTTACATCCTCAAAGGTTTTGTAGAAGGAAAGCAGGTGACTGCGCGGAGTGTTCTTGGACTCATGGCTGGTGGTATGGATGAGTTCAAGTTCCACTTGAAGGGGAGTGTTGCCCAGCAGGCGGGAGAGCTGTGTTTCCGTGGCTATTTTGGTAGGCATGAGGTTGAGCAGGAGTATCTTCAGCGGGCGGATGTCCTGCGTGAGGGCGCGTGTTTCGGTAATGACGAAGATATTTTCCTGATTCAGCGTTTTTACCGCAGGAAGTTCATTGGGAATCATGATGGGCATGGCATTCTCCCTGGATGATGTTCGGAAGCTGGCGCGTACGGAAAGGGGCCTTCCGCGAAGGCGGAAGGCCCCTCAGAAATCAGCGGTTGGAGGCGAGGGCCTGATCGATGTCGGCGATGAGGTCTTCGGCGTTTTCAATACCGCAGGAGAAGCGCACGAGTTCCGGCGGAATGCCGCACTTTTTCAGTTCTTCGTCGTTCATCTGACGATGCGTGGCGTTGGCCGGGTGCAGGCAGCAGGTACGGGCATCGGCCACATGGGTTTCAATGGCGGCAAGACGCAGGTGCTTCATGAAGTTTTCCGCAGCCTTGCGGCCGCCCTTCACGCCGAAGCTCACCACGCCGCAGGAGCCGTTGGGCAGGTACTTCCTGGCAAGATCGTAGTACTTGTCGCCGGGAAGTTCAGGGTAGCGCACCCAGTCCACCAGGTCATGTTCGCTGAGGAACTTCGCCACGGCGAGGCCGTTGGCGCAGTGGCGGGCCATACGCACATGCAGGCTTTCCAGACCGATGTTCAGCAGAAAAGCGTTCTGCGGGGACTGGATGGAGCCGAAGTCGCGCATGAGCTGGGCCGTGGCCTTGGTGATGTACGCGCCGGCATTGCCGAACTTGGTGGCATAGGTGATGCCGTGATAGCTTTCATCGGGCGTGCAGAGACCGGGGAACTTGTCGGCGTGGGCCATCCAGTCGAACTTGCCGGAATCCACGATGCAGCCGCCCACGGCAGCGCCGTGACCGTCCATGTACTTGGTGGTGGAATGCACCACGATGTCGGCGCCCCATTCGATGGGGCGGCAGTTCACGGGCGTGGCGAAGGTGTTGTCGATGATGAGCGGCACGCCGTGATCATGCGCGGCCTTGGCGAAGCGCTCGATGTCGAGCACGACAAGCGCGGGGTTGGCGATGGTTTCACCGAACACGGCCTTGGTGTTGGGGCGGAAGGCGGCTTCCAGTTCCTCGTCGGAGCAGTCGGGCGTGACGAAGGTGAAGTCGATGCCCATGCGCTTCATGGTGACGGCGAAGAGGTTGTAGGTGCCGCCGTAAATGGTGGAGGAGGCCACCACATGGTCGCCCGCGCTCGCCAGGTTGAACACGCTGAAGAACGAGGCGGCCTGCCCGGAGGAAGTGAGCATGGCGGCGGTGCCGCCTTCAAGCTCGGCTATCTTGGCGGCCACATAGTCGTTGGTGGGGTTCTGCAGACGGGTGTAGAAGTAGCCGCTGGCCTCAAGGTCGAACAGCTTTCCCATATCCTCGCTGGTGTTGTACTTGAACGTGGTGCTCTGGATGATGGGAATCTGCCGGGGTTCGCCGTTGCCGGGGGTGTATCCGCCCTGTACGCAGGTGGTGTCGATATGCTTGCTCATGCGATATCCTTTGTTGCGGCGTTTTGCCGTTCATAAACGTCTGTTGTGCCTGCCGGAGAGGCTGGAAGCTGATGGCAGCGTGTTTCGCCGGCAAGGTATGGTGAACAAAAATGAAAAAGCCCGCGCTTGTCGCACGGGCTCCCTGCCGACTGATGTCAGGCATGAAAGGAGAGCGGTGCGACTGTTGTTTCGCCCCTGCACATGCGTTCGTCGAGAAGTTCGAGGAAGTATTCCATATCATGCCTGCCTTGATATAACTCTATATCTGGAAATCCTTATATTGTGCTCTTTCAAAAATGTCAAGATATGAGAAAGGGTTTCAAAAAATTCTTTTTTTGCAGGGAGAAGAAGAGCACGGGCAGGAGGGGGAAAAGGCGCCCGCCGTCCTTGGAGCGTGCGGGTTTTCCCCGTACGGACACGGAGTCTTCCCAGAGAGTCGCCTTGTCGCCGGGAGCTTTTGGGGCGCCTTCCCGCATGTCCGTACGGGGAACATTTTCATGGAAACGCGGGGAGAATGGTTTCGGAGCGGGAATACCGAAAAAGCCGGAGGGGTATCCTCTTTGCCGGAGGGCTCAAGGGCGAACGTGCTTTTTTTAAGGAACGGCATGGCTGCAAACGATGCTCCGGCACGGCCTCGGAAGGGAAAACGGAAGAAGCGGCCGGGCATCGGCAGCAGACGCGAAGAAGGCCCCGACATGGAAAATGCCGGGGCCCTGGAGGAGTGGCCGCAGAAGCGGCTCGGAAAAAACAGCTCCCGTTCCGGTCCGCCGTGGACGGAGGGCGCGGGGAACGCCCTGTTCTTACGGGCGGGGCAGCACAAGCATGGCGCTGCAGGAGTGAGAGCGCGGTATGCTTACGGAAGGGCGTCGTATTCGCTGTCCGACACTTCTTCCTGCCATTCGTTGCGCGTCTCTTCGCCCGGCACTTCCACGGCCACATGGGCGAACCAGCTGTCCTTTGCGGCGCCGTGCCAGTGCTTCACGCCTGCGGGAATGATGACCACATCGCCCGGATGCAGTTCCCGTGCGGGGCTTCCCCATGCCTGATACCAGCCCCTGCCGGCGGTGCACAGCAGAATCTGTCCGCCGTTCCTCGCGGCGTGATGGGTGTGCCAGTGGTTGCGGCAGCCGGGTTCGAAAGTCACGTTGCCGATGACCACGCCTTCCGTGGAAAGCATGCTGAGCCAGCTGTTGCCCGTAAAATATGCGGCATAGGCGGTGTTGGCTTCGCCTCTGGGGAAGAGATCGGTGATGGTATTCATAATTGCTCCTTTGCGGTGCGGAAGATTGAAGGGCACGGAGAGCCTCCGTTTCCGGCCCGGATGGGCGGAGTCTCCGCTGTTTCCGGGCATGAAGAAAGCCTAGCGCGGATTATCCGGGGGGCATAGGGCCTGTTCTCTCGATTTCTTGCACGATTCTCTCGGCTTTTTTCGTTTTCGGGTATCCTTTCACAGAAAAAGGCCGGATGTTCCGCACGCTTTTAAGGAAGGCGCTTACCCGTGATCCGGGCGTGGAGCGCGAAGCTCATCATGGCCAGAAGCGCGGCGGTACAGAGCAGTCCCGAAGCAAGAAGGAAGATGCCCGACATGCCCGAGGCGTCGTAGATGCTGCCGCCCGTCGCCGCCGCGCCGCCTATGGAAAACTGTATGGCCGCCACGGAAAGTCCGCCTGCGATTTCCGCCCTGTCGGCCAGGGTAAGGGCTATCCATGCCGTCCAGCCTACGCAGATGAGACCGAAACCGAAGCCCCAGACAAGGACGAGAGCGATGTTCACGGCCGTATGCGCCGGTGCGCAGAGCAGTACCAGAGCCGTTGCCGCAAGGCAGGCATGAACGCCGAGCATGGTAAGCCGTAAACTTCTGTTCAGCAGAAAGCCTGCGCAGAACGTGCCCAGAGTATTGGCAATTCCGTAGGCCAGAAGCGTGGCGGAAAGCCCGGCAGGCTCCAGTGCGAGGCTGTGCTCCAGATAGGGGCGGAGGTAGGTGAACAGAGAGTGATAGCCGCCGTAACTGAAGATGGTGGCCGCCATTCCTGCGAGAGCCCACCTGACCTTGAGCAGGCTGAACATGCCGGCAAAGTCGTTTCCCGGGCGGGGAGGAATGGAAGGCAGCGCCATATACTGCCAGATGAGAGACACGAGCCCCGGAGCGGAGGAGAACAAAAACACGTTGCGCCAGCCGAAATGCGCTTCCAGGAGACTTGCCAGAGGCAGGGAAAGAATGGTGGCCACGGCCACGCCGGAATAAAGAACGCTCAGCGCGCGGGGAATGTCTTTTTGCGGCACGAGCTGAATGGTGACGGCCGAGGCCATGGACCAGAAGCCTCCTACGCATACGCCGAGCAGCCCCCGTCCCAGCATGAGCATGGCATAGCTTTGCGCCGAGGCGACGATGATGTTGGAGATGATGAGCAGTGCGGAAAGAAGGAGCAGGATGCGCCGCCTGTCGGTATGCCGGGTGAGGGGGGCGAGCAGAAGGCTGGTGACCATGGCCAGCGCTCCCACGGCGGTGACGCTCCGGCCTGCCATGCCTTCGGAGATTCCGAGTCCCTGAGAAAGGGGAGTAAGCAGGCTGACGGGGGTGAATTCGGCGGAAATGAGGCAGGTGACGCCCATGAACAGGGAAAATACGGCGAACCAGCGGGCCTTGGCGACCGGTGCGTCACAGGGGGGAGTCTGCATGGCGGATCTCTGTGAAAAAAGGTGGGGCGGCGCCGTCCCTGCATGGAGCGTGCGCCGCCGGGCGCATCCGGGAAAGAGCGTCCGATGCGGGAGCGGCCCGCCTTCCCGGCGGATCTGTGCAGTTAGTTCAAGCTCTTCTTGAAGAATTCTGCGAGTCTGTCGAAGGGAATGAGGCTGACGCGATCGTACAGATCCACATGCCCTGCGCCGGGTACGATAAGCAGTTCCTTGGGTTCTGCGGCACGGCGGTAGGCATCTTCACTGAATTCGATGGAATGGGCGTTTTCCCCGGTAATGAAGAGCAGCGGCCGGGGAGAAATGGTTTCTATGTCGTTGAACGGGTAGAAGTTCATGAACTTCACGTTGCTGGTGAGCGTGGGGTGCGTGGTGGTGAGGGGGGAAGCGCCTTCGGGCGTGAATTCTCCCCGGCTGGTGCGGTAGAAGGAGTAGAACTCGCGTTCCACGGGCGTGGACTGCTCCGTCAGTTCATGCACGGTTCCGCCGGTATAGAGCGGTTCCTTTCCGGCAAATTCCGCATAGCGCTGTTCGGCTGCCTGCTGAAGAACGGCCCTGCGGTCTTCCAGAGACATGGAGTGCCGCAGACCGTTGCGGTTGGCTGCGCCCATATCGTACATGCTTACCGTGGCGACGGCCTTGAGCCTGGGATCGATTTTTGCTGCGCTGATGGCGAAGCTCCCGCTGCCGCAGATGCCCACCGCGCCGATGCTTTCGCGTCTGACGAAGTCGCGCGTGCCGAGAAAGTCCACCGCCGCGCTGAAGGCTTCGGCGTACATGTCGGGAGAAACGGCGTTGCGGGGCCGGCCTTCGCTTTCTCCCCAGAAGGGCAGATCGATGGACAGCGTGACGAATCCCTTTTCGGCCAGCCTGGCGGCATAAAGGTCGGCGCTCTGTTCCTTGACCGCTCCCATGGGATGCCCCACGATCACGGCGGCGAGCCTGGAGCCTTTTTCCATGCCTTTCGGCGTATAGAGATGTCCTGCGACCTTCATGGTGTACAGGGTGGGGAAGGATACCTTTTCCCTGTTCACCTTGTCGCTCTGGTAGAAGTTCGCGGCATCGGCGGGAACGGCGATGTCCTGAGCCTGTGAGGGAACGGCCGGGGCAAGAAGAAGGCCGAGCATGGAGGCGGCGATAAGCGTCTTTTTCATGGTGTCTCCTTGTCGTCTGAAGGTTGATGTCATCCGCCGGGGCGGTTTTTGGGTGCAGAGGAGCAAGGTGCATTCCGCGCGGCGGGAAAAGGCCGGCGGAATACACCCTGATGCAGGATGAGGGAGGATTGTTCAGCGTTCTTCGGGGGCGGAAGACTTCAGATGAGTTCTGAAGAATCGGCCGAGTTCCTGAAAGTGGAACCGGGCTTCCGGCATGTCTTCATTCATGTGATACTGGGCGTGGGAGAGCCCTTCGAACACGATGAGGTCGGCGGGGACTCCCGCCTCGCGCAGTTTCAGGTGCATGCGTACGGTATTGCTGAGAAAAAGATCTCTCGTGCCGGAAGTGAGCATGGTGGGAGGAAAGCCCCGTACATCGCCCCGCGCGGGGGAAAGGAAGGGGTCGGTCATGTCGTGCCCCGCGCTGTAGATTTCCGCAGCTCCGGCAAGCCACCCGTCGTAGCCGACAAGGATGTTGTCCACTTCTTCGTTGGTGAAGTAGCTGTCGCCGGTTTTGCCGAGCTCCGTCCAGGGGGTTCCCGCTCCCAGTGCGGCGGGAAGGGGGAGATTTTCCGCCCTAGCTCTCAAAGCGAGGATGAGCGTCATGGCTCCGCCTGTGGATGTGCCGAAAACGCCGATGCGTTCTGCGGGCGTACGGGAGAGAAGATGGCGGTATACGGCCATGGCATCGTCCATGGCGGCAGGATACGGGAAATCGGGAGCCATACGGTAGTCCACGGAAATGATTTTGAATTTTCCGATGCCTGCCATGAGTACGGCTTCCTGAGTGCCGGCTTCTCCCTGCCCCAGAACATAACCGCCGCCGTGCAGGTGCAGAAGAATGCGCCCGTCGTCGGCAACGTCCTTCGGTTCTATGATGAAAACCGGTACTCCCGCCATGACGTCGGAGCGGGAGGTGACACCCAGCTTTTCCCGCAGCGCGGGCAGGGCGGCGCACTGCTTTTCAGCCATGGCCGAGGCCCAGGCCTTCCATTCTTCCGCATTCTGCGGTCGTCTGCGCCAGTTGTCGGGAATACCGGCCGATATCATGGCTCCAAGTTCGGGACTGACCGTATCCGGCACGGGGAAGGCGGATTCTCCGGCGCTTACGGGCAGCGAGGGCAGCGTGAGCAAGGCGGAAAGCAGAACGGAGGCAAAGGTTTTCATGGTGACTCCTGTCAGGGACGGAAAATTTGTTGACTTAGTTATAGGGGGGAGGAATATCAATAGCAAATACTTATATCAAATAGAAAACCATGCCTTATAGGCATGACAGGGGCGGTTGATGCCGGAAAAACAGACCGTATCGGAAATATGCCGCCATGCTCGTCCGGCGGAAGGCGGACAAAGGGGGAAGCCGTGGAACTTCGGGTACTGCGTTATTTTCTGGCTGTAGCCGGGGAACAGAACATATCAAGAGCGGCGGAATTTCTGCACGTCACACAGCCTACGCTTTCCCGCCAGATCATGGATCTGGAGGAGGAACTCGGCAAAAAACTGTTTCTGCGCGGAGGGCGGCGGATGGTGCTGACGGAAGAGGGCATGTTCCTGCGCAAGAGGGCGCAGGAAATCGTGGCCCTTGCCGACAGAACGGTGGAGGAGTTCCGTTCGGCGGATGAGGAGGTAAGCGGCGACGTATATATAGGCGGCGGGGAAAGCCGCGCCATGCGCATCATTGCGGGAGCGGCACGCCGCCTTTCTTCTTCGCATCCGCATATATCCTATCACCTTTTCAGCGGCAATGCGGCCGAGGTGACGGAAAAGCTGGACGAAGGGCTGGTGGATTTCGGCGTATTCGTGGGGCCGACCGATCTTGCCAGGTACGAGTATGTGCATCTGCCGGTGATGGACGTATGGGGGGTGCTCATGCGCCGTGATCATCCCCTTTCGGAGAAAAGGGCGCTGCGTCCCGAGGATGTGGCGGAACTTCCCCTGTTCTGTTCGCGGCAGGCGCTGGTGGTCAATGAAATTTCCGGCTGGCTGGGGGAAAGCTGCGATCGGCTTCGGGTGGTGGGGACCTATAATCTGCTGTACAACGCCTCGGTCATGGTGGAGGCGGGCATGGGCTGCGCCCTGTGCCTTGACGGCATTGTGCGCTGCGAGGAGGAAGGCCCCTTGTGCTTCCGCCCGCTGGAACCCAGGCTGGAAGTGGGGCTTGCCGTGGCATGGAAGAAGTACCGGGGCTTCTCCCGCGCGGCGGAAAAGTTTCTGGATGCGCTTTTGAAGGAGAGCGAGGCGGAGGGAAAAGCCTGAGCGGCGTTCTCTGGAGGCTTTTCCTGAAAGGAGCGCTTTCAAAGAAAGAGGAAGAATATCCCCGGGCTGGCTTTGCTCTTCGGGAAGGGAAGATGTTCTGTGCCGTGCGCGGGGAGGCGGAAAGGCCTTGATGAAAAAGGGGCCGCCTTCCGGGAAGGCGGCCCCGCGTCGGCTTAGAGCCTGATCAGTTCATATTCCCCGCTGCCGAGGCCGATGGCTTCGGCATGGCGGATCTGGCCGCGCCAGTCCGTGGTGGGATGAATGCTGGTGAAGTGGTCGTGCGCGCCGTGGTCGCACTGGCTGAGCACGCTGGTGGAAATGGCCGGAGCGGCGTTTACGGCGTCGATGCAGGCCTTGTCCAGAGCCACGGGGTCGAAGCTTGCGAACATGCCGATATCCGGCACCACGGCGGCGTCGTTTTCACCATGACAGTCGCAGCAGGGAGAAACCTGGTTGACGATGCTGATGTGGAAGTGAGGACGCCCGTCCACCACGGCCTTGGTGTATTCGGCCATGCGGCTGTTGACGTCGTTGCTGTTGGCGTCGATGGCGTTGGCGATGGCGTTGAAGTTGCACACGCCGATGCAGCGGCCGCAGCCCACGCATTTATCGTGGTCTATGTGAGCCTTATGGTCCGTAACGGTAATGGCCTGCTGCGCGCAGAAGCGGGTGCAGGTGTGGCAGCCGCGGCATTTTTCCGGGTCCACCGTGGGTTTGCCGTTGCAGTGCATGGCCATTTTGCCGGCGCGGCTTCCGCAGCCCATGCCGATGTTCTTGATGGTGCCGCCGAAGCCGGTCAGCTCATGCCCCTTGAAGTGGGTGAGGGAAATGAAGATGTCGGCGTCCATGATGGCGCGGCCGATGAACGCGCTTTTCAGGATGATGCCGCCGTTCACGGGAACTTCGACGTCGTCGGTGCCCTTCAGGCCGTCGGCGATGATGATCTGGCAGCCGGTGCTGAGCGGTGAGAAACCGTTTTCATTGGCGGCGGTCAGGTGTTCGAGGGCGTCCTTGCGGCGCCCCACATACAGGGTGTTGCAGTCGGTGAGGAAGGGCTTGCCGCCGAGAGCCTTCACGCGGTCGGCCACGGCACGGGCGAAGTTGGGGCGCAGGAAGGAAAGGTTCCCGGGTTCCCCGAAGTGCATTTTGATGGCCACGAACTTGTTCTCGAAGTCGATGCTGTCCATGCCGGCGGCGAGCATGAGTTTATCCAGCTTTTGCAGCAGGCTGGTGCCCACCTTGCAGCGCATGTCGGTAAAGTACACTTTCGATGCAGCCATGTGTTTCCTCCTGGTACGGGTATGGAGCGGTAAAGACGGGTTCAGGTTCTGTCGAAAAAGCCGGAAAGCGAGGCCTGCGCCGACAGAACGGGGCGCGGGTATCCGGGCATGGCGGCCCGGACTTCCCGGAGAAGTTCATCGCGGAAGGCTTCCCCCATGCTTTCCATGTCGGATGCGAGAAGGTGAAGCTCTGGCCTGTCCGGCGCAGGGAGGCGCAGGCGCAGGTCGACCTCTTCTCTTTTTTCCCGGGCAAGAACGGCGCGGGCCGCCGCTTCTCCCGCGGCCACGGCCGAGAGTATTTCCCTGGTGGGAGTCGTGCCGTAGGGGAGGCGCGTAAGCAGGCAGGGGCGTGCCTTCTGCATGGGGTGTTCCATGCCGGTACTTCCGGCAAGAAAGTGTATCTCTTTTTTGCCGAGTCCGGCAAGCGCGAGGGGCGAGATGACGCCGAGCTCCCGCACGGCCCTGATGCCCGGGCGATAGGCCGAGGCGTCGGAGGCGTTGGTGCCGTCGCAGAGCGGCAGGGAACTTTCCGCAAGAAGGCGGGAGAACAGTTCCTTCTTGCAGGCATAGCAGCGGTCGCGCGCTCCGGCCGCCACCGGGGGAAGACGCAGCGGGTCCACGGGCACTTCACGGAAGGGAAGGGCATGTTTTTCTGCCCATTCCCGGGCGAAGGCCGTTTCCTCCGGCGGAACATGGGGACCCGTGACGTGCAGAAGCAGCGGCTTCATGCCGAAAAGTCCTGCGGCATGGGCAAGGAAGCGGCTGTCCAGTCCGCCGGAATAGGCAAGGGCGAACAGGCCGTCCGGCGCAGTCTCCAGAAGGGCGCGCCGCAGTCCGGCAAGAGGGGCGAGGTCCATATTCTCTCCTCAGAAAGCGGCGTTCGGGTCGCTTTCGGTGCGGCCGCAGGCGAACAGAGCGCCGTTCGGCGCATCGTCGAAGACACGGGTTCCGTAGACAAGGGCCTTTTTTTCCACCCGCATGGCGGGCCAGGGGCCGAATTCCGCACCGAGGGCCTTCAAAAGGGCCATGGCCGTGGGGGTGACGGTTTCCCCCTGTCCGGGGAAGGGACGCACGGGAACATTGTCCATGAGTTCCAGCACCGCAGGCGCAGGCACGGGAATGACGCCGTGGGCGCAGCGCACGAAGCCGTCGGCCATGGGCAGAGGGCTGACCACGAAGCGGGAAGGAGCAAGAAGGCAGAACAGCTCGCAGCTCATGCAGATATCGAGAATGCTGTCCAGCGCGCCCACTTCATGGAAGTGCACTTCCGCGGGCGTCTTGCCGTGAACGGCGCCTTCCGCTTCGGCAAGGATGGTGAAGGCCCGGGATGCCAGAGCCTTGCCCTCCTCGCTCATGCCGCCTGCGGCGATGATGGCCAGAACGTCGGCAAGCGTGCGGTGTTCGTGCTGATGGGGCAGATCGACCTGTGCGTGCATACCGCCGATATGGTGCACTTCCCTGCGTATGAGGTGCACGGAGCCTTCCAGTTCGGGCATGACGGCGGCGAGCTTCCGGTTCAGCTCGCTTTCGTCCATGCCCGTCATGCATAAAAGCCCGGCGAGAAAGATGTCGCCGGAAAGGCCGGAATGGGCGCGTATGGTCAGCACCGGCCCGGAGGAGGGGGCTTCGTGATGGTGATGCCCGTGAGAATGTTCGTGATGTTCGTTATTCATAGGTTGTTTACCACGCGTGCCGCGGCGCAGGCGGCGCCGTAGCCGTTGTCGATGTTCATGACGGCGATGCCCGGAGCGCAGCTCGCCAGCATACTGGAGAGGGCGGCGTTGCCGCCCCGGGCGACGCCGTAGCCTACGGAAGTGGGAACGCCGAATACGGGAAGGGGAGTCAGTCCGCCGAGCACGCTGGCGAGCGCAGCATCCAGCCCGGCCACCACGATGACGGCCTGAAAACGGTTGATTTCATCAAGTCTTTCGGCCAGACGCCACAGCCCGGCCACGCCGCAGTCTTCAAACACCGCATGTTCTATGCCCAGGTATTCCAGCGTACGAGCGGCCTCCCAGGTGACGGAACCGTCCGCCGTTCCGGCGGAGACCACGGCCACGCGTCCCCTGCCTTTCGGGGGCAGCGCTTCGCCGAAGGCCGTACGGGAAAGGGGATGATAGTCGTAACGCGCCCGCACGTCGTCGGGCATACTGTTGAAAACGCTTTCGGCAAGCCTCGTGAACAGTATGGGGCGGCCGGAACCTCTGCCGAACTGCTCCAGAAGAGCGCGTACGGCGGCAAAGGGTTTGCCTTCGCAGAAGACCGCTTCCGGCAGGCCTATACGTGCGGCGCGGGCGTGATCAAAAAGAATACCGTGATCCATAAATGCTTCCTCTCGGAGAAGGACATAGCGTTCCTGAACGCTTTTCGCAAGCTGCGGCCATGTCCGCCGCGAGTATGCGCAATATAGAGGAAAAAGGGAACGCAAACCAGACACGATTCTTTCTTTTTCTTGCCCGATTCTGCCGCGTGGCGGAGAAATGCGTCGCCGGAAGAGGGCGGGCTTTACCGTTTCAGGGCGTTCTGCCGGGGTACGGAAGGGGCGCGGGGCGGGACTGCAACGGGAAAGAGGGCGGGGTGCCGGAGTTGTTTTTCCGCACGCTCCTCAGGCGGGCGTGCCGGGATCCGCCATGCCCGGGGACGGGGCAGCCGTGCGGGCGGGACGCACCGCTTTTTGCGGGGAAAATGTTTTGCCGCCGCTTGACAAGCCATGGTTGTGTATTATGCTCATTTGTGCAAAACAAATGAGACGTGAAGCGCGACATGCGCGCCAGGGAGAACGAATGCCCCGCCCGAGACATTGCCGTTATGTAAGCAGCGCGCCCAGCGTGACCTATTTCAAGCCCCGGGGCATACCCATGAGGGAGCTGGAAGAGGCGACGTTGAGCGTGGAGGAGCTGGAGGCGCTGCGCCTTGCCGATATGGAAGGGCTCACCGCCATCGAGGCTGCCGGGCGTATGCGCGTATCGCGCTTCATTTTCGGGCGTACGCTTTCCTCTGCAAGGCGCACCGTGGCCACGGCACTGTGCCGGGGGCTTGCGCTGCGCATAGAGGGGGGCGACTATGCCCTTTCCCAGCACGGATCGCACAGTTGCTGCAAGGAGATGAACATGAGCAAGATAGCCGTTTCCAGTGAAGGCCCCACCCTTGACGATGAAGTCGACCCCCGTTTCGGGCGTGCCGGCGGCTTTGTGGTGGTGGAACTGCCGGAGATGAAGGTGGACTATATCGACAACGGCGAATCACAGATGATGGCCATGGGCGCGGGTATTGAAACCGCGGAACGCATGGCCCGTGCCGGAGTGGAAGTGGTGATCAGCGGTTATGTGGGGCCCAAGGCCTTCGACGCGCTCACCGCCGCCGGCATCAAAATATGCCAGGATGTGGAGGGCGTTACCGTGCGCGAAGCGGTGGAGCGTTTCGTACGGGGCGAACTTCCCTTTGCCGAAGCCTCCAACAAGTAGGGGAAGTGCATGAAGATCGCCATTGCCAGCGGCAAGGGCGGCGCGGGCAAGACCAGCGTCACGGCGTCGCTTGCGCGGGTGTGGGACGCGCCCCTTGTTGCCGTGGATACGGATGCCGAGGCCCCCAACCTGCACCTGTTTCTGCACCCTGCGGTGGAGGAAGGCCGCACCTGTATGCTCACCGTGCCGCAGATGGACCCGGAAAAATGTGTGCACTGCGAGAAATGCCGCAATATCTGCACCTACAAGGCCATAGCCTCGTTTGCGGGCCGGATCAGCCTTTTTCCCGACATGTGCCACGGCTGCGGCGGCTGCCTTGCCGTATGCCCGAGCGGAGCGCTGACTCCGGGCGGCCGTGAACTCGGCGTGCTGGAACGGGGTTCCGCGCTGGAAGGAAGCGTACGCTTTCTCATGGGCCGCACTCGCATAGGCGAATCCATGACGCCGCCGCTTCTGCGCAGGGAACATGCGTTTCTTGCCGAAATGCTGGCGGATGTTCCCGCCGACGCGCTGCTCGACGCGCCTCCCGGCGTGAGCTGTCCCACCATCACCGTCACGCGGGATGTGGATGCGATTCTGCTGGTGGCCGATCCCACGCCCTTCGGTTTTTACGACTTCACGCTGGCGCATCAGGCTTTTCTGCCCCTGGGCAAACCCATGTTCGTGGTGATCAACCGTGCCGGGGCCGAAGGCAACGAGGATGGCGATGAAGCCGTTCGGGCCTACTGTCGGGAACACGACCTGCCGCTGCTTGCGGAACTGCCCTTTGAGCGGGAGGCCGCGGAGCAGTATGCCGGGGGTATGCTTCTTGCCGACCTTTCTCCTGTGTGGAAGGAGCGTTTCACCAGCCTGCGCGATGCGCTGCGCGAGGCTTTTGCCCGAGTGAAGAAGGAGGGCGTCCATGCGTGAGATAGTGGTCATCAGCGGCAAGGGCGGCACGGGAAAAACCACCGTGAGCGCATCCTTCGCCCATCTGGCGGAGAACAAGGTCATCTGCGACCTTGATGTGGACGCGCCCGACCTGCATATTCTGCTTTCCCCCTCCGTCCGGCAGACGACGCCCTTCATTTCCGGCAATCACGCCGTCATACGCAGCGAAGACTGCGTGAAGTGCGGCGCCTGTGCAAAGCTCTGCGCCTTTGATGCCGTTCGGGAAAACGAGGGCGGCTTTGTGGTGGACGATCTGCGCTGCGAAGGCTGCGGCGTATGCGTGAAGCTCTGCCCGCAGAAGGCCGTGGACTTTCCCGACCGCCACTGCGGCGACTGGTATGTGAGCGATACACGCTTCGGGCGCATGGTACATGCGCAGCTTTTTCCGGGGCAGGAGAATTCGGGCAAGCTCGTCGGCCTGCTCAAGACCGAAGCCCGCAGATACGCCCGGGAACAGAAGCTCGATACCATTCTCTGCGACGGTTCCCCCGGCGTGGGCTGCCCGGTCATCGCCTCTCTTTCCGGGGCGAGCCTGGCCGTGGGCGTGGTGGAGCCCACGCCCTCGGGACGGCATGACTTTGCCCGCGTGGCCGATCTGTGCCGTCATTTCCGCGTGCCGCTCGCCGTCATCATCAACAAGGCGGATCTCAACGCCGCCGAGGCCGACGCCATCGCCGCCATGTGCGCCGAAAACGGCCATACGCTTCTGGGCAGACTGCCTTTTTCTCCCGTGGTCACGCAGGCCATGGTACGGCGGCAGGCCCTTACGGAATTTCCCAACCCTGTGGGAGACAGACTGAAGGACATGTGGTCGGCCCTTCAGGATATCAAAACCGGCCGCTAGGCCGCATCTACGACCAGAAACGGAGTTTCTCATGAGCACTCTTCTTGCTGTTCCCTCCGCCATGCCCGGCGGACTCGACGCCCAGATGGGAATGCATTTCGGTCATTGCGATATCTATACTCTTGTGGACATTGAAGACGGCGCGATCAAGAACGTCACGACGCTGGAAAACGTGCCCCATCATCACGGCGGCTGCATGGCCCCCGTGCAGCACCTCGCTTCTCACGGCGTGAAGGCCCTGCTTGCCGGCGGCATGGGTATGCGTCCCCTCATGGGCTTCCAGCAGGTGGGCGTGGAAGTGTTCTATGCGGGCATGTTCCCCACCGTGGGCGCGGCCGTGCAGGCTTTTCTGGAAGGCAGGCTCCAGCCTTTCTCCATGGAATTCACCTGCGGCGGCGGCCATCAGCACGGCCAGCAGAACTGAGGCCGTATCATGGATGTTCTCGTCATAACGCCGCGCCGGGCCTTCTGGGAGGCGCTTCGTCCCGCCTTCGCCGCACATGAGGCTTCCCTCCGCTTTGCCTCCACGAAGGAGGAAGCGGGAGACATGCTGAAGGAGCGCCGGGCCGACCTTGCCGTGCTGGACCTCGATGTTGATACCGCAGAGCTGCGCAAGGCGGTGGTAGGTATCCTTTCCATCGACGCCATGGTCAACATGGCTTCCGTATGCGGCATGGGAGAAGAGAAGTTCCACAGCGCCATGGAAGGTCTCGGCCTCATCATGGACCTGCCCCGTACGCCCGACGCCGGGGATGTGGACCGCCTTCTCAGGGCGCTTCGCGTCATTCTGGGCTGAGCGCGTTATTGCAGAATGCATTTCGGCCGGATGCTCATTGTGAGCATCCGGCCGCTTTCGTATTTCGGAGCTGGCGGGGAAGCCGCCATGCTCGGAGGCAGAGCATACCCTGCATGGCGAAAAGGCTTCCAGCCCGTGAAAAGCGTATTCTGAAATGGATGCCCCGGATGTTTTGCGACGGCGGCGCTGTGGAGACATGACCAGGGGAAGGGCTGGAGAACACGGAAACGTGTGCCTTCTTCGGCGTGCGTTCTTTCACGGAAGGGAGGCGCTTCCGCAGAATACCCGGCAGGGAAAAGAGGAGAATTGCTGCGGAGAGAATAAAAAAGAAGGGTCATGACTTTCATCATGACCCTTGATTGCTTACTGGTGCCGAAGAAGAGACTCGAACTCTTACTCCCGAACGGGAACTAGACCCTGAACCTAGCGTGTCTACCAATTTCACCACTTCGGCGCAGGAATGTTCTTAGTAAATTTGCCCGCCCTTGGCAAGCATTTTTTTTCATTTTTCATAATTTTTTTATGCGAGGGGGTTCCAGCAGCGTACGAGATGCCCTTCGCCCATGGTCCGAAGGGGGGGAGCCGTCAGGCATTCTTCGGAAGCGCAGGGACAGCGTGGGCGGAAGGCGCAGCCTTCCGGCAGTTCCGAAGGCAGGGGAACCATGCCGGGAATGGATGGCAGGCGACGGCTGTCGTGGTTGCCCAGAAGCGGCGCGCATGACATGAGACCTTCGGAGTAGGGGTGGAGGGGGCGCTCGAAGAAGGCGGCGACCGGGGCCTGCTCCACCAGTTCTCCGGCGTACATCACGGCCACATCGTCTGCGGCTTCCGCCACCACGCCGAGATCATGGGTGATGAGCAGCACGCCCATGTCGCGTTCCCGGGCAAGGCGGCCGAGAAGCCGCAATATCTGCCCCTGTATGGTGATGTCCAGCGCGGTGGTGGGTTCGTCCGCAAGAAGCAGCCGCGGGGAACAGGCAAGAGCCATGGCGATCATCACCCGCTGGCGCATACCCCCGGAAAACTGATGCGGGTAGTCGGCGAGCCTGCGGTGCGGGTCGGGAATGCCCACCATTTCCATGAGTCCGGCGGCCTTTTCCAGCGCTTCGCGGCGGGACAGACCCTGATGGATTTCCATGGGCTCCGCAATCTGTCTGCCTATGCGCAGCACGGGATTCAGGGAAGTCATGGGTTCCTGGAATATCATGGAAATATCGCGTCCGCGCCTGCTGCGCATGGCTCTTTCCTCAAGTTTCAGCAGATCTTCTCCGGCAAAGATCAGGGAACCTGCGCTGATGCGGCCGGGTTCGGGCACCAGGCGCATGAGGGAAAAAGCCGTCATGCTTTTCCCGGAACCGGATTCGCCCACAAGGCAGAGCGTGCGGCCTTTGAAAAGACGGAAGCTGAGATCGCGTACTACGGGAACATCGCCGAAGGAAACGGTGAGGTGCTGAACGTCGAGCAGGGGAAGCATGGATGTGAGGCCTGTACGGGTAGGAGGAAAAGGGCATGACCTGCGAAAACGTGCAGGCCGGAAGGGACGGACCGACTATGACACAGCTTGTCTGCGGGGGCAAGAACGGCCCCGCATGATTTGACAAGGCCGCCGTTGGGGAGGTAGCTTGTTGCAACGCATCAGTGTCGGGACATTCAGTGAATATGCGGGCCTTCCGCAGGGCGCACAGGCACGGCGGGCTTTCCCCGCGCGGCCCTGAACTCCCGATGCGAGGAGCTGAACTTCAGCATTTTTTAAGGATGTTTTCATGAGCATACCTCTTCGTTCTCTTCCCGTGGGGCGCAAGGCGCGCATTGCTTCCGTGCTGGCCGACGGGGAACTGGGTCGCCGCATCCGCGACATGGGACTGGTGACCGGAGCCGAAGTGGAAGTGATAGGCCGCGCGCCTCTGCGCGACCCGGTCGCTCTCCGTCTGCCCGGCTTTACCCTGAGCCTGCGCAACAACGAGGCTGATTTCATTCTGGTGGAGACTGACGACTGATGTCCTACTTCCATCATTCCGATGAAGGGCTGCCGCACGGCGGTATGCCCACCTTGGCGCTCGCCGGAAATCCCAATTCAGGAAAGACTACCTCGTTCAACGCGCTTACCGGAGCGCGCCAGCATGTGGGCAACTATCCCGGCATCACCGTGGAGCAGAAGGAAGGCATAGCCCACTGCGACGGAGAATCCATACGCATCATCGACCTGCCCGGAGCCTACTCCCTGACAGCCTACACGCAGGAAGAGCGGGTGGCGCGGCGCGTCATCGGCAGGGAAAGGCCTCTGGCCGTCATGGCGCTGCTCAATGCCGGCGCGCTGGAACGCAACCTTTACCTCGCCGTGCAGCTCATGGAAATGGGCGTTCCCGTATCCATAGGCCTGAACATGATGGACGAGGCCCGCGCCATGGGCATGAGCATAGACGTGCCCACCCTTTCCCGGCGTCTCGGCGTGCCCGTGGTGGAAACCGTGGCCCGCACGGGCGAAGGGCTGCAGGAATACCTGCGCGAGACCATGGCCTTCAGCCGTACCAGAGAAGGCCAGCCCTGGAAGCCGCTGCTCATTTCCTACGGACCCGACCTCGACCCCGTACTGAAACATCTCACCGAATCGCTGGACGAGGAGGGCATAGGCTGCGCCCCGTACCCCACGCGCTGGCTGGCATTGAAGCTTCTGGAAAACGATGAGGAAATTCTTTCCGAACTGAGCCGCGACAAGCCCGAAGTCATGGCTCATGTGAAGGAGCATCTCGACGAGGTGGAAGCCCACCTCAAGGCCACCCTGGGTACCAGCGCCGAAGCCATCATTGCCGACTACCGTTACGGCTACATCAGTTCCCTGCTGCGCGGCGTGCTCACGCGGCGTGAGGATATCGCCCAGCGCATGGATCTTTCCGACAGAGCCGACCATATTCTGACCCATCAGTTCCTCGGCCCGCTCATCATGCTCGGCATCATGTATCTCATGTACCGCATCACCTTCACTCTCGGGGAAGTGCCCATGCAGTGGGTGGAGGCGCTTTTCGGCTGGCTGCGCGATACGGTGGATGCGGGCATGGCCGACGGCGTGCTGAAGTCCATGATCACCTCGGGCATCATCGACGGGGTGGGGGGCGTGATGTGCTTCGTGCCCCTTATTCTGCTCATCTTCATGCAGATCGCCATTCTGGAAGATTCCGGCTATATGGCGCGCATGGCCTATATGCTGGACCGCATCTTCCGTATCTTCGGCCTGCACGGAGCCTCCGTGGTGCCCTACATACTGGGCGGCGGCATTGCCGGCGGGTGCGCCGTGCCCGGCATCATGGCCGCGCGCACGCTGCGGAGCCCGCGTGAAAAGCTGGCCACGCTTCTCACCGTGCCCTTCATGGCCTGCGGGGCCAAGCTTCCGGTGTTCATCGTGTTCGCCGGGGTGTTTTTCCCCGGCAACGAGGCGCTCGTCATGTTCGGCCTTACCCTCACGGGCTGGGTGGTGGCCATGCTTGCGGCGCGTGTTCTGCGTTCCTCGTTCATCAAGGGACCGGCCACGCCCTTCGTCATGGAACTGCCTCCCTACCGTATGCCCACGCTTCAGGGCATGTTCATTCATGCCGGGGAACGCACCTGGGAATACCTGAAGAAGGCGGGCACCGTCATTCTCGCCATATCCATCGTGGTGTGGGCGGCCATGACCTATCCGGGCCTGCCGGAAGACAGAGTGAAGAATCACGAAGTCACGCTGCAGGAACTTCAGCAGCAGCTTGCGGCTGCGCCCGCAGGTTCGGAGCTGCAGCGTACTCTGGAAGAAGCCGTGCGCGGGGAAAACGGCCGTTTCAGCGAGGAAATGCTGCGCCATACCGTGGCCGGACGCATAGGGGCCGCCATGGAACCGGTGAGCCGTTATGCGGGCTTCAGCTGGGAAGCCAATATTTCGCTTCTCGGCGGGCTTGCCGCCAAGGAAGTCATTGTGACCACCCTCGGCACCGCTTATTCCCTGTACGATACGGAGGAGGATTCCACCTCTCTGGCGCAGTTCATTGCCCGGGACGACAACTGGAACATTCCTTCCGTGGTGTCGTTTCTCCTGTTCGTGCTGCTTTATGCGCCGTGCTTCGTGAGCCTTGCCACCATACGCATGGAAACGGGTTCCGTGAAATGGGCGCTGTTCAGCTTTGCCTTCAATACCTGTGTGGCCATGCTTGTGGCTACGACAACCTATCAGATTCTTTCCCGCTGGTAGGAAGCGATATCGGTAACGGAAAACGCCCTTTTCCCTGCGGGGGAAAGGGCGTTTTCGTCGTCATGGGGAAAAGTCCGGGGAGGCCCCGCGCAGCGTGTTTTTCCGGTATTCCGGACGGCGTTCGCTTCCTGCAGCCGTTGTGTCATAAACGGCGGAGAAAAGAACCGGGAAGGAGAACTTCGGAAGAGAGGGCGAGGTCTTCCGAAACTCCGGTTGCGGGAGCTTTTTCGCTCTTTCAGAAGGCAGAACAGAAAAAAGGCGAGGCATGAACCCCGCTTTTTTTCTGCGAAGGAAGAAAAGCGTTCTCTGCCGCAAGGCGGCAGACGTTTCCGTCCCCGGCTACAGGGCGCTGATGGCGTCGGCGATGTCGTCCAGCCAGGGGCTGTCCACCGCTTCGATGGCTCCCTGGTCGCAGGAGCGGGCGATGGAGGGATCGATGGGCAGGCGAGCCGTATGCCTGATGCCGTACTGGGCGGCGATTTCTTCCAGATGGCTTTCGCCGAAAATGGAATGACGCTTGCCGCAGTCGGGGCATTCAAAGTAGGACATGTTTTCCACAAGGCCGATGACGGGAATGTTCAGCCCGTCCAGCTTCGCCATGTTCACGGCCTTTTCCACGATCATGGAAACGAGTTCCTGCGGCGAGGTCACGATGACGATGCCGTCGATGGGCAGGGACTGGTACACGGTGAGGGGCACGTCGCCGGTTCCGGGAGGCATGTCGACGAACATGTAGTCCACATTGTTCCAGATGACTTCCGACCAGAACTGCGTGACCACGTTGGCGATGACGGGGCCGCGCCATACCACGGGGTCGGTATCGTGCTCAAGCAGCAGGTTCATGGAGGCAATGTCCACGCCGGTGGCGGAGCGCACGGGGTTCAGGCCGAGCTGCGTGCCCGACATGCGGCGGGTGACGCCGAAGAGGCGGGGAATGGAAGGACCGGTGATGTCCGCGTCGAGTACGGCCGCATGAGAGCCGCGACGCTGCATTTTGGAGGCAAGCAGACCGGTGACGAGGGACTTGCCCACGCCGCCCTTGCCGCTCACCACGCCGATGACCTTCTTTATGGTGGAGAACTTGTGAGGCTTCACCTTCATGTCGGCAGGTTCGGTGCGTTCCGCGCAGTCTTGGCCGCAGCTGCCGCACTTGTGATCGCAATCGCTCATAGTAAGACTTCCTTTGTTGCTCCGGCGGACGGTACGCCGGTAATGTACGTTTTTTATCTATAGTTCTTTCCCCGGCCTCTGACAAGTCGGAGGCCGCTTCAGCTCCGCAGAGAGAAGGGCTTTTTGCATGATGCGTTCAAAAGGCGGCACAAGAAGGCAGGGGAGAGATGCTCCTGCTCTTCCGGCAAAGGTCGTGTGCCGTACTCCGGCGAGGCGGAAGCGCTTTTCAGAAAAGGGCGGCTTTTCCGGCGGGAGAAGGCCCGGGCGCTTCCGCCTTGACGGCGCTTTTCCGCCCGGGCTAAGGTGGCGGCTGAACCGTGTTTCCACGGTATGCGTGTTCCGGCTCGGCAGGGAAGGGGCATTCTTCCGCCCCTGCCATGGAACCGGATGGACGTGCCTTTTTCCGATACGGGAAGAAGCCAAACATCAGGGATGGATGATGACCAGATTTGAATTTCACGATGCCGCGGGCAACGTGCATCCTTTCGATACCCGCGAAGAGGCCGAGGGCTTCGCCCGCGCCTGCGGTTATGTGTTTGTAACGAGCCGCAGCGTCATGGAAGGTTCGGATGCCAGAATTTCCTACTATCTTGCGCCGTCCGACGTGCCGGAAGGCGTGACGGACAAGAGCGTTCTCTTTACCGTGCTGCTTTCCCGTTATCGGGAATGGGAGGAGCCGCGCGTCATGCCCGTCATGGATGCGGACTGGGCGAAGTAGGCCTTTCCCGCAGAGAAGGCCGCAGAACCGCGGGAAGCCTGTTCCGCGGGGCTGTGCAAAGGTTGCCTGTGCCGCGGAGGAGAGAAGGTCAGGAGTCTGGGAAGACCCCGGGGAAAGCGTTTCTTCCGGCGGCGTTTTTTCTGCGTCAGGAAAAAATGCCTTATCCGGGAGCATCCGTTGAAGGTGGCGATGACGCCCGTATGCACGGCATTTCAGAAGCGGAGGCGAAAAAAAGAGCGGCCCGGGGTTCCCCAGGCCGCTCTTTTTTTCTTTATGTCGGTTCAGGCGCGGGCGTGCATGGCTGCGCGCACGGCGCGTACTCTGGCGGCAATGTCCGGCGCGCCCACCAGTTCGGAAACGAGGGCGCAGCATTTCGCGCCGCGTCCGGCCACTTCGCCGATGTTGTGCTCCTTGATGCCGCCTATGGCCACAAAGGGCAGGCTGATGTTGGCGACCACCCATTCCAGATAGGAGAATCCCACCGGCGCGCACACGTCTTCCTTGGTCTGTGTGGCGAAAATGGGGCCTACGCCTATGTAGTCGGCTCCGGCCAGCACGGCGGCCCGGGCCTGTTCCGGGCTGTGGGTGGAAAGCCCGATGATCTTGTCCGGGCCGAGCAGACGGCGCACTTCGGGCACGGGAAGGTCGTCCTGCCCGACATGGACGCCGTCGGCGTCCACAAGCATGGCGATGTCGATATGATCGTTGACGATGAAGGTTGCACCCGCTTCCTGCGTGAGGCGGCGCAGCAGGCGGCATTCCTCCAGCATTCGTCCGGCATGGGCGTGCTTTTCGCGGTACTGCACTATCTTCACGCCTGCCGAAAGCAGGGCGCGGGCCTGTTTTTCCACGCTTCTGCCCAGGGCGAGGCGGGAGTCGGTGAGGGCATAGAGGTCGGTTTCTCCGGGAAGTATGCGGGGCATGGGACAATCCTTAAAGCAGTTCTTTAATGGTTCCGGTAAGCAGCCATTCCAGCGCGGCGTCGGCCTGCATGGCGGCACACTGCATGACGCGCGGCGCAAAGGGCGGAAGGCTGGCGACGTCGGAGCGGAAATCGCCCACCACGGTCATGCGGCCCATGTTGCGGCGCTTCATGGCGAACCCGCCGATGCCGCCCATGCCGGACGCGCAGATCACGGGCTTTCCCGCAGCCGAAGCCAGGGCGGCGAAGCGGGCCTTGGTTTCCGCCTTGTCCAGCGCTTCTATCCACAGTTCCGCCTCGGGCAGCAGCGCGGGGATGTTTTCCTCGTTCAGCCACATATTGCGGGCGTCCACCTCCATGGCCGGATTCAGGGCAAGAAGCTGCCCGGCGAG
This sequence comes from Mailhella massiliensis, assembly GCF_900155525.1. Lineage (NCBI taxonomy): Bacteria > Pseudomonadati > Thermodesulfobacteriota > Desulfovibrionia > Desulfovibrionales > Desulfovibrionaceae > Mailhella > Mailhella massiliensis. The sequence continues at coordinate 287,365 of NZ_LT706951.1, forward strand.
AGCCTCCACCTTGGGGCGCCCCACATGTACGGGAAAGTAGTGCTGCCGGTTGAGGTTGGACGCTTCCACCCTGTCGCCGTCCACGATGAGGATATGCCCGACGCCGGAACGCGCAAGCATCATGGCGGCATGGGAACCGAGTCCGCCCGCGCCGGCAATGCCTATGCGGGCGGAGCTCAGCCTCTGCCTGTCTTTGGGGGAAAAGGAGGAAAGAACACCTTCAAGCATGGCTAAAAGTCGCAGCCTTCCCAGTCCTTGGTGACGGCCTGATATCCCAGCGCGGCGAGATCATGGATCATTTCCGGTACGGAACGATGATCGGAAATGTCGAACTGGCCGGAGTTTTCCGCTTCCACCACGCGGCCGCCCACGGCTGTGGAAACACCTGCGGAAACACGCGTCACGCCGATGGGCACGATGTGGTTGCGCATGGAGGCGCTTTCCCGGCTGGAAACGGTGATGCTGCAGCGGGGCAGGAAGCAGCGCAGGGCGGTGATGTACTGCACGAACTGCCGGTCGCTCACGGCATGTTTCACCTCGAAGCTTCCTTCATGGGGGCACATGCGCGGTACGGAGAGGCCTACATCCACGCCGGGGAAATGCTTCTGAATCCACCAGGCGTGGAGGCCTGTGCAGAAGGCGTCGTGAATGAACTCGTCAAGTCCCATGAGCGCGCCCAGCCCCACGCCGTGCAGTCCGGCCTTTGCGGCGCGGGCGGGGGTGTTCAGCCGCCACAGAAAATCATGCTTGGGGCCTGCCGGGTGCAGCCATTCATACAGTTCCCGGTTGTAGGTTTCCTGGAACATGGTCATGCTGTCCACACCGCTGCGGAGCAGCAGGCGGTATTCTTCCAGTGTAAGGGAATAGACTTCCACGCTGACGGAGGCGAAGCGCGGCTTGATGCGTGCGGCCACTTCCGCGATGTATTCGGGGGAGGCGATGTGCCTTGCATCCCCCGTAAGAAGCAGAATGTGGCTTATGCCCGCGTCCGCCAGGGCAAAGGCTTCGGCCGCCGCTTCGTCCACGGTGAGGTGGCGGCGCTTCTGATGATTGTCGGCATTGAAGCCGCAGTAGCGGCAGTGATTGGTGCAGATGTCGGAAATATACAGCGGAGAGAAGATGTTGACCGCCCGGCCGAAGAAGCGGAGCGTGATTTCCCGGGAACGCTGCGCCATCTGCTCCAGAAAGGGTTCGGCCGCCGGAGAAAGCAGGGCCATGAAGTCTTCGGGATGAAGAACGTCCTTTTCCAGCGCGGCGAGAACGTCGCGTTTTGTGGCGGCCGCGGCGAGAGCCGCACGGCGTTCGCGCGGCCATTCGGCCAGAAATTCGTCGAAATGCGCCTCTCCCGGCGCGAAATGATCTGCCAGAACGGGATGATTCATAGATATGCCTTTATGATGCGGGAGCCGGGCGCAGGCTTTTGCGGCATGGGGTGCCTGCGCCTTCAGGAAAGCTCGGGGCAGAGGGGATACTGGGGCGCCGCATGTTTTTTTCCCCCGCCCCGGCAGACGCCGGGCACGGCGGTCAGGCGCTGCGGCGCAAACGCCGGGCGGGCCTGCACCTCGCCGTTTTTTCAGGGCGTTTGTTGACGTGGCGGAGCTTTTCCGGGGCCGCATTCTTCATGCAGGTCCCGGAAAAGGAGGATCAGCGCAGAAAGCCCGTCAGAGGGGAGGAAGCCACGGCTTCGCCGCTGCTTACGGCTCCCGCTCCGGCAAGGTATGCGGCGCGGCCCGCTTCCACGGCGCGGCGGAAGGCCATGGCCATGGTGACGGGATCGTTGGAAGAAGCGATGCCGGTATTGACCAGGCAGGCCGCGGCGCCCATTTCCATGGCCTCGCAGGCCTGCGAGGGACGGCCGATGCCTGCGTCCACCACGATGGGAAGTTCGATTTCCTCGATGAGAATGCCGATCATTTCCCTGGTACGCAGGCCCCGGTTGGTGCCGATGGGCGCGCCGAGAGGCATGACGGCCGCGGCCCCGGCGTCCGCACAGGCGCGGGCCACATAGAGATCGGGGTTGATGTAGGGAAGAACGGTGAATCCTTCCTTCGCCAGAATTTCCGTGGCCTTTGCGGTTTCGTAGCCGTCGGGCAGGAGATGGCGCGTATCGGAAATGACCTCGATCTTGATCCAGTCGCCGCAGCCTGCCGCGCGGGCCAGCCGGGCAAGGCGCACGGCTTCTTCCGCGTTGCGCGCGCCCGAGGTGTTGGGCAGAAGGCGCATGGAAGAGGGGATATGCCCCATGACGCCCGTGCCGCCCCTGTCCACGCGGCGCATGGCCACGGTGATGACCTGCGAGGCGCTGGCTTCGCATACTGCCGGGATGAGGGAATCGTCGCTGTATTTTCCGGTGCCGATGAAAAGGCGGCTTGTGAGTTCCACGCCGCCGATGACAAGCTTGTCCTGCTGCATGTTAACCTCCTCCCACAAAGTGCAGGAGCTCCAGGCTGTCGCCCGGGTTGAGACGAACGGCAGCGAAGTTGTCTCTGGCAACGATGTCGCGGTTGAGCTCGGCGACCACGACGTCGGGGTTCAGCCCCCGTTCGCGGATGAGGTCGAGCAGGGTGAGGCCTTCGGTGATCTCTTCTGTTTCGCCGTTGACGGTGATGCGCATGGAAACCTCGCTGAAGATAGACAAAAAACGTCCGCCAAAGGGGCGGACGTGAGGTTTCTGCAAGGAAACCAGGCTTCCCTTCGGCAGTACTGACTGCATCAGGTTCCAAGGGTCAGAGGCATGATCCTCTTTCTCAGCCGTAAAGGCTCCCCTAGCTGGCGGACGTCTTTTTTTAATCCCGGTGCTTTTTTTTGGCAAGAAGAAACTGAAGAAGGGGCCGCGGGCAGGATTGATGCACGTCACGGGAACGCAGGCACCAGTAGAGGGGGACCATCCACAGGTACAGGGCGAAGGGAATGATTTCCGGCCCCTGCTGCAGCGTGAGGCCGCACATGGAAAAGGCGATGCTCCACGGCAGCACGGCGGAAAGAAGCACCACGCTGTTTTCCAGATACATGGCCATTTCACGGCGGTTGTGCTGGGCATGGGCACAGAGCTGACGGGTGAGAATGATGGAGAGTGTCTGATTGCAGGAAAGCCCCGTGGTCAGCACCCCCACCAGCGCCGTGGCACGGAAGGCTCCCATGCGCAGGGCGAGACGCTCTATCATGTATTCAAAGCTGTCCAGAAGGCCCGATTTTTCAAAAAGCGCGGAATAGGAGGAGGAAAGCGCCACGATGGCGGCCACGGTCGCCATGGAGATGATGCCCCCGCCGCCGAGCATGGCCAGTTCCCCGACGGGAGCCTCATAGCCCAGCACCATGCTGGAAAGAAGGGCGGAGAGGGGCGTCCCCTGCAAAAATACCGCCGCTCCCGAGGCACAGACGATGCTGGTGGCCATGGCGATTTTCACGTCGATGCGCAGAAGCCCGAAGAGAAGAATGACGAGTGCGGGCAGAAGCACCCAGAAGTGGAAGCGGAAGTGTTCGCGCAGGGCGTCCGTCGCGCCTTCGGGCATGACGTGTTCCGGTCCCGGCAGGGAAAGAAGCGCGTAGCCCAGGCAGGTCAGAAAAAAGGGCGCGGCTCCGTTTCTCAGCATTCTCTTGAAGTTGCCGTAGATGTCGGTATGGGTGAGCGCGCAGATGAGCGCGGCGCTGGAGGACATGGGAGAGCACCGGTCGCCCACATAGATGCCGCTTAAAATGGCCCCGCCCACCAGCGTTTCATTGAAACCCGCCGTATGGGCCATGAGCATGCACACCACGCCGAGCGTGCTCACGGTGCCGAAGGCCGTGCCGATGAGCGAACTCAGCGTGGCGCATAGGAGAAAGCTCCAGAGCACGAAGAAGGTGGGATTGATGAGGGAAAGCGCCCAGTCGATGAGCATGGGAATGGTGCCGCTTATGCGCCATACGCCGGTAAGCATCCCGATGAGCGTGAATATGGTGAGAATGTTGGCAATGCGCCGCACGCCCTGAAAAAGCAGCGCGGCAATGACGGGGAAGGAGAAACCCACGCTGCGGGCATAGCCGGAAAAGCACACGAGGCCGAAGCCGAGCGCCCAGAGCAGGGAAATGCCGCTGAAGACGCAGACGGCGAGGCCGCAGACGAAGAGGCCGAGCGTGATGATCTGGCCGCGGGTGACGCGGCCTGCGCTGGAAGGGGAGAGCATGGCCTCATCTCAAAGGAAAGCCCCCTTCCGGGGGCGTTGATTCAGGAAAAGTCGTCGGGCAGGGATACTACGGCAAGGCCGTGTTCGTCGGCGAGGGCGAGAGCCTCCTCCCTGTCGAAGAACAGCGTTTTTTCCGCCTGTATGGCCAGAACGGCATAGTGGTGTTCCACAAGGTTGCGCACGGTGGCAAGTCCCACGGAGGGCAGATCGACTCTTTCATCCTGTCCGGGCTTCACCATTTTGATGGCGATGCAGCCGTTGCCTCCGAGTTCGGCGCCGCGTTTTATGGTGGCGTCGGTCCCTTCAAGGCATTCCACGGCCATGACCATGCCTTCGCGCACGATGAGGCACTGGCCGATGTCGAAGGCCCCCATGGAACGGGCGATGGGCCAGCCGTAGCGGATGTCCTTCCATTCCTCGTCGGTGGGAGTGCGGCGGCTGAGCGTGCCCCGGGGAGCGCGAAGGCCGGGCGCGAGATCGGCGGAAGCCACGATGCGGATGCCGTCTTTTTCAATATCGGCCATGATGGCGCGCAAAAGAGCGTCGTCGCCTTTTTTCCTGAGGGAGAAAAGGATCTTCGCCGCCCGCCAGTCGGGCCGGAAATCCAGAGCCTTCGGCTTGCTTATGGAACCGGCCATGCAGGCCCTCGTCACATGATGTTCCTGGAAAAAGCTGATCATGCGGCCGAGCTGACCCAGATGAAGCAGCTCGAACGCATCGGCATGTTTCGCAGTATCCGGGTCGGTATGCCCCTGAAAGCCGCAGATGACGACGCCGAGACCTGCGGCCCGGGCCTGCTGTGCCACAAGGCGGGGAAACTGACCCCCGCCCGCAATGATGCCGATATTTTCTGCCATAGCAACTCCGAAGGAAAAATCGCCGGTAGTATAAGCCCTTCGCCCTTTCTCTGCAACCGCGCGTTTCCCGGTGAGTTTTTGCGGGAAGCGGCGGAACGGAGGGGCCGTGCCGCCATATCCGCGCTTGCCCTCCGGGCATTATCTTTGTATAAATAGGCCTTTCAAGCGCCTTGAAGATTCACTGCGGGCATGAGCGCAAGGTGAAGCTTCGGGAATGGTGCGGCCTTTTTTTGTGAATCGCCGTATAAGGATGCGCCGCTTACGCCGGCCGGAAAGGTTTTTTGCCATGAATATCGCTCATAAGATCATAAGCGCCCACCTTCTGGAAGGGGAGATGGTTCCCGGAAAGGAAATCGGGCTTCGTGTGGATCAGACGCTCACCCAGGATGCCACGGGTACCATGGCCTGGCTTCAGTTCGAAGCGCTGGGCCTGCCTTCCGTGCGGACCGAGCTTTCAGTAAGCTATGTGGACCACAATACCCTGCAGATGGGCTTCCGCAACCCCGACGATCATCGTTTCCTGCGTACCTGCGCCCAGCGTTTCGGCGCCGTGTACTCCGCGCCGGGAACCGGTATCTGCCACCAGCTGCATCTGGAAAACTTCGCCCGTCCCGGGCGTATCCTTCTCGGCTCCGACAGCCACACCCCCAATGCCGGGGGCATGGGCTGCCTTGCCATGGGTGCGGGCGGCCTTTCCGTGGCGCTCGCCATGGCGGGGGAGCCGTATTCCATTCCCATGCCCAAAGTGGTGAAGGTGCATCTCACAGGTCGCCTTCAGGGCTGGGCGCAGGCCAAGGACGTCATCCTGCACATGCTTTCCCGCCTGAGCGTCAAGGGCGGGGTGGGGCGCATCTTTGAATACTGCGGCCCCGGCGTGGCCACGCTTTCCGTGCCCGAACGCGCCACCATCACCAATATGGGCGCGGAACTCGGCGCTACCGGTTCGCTCTTCCCCTCCGACGAACGCACCCGCGAATTTCTGCGTCAGATGGGCCGCGAGCAGGACTGGGAACCGCTGTATGCCGATGAAGGTTCCGGGTACGACGAGGAGATGGAGGTGGATCTTTCCTCCATCGTGCCTCTTGCCGCAAGGCCCCACATGCCCGACAGGGTGGTTCCCGTGGCGGAACTCGACGGCCTCCGCGTCGATCAGGTGGCCATGGGGTCCTGCACCAACTCCTCTTATGCCGACCTGCATCTGGTGGCGGAAACCATGCGCGGCCGCAGAGTCTGTCCCTCCACGGATACCTGCATGGCCCCCGGTTCCCGTCAGGTGCTCGCCATGCTTACGGAGGAAGGTTCCCTCACCTCGCTTCTGGAAAGCGGCGTGAGACTTCTGGAATGCGCCTGCGGCCCCTGCATCGGCATGGGCAGTTCTCCCGTGTCCGGCGGCGTGTCCGTGCGTACCTTCAACCGCAATTTCGAAGGACGCAGCGGCACGCGCGATGCGCAGGTCTATCTCGTCAGCCCGGTCACGGCGGCTCAGTGCGCCCTGAACGGACGTTTCACCGATCCGGCGACCTGGGGTGAAGCTCCGGCCCATCCCGATTTTCCCGCCCATATTCCGGGCGGCCGTCATCATTTCCTTTTCCCCGCCGAAACGGAAGAGGAGAGAGCGGGGGTGGAAATCCTGCGCGGCCCGAACATCGTGGCGCTGGAAACCTTCGAGCCTCTGCCCGACACGCTTTCCGGCGAGGTGACGCTCAAGGTGGGCGACGGCATCACCACCGACCACATCATGCCTGCGGGAGCGGAAATCACCGCCCTGCGTTCCAACGTGCCCGCCATCGCACGCTATGTGTTCAGCCGTACGGACGAAGGCTTCGTAGCCCGTCAGGACAGGGTGAAGGCTGCGGGCGTCGCCGGCATCATCGTCGCCGGGGAAAACTACGGTCAGGGTTCCAGCCGGGAACACGCCGCTCTGGCTCCCCGTCATCTGGGCGTGCGGGCCGTGCTTGCCAAGTCGTTTGCACGCATACACAGGGCCAATCTCATCAATTTCGGCATTCTTCCGCTCATCTTTACGGATGGAGCGGATTATGAACGTATAGCGACGGGTTCCGCCGTGCGTCTGGATGTTTCTTCCATGACGGCGGGCGGCGAGGCCGTGCTGTCCATCGAGGGTGCGGGCGAAGTGACCGTGCGCAACGACCTTTCCGAAAAGGAATGGGCCGTGCTGCGGGCAGGCGGACTGCTCAACGCCGTCCGTGCCCGCCGGGCCGGGTAGCGTACCGGTTCCGGTCGGCTTTGGGAACATCAACAACACAGCAAGCAAGGAGTCGTCATGCTGGACGGCATCAGAGCCAATGCCCAGTCGCTGGGCGTAAAACTGGCTTTCGGCATCATTATCGTGGTTTTCGTTTTCTGGGGCGTCGGGTCCTACACCGGCCCCAAGGGGCTTGTGGCCTCCGTTAACGGCAAGAACATCACCGAGGTGGAATTCCAGCGGGCCTACGCCATGATGGAAGACAACCTGCGCCGTTCCATTCCCAACCTGACGCAGGAAATGCTGGAAAGCTTCCAGCTGGAGCAGCGCGTGCTTCAGTCCCTCATTCAGGAAAAGCTCATTGAGGACGAGGCGGAACGCGCCGGGCTGACCATCAGCGCCTATGAGCTGCGCGCCCTGCTGGAACAGCTTCCCTATTTCCAGAAGGACGGCAGGTTCGACGCCGAAGTCTACAAGGAAGTGCTCAGCAAGAACCACATTACTCCCCGCCAGTTTGAAACCGATCAGGCGAAGTCCATGCTGCCCGCCAAGCTTCAGCGTCTGGTGACGGCCGGGGCCTATGTCTCCCCCGCCGCGGTGAAGGCCATCTTCGACTATGCCGCCGAACGCCGCCGCGTGGACTACATCCTGTTCCCGGCTTCGGCCCACATGGACAAAGCCGCTCCCTCGGAAGAGGAAATCGTGAAGACCTATGAAGCGCAGAGCGCGAGCTTCACGGTTCCGCCCAGCGTGAATGTGGAATTCATCCGTCTGGACCCCGCGGCCATGGGCGATCCTTCCTCCGTGACCGAGGAAGAACTGCGCGCCGCCTACGACGCCCGCATTGCCCAGTACACCGAACAGGAACAGATTCAGGCCCGCCACATTCTCATCCGTGTTCCTGCCAACGCTCCCGAAGCCGAAGTGAAGAAGGCGGAAGAGCAGATCCGTTCTCTGGAAGCGCGTATCCGCGGCGGCGAAGATTTTGCCGAGCTGGCCAAACAGTTCGGTCAGGACGGAACCGCCCCGCAGGGCGGCGATCTCGGCTGGTTTGCCGCCGGGCAGATGGTGCCGGAATTTTCCAAGGCCGCCTTTGCTCTGAAGGACGGCGAAGTTTCCGCCCCCGTGCGCACGCAGTTCGGCTTCCATCTTATTAAGAAGGAAGGCCATAAGGAAGCCGTGACGCACGGCTTCGACGAAGTGAAGGATGCCCTGCGCGCCGACCTCGCCACCGAGGCCGCCTCTCACGGGCTTGATGAAAAGGCCGACCTCGTGCTCGCGCAGGCTCTTGCCGGAAAGAGCATGGCGGAAGCGGCTGCCGCCGCCGGTTCCAAGGCCGTGAAGGCCGAGAGCACCGGCATCATTTCCGCCGAAGAGCTGGGCGGAAAGCTCAATATCCGCGATGTGGACGTGCAGAACATCATGGCCGCCGCTGCGGGTACGGTGCTGGATTCCCCCGTGGCCTCCGGCAATTCCCTGATGGTGCTCAAGGTGCTGGAAAGCAAGCCCCAGAGCGTGAAGCCTCTTGAAGAGGTGCGTCCGCTCATCGTGGAATTCCTTACCGGTCAGAAGGCTGCGGAAATGGCCATGGACGAAGCCCGCAAGGCCCGCGCCGCCTTCCAGAACGGCAAGCCCGGCGAAGGCGTCGCCGTCAAGACCAGCGAACCTTTCGGCCGCGACGGCAACATTGCCGATCTCATCGCCGATCCTGCGCTTGCCCGGGCCGCCTTCCAGGTTCCCGCCGTGAACGACGTCTGGCTCAACGAACCCTACCGTGTGCAGGACGGTGCGGTTCTTGCCCGTGTGTCCGCCATCGAATCGCCCTCCGAAGAGGAATGGAAGCAGGCGGAACCCCAGATGCTGGAACGCCTTGCCGCCGACAGAGCCGGAGTGGCCTATCAGATTTATCTGACGCAGCTCGGTTCCCAGGCCACCATCAAGATGTACAACTCTCCGCTTCTTTCCCGGAAGAGCGATTAAAGGCCGCGGTTCCTTCCCGTGAAGGAACCAGGCGCAGGCGTAATGCCATGAAGCCGGAGCGCGAAGGCGCTCCGGCTTTTTCTTACGGAAGGGCTTTTCACCGGGCTGGGGAAGGGCGGAATATCATGCGTTTTACGCGGAAAGAGAGCCTGCCTTTGCGCGGCGTCTCTTGACATTATTTCTGTTTTGGCAGTAACGTAATTCTGCTTATGCCTCTGCGGCGTGAGCTTTGGTTTCGTGTAAAGACCAGGAGGAGGTCAACCCTATGAAGAAGCTGCTGACGTTCGGCTCCGCCGCTCTGATAGTCGCCGCTTTGGCTCTGCCGGCCGGCGCCGCGCAGTTCGCACATATCCCTGCCGGGCCCATTAAAATGGAACTGACCGAAAAGCCCGTGTATTTCGATCATAATATCCATACCACGCAGGACTGCACGGCCTGCCATGCGAGCATGCCCGCCCACTTCCCCCCGCTGGCCGTCGATACGGAGAAGCAGTGCGCCGTATGCCATCACAAGGTGGCCGGAACCACCCCGAAGTTCAAGTGCGGCACCGCAGGCTGCCACAACCCCGAAGACAAGCAGGCCGAGCGCAGCTACTTCAAGATCGTGCATGACCGCGAAATCTTCGGCAAGGGCCATGTCGCCGATTCCTGCCTCGGCTGCCATACCGAAGTGGCGAAGACCCGTCCTGAAAAGAAGCAGGCTCTCACCGGCTGCGCCGGTTCCGCCTGCCATCCCAAGCAGAAGTAAGCCTTTTCCCGGTATTGCCCCGCCTTTTGAGGGGCGGGGCAAGCCGTGGGCAGCTTATCTGTCTTCGTGTATTACGCCCCCGGAAGGGGGCTTTTTTTGCCCCTTAGGCAAGGCTTGCCTTTTGTCGGCAGTTGTATATCTTTGAGCCACATTTTTCTGTTACCGCCAAGAGGGGATCATGGAAGAAAAAGCGTTTTCTTCGGAGCAGCCTGAAGAGGTCATTGAGCTTTTGGATATCGTGGGGCGGTCCGCCGGAGAAGACTCCGGGAACGTGACTCGGGAGGACGCCCCCCGGCCTCAGGCAGCCGGAGAAGAAGCCGTGTGCGCCGAGCCTGCGGGTGAGGAAGTCCTTGATCTGGAAGAGAGCATGGAAAGCCCCGTGCAGAGCGGGGCTGTTCTGCCGGAAACCGACGGAGAGGCGGAAGAGCGGGACGAGCCTTCGCAGCAGGAGCTTTCCCCCGTCGCGCAGCAGGAGGTTCCCGCCGAGGCGCCTGCCGTCCCCGGAGAAGGGGAGGGTGATCTTCGCGCGGCCTTTGAGGAGCGCCTGCGCACGCTGGAGGAAAATCATCGCAGCGCCGTTCTTGCGCTGGAAGCGCGCCTTGCCGCCGCGGAAAAGACCTGTGCGGAGCTTGCGGAAAACGTGGAAAGTCTGAGCCAGCAGCTTGCCCAGGCCGGGGCCATGTTTCTGGAAGATGCCTCCGTTCGCCTCAATATGGAAGAAATGGTCAGTCACATGCTCGATGCGCGCCTGCCTGCGCTCCCGGAACAGGAAGAGGAGAATTCCTCCCGGGAAGAGGCTCTTGCCGCCCGCGTGGACGAGCTTGAGCGCCGTATGGACGAAGGGCAGGCCCGCAGCGACCAGATGGCCGCCCTTGCCGCAGCGAAGGTCATCCGCGAAGAGATAGCCGCCATGAAGGCGGCGGGCGTTCCCTCCGGGAACTGAGCATATTTCCGGCCGCATTTGCGACCGTGAGCCTTCCTCCGGGGAAGGCTCGGTATTCCCTTGTGTCGAGCGCAGGGCGTCCTGCGCCGAAAATCCATCTGGAGTTTTTCGTTTCATGAGTTCTTTTGTTACAGGCCAGATCATCGAGGCTCGCTGCACGCGCTGCAAGGATGTGACCGGCCATGTCGTCATGGCATGTCTCGACGGTATGCCCGTGAAGGTGGAGTGCCGCGCCTGCGGCAGCGTACATAAATATGTCGCCCCCGAAGTACATGCCCGTCCGAAGGTGGAAAAGACCGTGCGCGTAAAGGCCGGTCACAACCGCGTGGAAGCCGTGGACGCCACCGTGAAGGCCGAAAAGCGCGCCGCCGCTCCCCGTCCCACCCGGGAACAGCAGCAGACCGCCCGCCGTATGGAGGAAAACGAACAGCGCTGGAACAGCCTTGTGGCCGGACGCGCCGCGGTTCCCGCCCCGTACAGCATGAACGGCACCTTTGCCGTGGATTCGCTGGTGGATCATCCCGTGTTCGGTACGGGCGCGGTGCTGGAGCTGCTGCCCCCGGACAAGATGGATGTGATGTTCAAGGACGGCGTGAAGCGCCTGCGCTGCGTCTGCTGAGGCGTTTCACGGCATTTTCGGGCTCTTCTTCCGGGAGTGTTCAGCGTGTCCCGGGCGGAATTTTCTCCGTGCCGCAACGGACCATTGCGCATATTCCGGCCCTGTACGGAGCCTCGGTATGTTCCGCAGCGCCGGGCTTTACGCCCCGTGCGGAAGCGCCTGAGGCGTTCCCCGGGGAGGGCGGCGCTCCGTTACCGCACCCGGGGCGGCGCTTCGGCGTGAAGAGCGCGAAAATTATGGACGGAATATCCATTTTTTGCTTGCATCCGAAGGCCAATCAGGCAACACTCTGAATACAGGACTTCTCATGGAGGCGCCATGTTCGTCTTTGCCAACCTTGTCACCACCATCGCCGGGCTTCTGAGTCTGGTGATCAATCTTTACATCTTCGTCGTCATCGTGGCGGCTTTCCTTTCCTGGGTGAAGCCCGACCCGTATAACGCCATCGTCCGCACGCTGAGGGGGCTGACGGAACCGGTATTCTACCGCGTCCGCAAGGCGTTTCCCTTCGTGATGGTCAACGGCATCGACCTGTCGCCCATCGTGGTGCTGGTCGCCCTTCAACTGTTAAACGGCGTGGTCGTGCAGTCCCTTCTTCAGCTGGGCCTGCGTCTGACCGGCGTGTAAAATGTAGAGGAAGCCGGTCTGCCGGCTTGTTCCCTTCCACCCCAACGCAATGGAGTCTGTGCCATGGAAGAACGTGATCTCAAAATTGTGGAACAGTACGGCGATACTGATCCTGAACTGAAGACTCTCTGGGAAGAACACATGCTGTATGAAAAGCAGCTTGCCAAGTACGAGGGCAAGAGCTACCTCACCCCCAGCGAAGAGCAGGAAGTGAAGATGCTCAAGAAGCAGAAGCTGGACGGCAAGACCCGCCTGGCCGCCGCTCTCGACAAATATAAGAAGTAAGACGTCCGCCCCCTGCCGTACTGCGGCAGCGGCGTTTTTTTGTCGGCCCGGGATTTTCCCGGGCCGGGTATGGCCGTTTCCGCCCATGCGGCACGGCCATTCTTTTGCGTTTCAGGCCAAAGGCCATGGTTTGCCGTTCCATGCCGCGGGCCGGATTCCCGTCATTCTCCCATCAAGGAACAAAAGAGAACATGGCAAACGTACGATCCACCTATACCGACAGCGTGAATTTTTACGGGCAGGAAGACCCCCGCGAACTGGTCTCCCGCTTCGGCTCTCCCCTGTATGTGTATAATGAAAACATCCTGCGCGCCCGCTGCCGCGATCTTACAGGGCTCTGCAGCCTTCCCGGCTTTCATGTGAACTATTCCGCCAAGGCCAATACCAACCCCGCGCTGCTTCGCATCATCCGTTCCGAAGGCTGCGTGGCGGACGCCATGAGCCCCGGCGAACTTCATATCAACAGTCTCGCGGGCTTCACTGCCGACGAGATCACCTACGTCTGCAACAACGTCAGCGCCGAAGAGCTGAAGAATGCCGCCGATCACGGCTGCGTGGTCAGCGTGGATTCCCTTTCCCAGCTGGAACTTTTCGGCCGCACCTGCCCCGGCGGCCGCGTCATGGTACGCTTCAATCCCGGCATCGGTGCGGGCCACAGCGACAAGGTGGTGACCGGCGGCAAGAAGACCAAGTTCGGCGTGGACCCCGACATGCTGCCCGAAGTGCGCGCCATCGTGGAAAAGTACCATCTGCAGTTTGTGGGCGTGAACCAGCATATCGGTTCGCTCTTCATGGAGGAGGGGCCGTATCTTGCCGCCATGAACATTCTGCTTTCCATGGCGGAAAAGCTGCTTGAGCTGGGGTATCCTCTGGACATCATCGATTTCGGCGGCGGCTTCGGTATGCCCTACCATAAGTACGAAGGGCAGAAGCGCATGGATATGGAGGCCCTCGGGCGCGCCATCCACGGCCGCCTGGCGGAATGGTCCGCCGCCGCGGGCTACAAGGGGCGTTTCTTCATCGAGCCCGGCCGTTATGTGGTGGCCGAATGCGGCGTGGTGCTCGGCACCGTACATGCGGTGAAGAACAACGGCCCTCACCGCTTCGTGGGGACCGACATCGGCTTTACCGTGCTCGCCCGCCCCATGCTGTACGATGCCTTCCACGATGTGGAAATCTACCGTGAAAACGGCAGGCCCGGCACGGAAACCATGGAGCAGACCATTGTGGGCAATATCTGCGAATCCGGCGACATTCTCGCCAGGGATCGCCGGCTTCCCGAGGTGGAGCAGGGCGATGTCATCGCCATGCTGGATGCGGGAGCCTACGGCTGGGTGATGGCCTCCACCTACAATCAGCGTACAAGGCCTGCGGAAGTGCTCATCGGAGCGGACGGCAGGGCCAGACTCATCCGCCGCCGCGAAACGCTGGAAGATTTGACGGCGCTTTTCGTAACGGAACCGGAAGAGTAGTCCTCACGCCGTTTCTCCAGACTGTCCGCCTTCCGTGATGCGCGGTGCAGGAAAAAGAGGGGCCGCCTTGCGCGGCCCTTTTTCTCCCCGGCTTCTCCGAGAAGGCGCAAGCGCGCACGGCAGGCGTTTTCCGGCAAGGGGCTCCTGACCTTCCGGCATGTCTCGCTTTCTTCCGGTACGGAATGGGCGTTTTCAGAGAGGAAGAACGCTTTTTCCGGTACGGCGTCAACAACGACAATCCCGGCAGGAGCCTTGTGCGGGCCTTTTGCCGGGGCATACCCTCGCCCCAAGTTCTGCCCATGTCAGCATTGCTTTCTCGTTTTCTGTTCTCCCGTCGTCTGGAAACATGGCTTCGCGACGTGCCTTTCGGCATCATCTGGGGGCTTGTCTGGCCGCAGATGATGATGCTGCTTTGCAGCATCATCGTGAACCTCACGGATATCTGGGCCGCCGGGCGCGTTTCTTCCGACGTGCAGGCCGCCGTAGGCATATCCTTTCAGATTCAGGTATTTCTCATGGTGTTCGGCTGGGCCCTCGGCGCGGGGGGAATGGCCGCGGTGAGTCAGTCCATGGGGGCGGGGCGTTTTACGCGCGCGCAGAACTATGTGGGGCTCGTACTGGCAAGCTGCGTGGTCGTGGCCGTGGCGCTTGCCGCTCTGACGGGATGCTTCCGCGGAGCGGTGCTCTTCGTGCTTCAGACGCCGCCCGAACTTGTGCCTGCAACGGACTACATGGTGCGCGTCATGCTCGTGGGCCTGCCTTCCTTCTACGTCATGCAGGTGGGCGGCACGCTTTTTCGCGCGGCAAGGCAGGTCATTGCTCCGCTTCTGGTGGCCGTGGCCACCTGTGTGCTCAACGTGTTCGGCGATCTGTGCTTCGGCCTGGGCTGGCTGGGCTTCCCGGCCATGGGCATGGCGGGCATAGCCTGGTCCACCTTCAGCGCCAATACGCTCGCCGCCGTGCTCACCCTGTTTTTCCTGAAGAAGGGCAGGCTGCTCGGCCGTCATGTTCTGCCTCCCCTGCGCTGGCTGCACGGGGGACTTCCCTACCTCGTCAAGGTGGCGGTGCCGGCCTGCGGCAACAGCCTTCTGTGGCATACGGGCTATCTCGTCATGTATGCCATCACCGCATCGTTGCCGGACGGTGTGGAGGCTCTTGCCGGGCTTACCGCGGGCAACCGCATAGAATCGCTGCTGTACATGCCCGCCAACGCCTTCATGGTCACGGCTTCCATCCTCGTGGGCAACGCCCTGGGCGCCGGGGACAAGGCCGGAGCCAGACGCATCGGCCTGGCGCTTTTTTTCCTTTCCGGCGTTTCCATGAGTTCCGTGGCAGCGTGCATGTGGCCCTTCATTCCCGATCTCGCCGCGTTTTTTTCCACGGAAAGCGCTGTTCAGACGCAGATCGTGCATTATCTTTTCTTCAACGTGCTGGTGGTGCCCTTTACCGTGTCCGGGCTGGTGCTGCACGGGGTGATGAACGGGGCCGGGGCCACCATATACCCGCTCATCGTCAACACCGCGAGCATCTGGCTTGTGCGCCTGCCTTTCGGCTGGGGGCTTTCCCACCTTGTTTTCCACGACGCCTGCGGCGTGTACATGGCCATGTTTCTTTCCATGGCCATTCAGACCTCCGTTATGGTCTGGGTGTTTTTCCGCAAGGACTGGGCACGTTTCGCCATGGGCGCGCATCCTCCCCATACCAAGCATAAGGAGAAGGCATGAACCTGCCTGCCGGATATGTTCCGCTTACTCTTGACCTTTACGACGATTACCGCCGCCGCTTCGATCTCACGCCGGAACCGACGGCGGATCTGACCTTCACCAATCTCTGGGGCTGGGCGGAGTATTTCGGGCTGGGGCTTTCCCTGCGCGAAAATCTCTGCTGGATATGCCAGACGAAGCCGTATGTCCGTTACTGGGCTCCCGTGGGGAACTGGAAGGCTGCGGACTGGGCCGCGCAGCCGGAAATACGTTCGGGCGTGGAGATCATCCGCGCGCCGGAGAAGCTTTCCGCGGCGCTTTCCGCGGCGCTTCCCGGCCGTGTGGAGGCGACGGAAGACCGCGATCAGTGGGAATACCTGTACGACCGCGACGAACTTGCCGAACTTCCCGGGTCGAAGTTCCACAAGAAAAAGACGCACGTCAACGGATATCATCGCCGCTACGGCGAGGACTACCGGCCTCTCGGCGACGCTTCCAACCCCGACGGCATAGAGCATGTGCTGCAGCTTCAGGAAGAGTGGTGCAAATGGCGGGACTGCGAGAACAGCCCTTCGCTTCAGGCGGAGAACGCGGCCATTTTCCGCGTGGTGGGCAACTGGAACCGCCTGCCCGGGCTGGTGGGCGGCGCGCTGTATGTGGAGGACAGAATAGGCGCCTTCGCCGTGGGAGAAAGAGTGGGCGACATGATGGTCGTGCACTTTGAAAAGGTGCAGGCGGAGCTCAAAGGCGTGTATCAGGCCATCAACCATTCCTTCGTCAACCATTCCGCGCAGGGGGTTTCCCTCATCAACAGAGAGCAGGATATGGGCGAACTCGGCCTGCGTCAGGCCAAGGAAACTTATAACCCGGTAGGCTTTCTGAAGAAAAGCCGGCTTGTCATCAAGGCGGATGCGGAGTAATATGTCTGCGCCAACGGAAGCGGCGGAAGTTTCGGCCTCTCCGGCTTCCTTTTACATAACCTTCTGATCTTTTTTGGATGAGCTTCATGAAAATCGTTACGAGATTCGCTCCCAGCCCCACCGGCCATCTGCACATCGGCGGTGGCCGTACCGCCATTTTCTGCTGGCTGCTCGCCCGCCACTTCGGCGGCGAGTTCCGCCTGCGTATCGAAGATACCGACGCCACGCGCTCGAAACAGGAATACACCGATTCCATTCTCGCCTCCATGAAGTGGCTGGGCCTGGACTGGGACGGCGACCTGACCTATCAGAGCAAGCGCCTCGACATCTACAACGCCTATATCGACAGGCTTCTGGAAACCGGTCATGCCTACTGGTGCGACTGCACGCCCGAAGAAGTGGAAGCCATGCGTGAAGTGGCCCGCGCCAGAGGGGAAAAGCCCCGCTACAACGGCAAGTGCCGCGACAGAGGCCTTACCGCAGGTCCCGGCCGCGTGGTGCGCCTGCGCGTGCCCGACGAGGGCCGCATCGTGTTCAACGACATGGTGAAGGGCACCATTTCCGTGGATGTTTCCGAACTTGACGACATGGTGCTCCGCCGTACCGACGGTATGCCCACCTACAACCTCGCCGTGGTGGTGGACGACCATGACATGGGCGTGACCCATGTGCTCCGCGGCGACGACCATGTTTCCAACACGCCCAAGCAGATTCTGCTCTACAACGCCTTCGGCTTCGAGGTGCCCACCTTCGGCCATGTGCCCATGATCTGCGGTCCCGATCATCAGAAGCTTTCCAAGCGTCACGGCGCCCGCGCCGTCATCGAATACGAGCAGGACGGCCTTCTTCCCCAGGCGCTGGTCAACTATCTGGTGCGTCTCGGCTGGTCTCACGGCGACCAGGAAATCTTCTCCCTCAAGGAACTCGTGGAGCTTTTCGACGGCAACAACCTGAACAGCTCCCCCGCCGCCTTCGACCCGGAAAAGCTGAAGTGGCTGAACGCCCACTACCTGCGCAACACTCCCTTCCCCCAGCTTGCCGCCATGGTGCGCCCCTTCCTCGAAAAGCTGGGATACGACGTGCCCGCCGAGAAGATAGAGGCGCTTCTTCCCATGTATGTGGAACGCGCTTCCGACCTTGCCGCGCTTGCCCAGGCTCTGACCATCTACTTCAAGCCCGCCGAAGAGCTGGTGATTGAAGAGAAGGCCATGAAGGCCCTGAATGAAGACGGCAAGCATCAGCTTTCCGTGCTGCACGACATGATCGCCGACATGCCCGAATTCAGCGCCGAAGCTCTGGATACGCTGCTGCATGAATATGTGGAGAAGGGCGGACTCAAGTTCAAGCAGGTGGGGCCGCCTCTGCGTTCCGCGCTTACCGGTCTTGCCGGCGGCCCCTCCGTGCATGATGTCATGGCGGCCCTGGGCCGTGAGGAGAGCCTGAAGCGCATCGCCCGCGCTGCGAACTAGACGAACCCGCGCCCGTGCAGCATAGGAGCCGCGCGGGCGCAGCGGCCGCGTCGCTTTCCCGTGACTTCTTCGGGAAAAAGGCGCGACGGCTTTTCGCCGTTCGGCGCTTCGCGGCCGGAAGAAAACGCCTTTTTCATGCATCCGGCCCTGTCCGAACTCTGGACGGGACCGGATGACTGCTTATTTAATACGGGAAAACACCGCGGCCGTCTCAGAACCGGCTGCGGAAGCCCCTCTCCTGAAGGACAGGCGGGGGAAAAGCCGGACGCTTTTCCCCTCCCCGCCGGAGCAGGGAAGAGCGCAAGGCCGGATGCGGTTTTCCGTAACGCCTTCTTGCGCTGACCGGATCGGATAACGCCGGAGCGAGGCAACGCCCCGGAGAGGGCCTTCTCTGCGGGGAAGGCCGCAATAAGCCCGCATAATGGGAGAATTTCATGCAGCTTTATAATTCCATGACCCGCCGCAAGGAAAATTTCGAGCCTCTCAATCCCGGCAGGGTGGGCATGTACGCCTGCGGCATCACGGCGTATGACCTCAGCCACATAGGCCATGCCCGTTCCGCCGTCGTGTTCGACGTATTGAACCGCTATCTGCGGTATCTCGGCTACGATGTGACCTTCGTCCGCAACTTCACCGACGTGGACGACAAAATCATCGCCCGCGCCGCCCGTGAGGGGAAGAGCAGCACCGAAATAGCCGAAACCTACATCGCCGCCTTCCATGAGGATATGGACAGGCTGAACGTGCGCCGTGCCGATATCGAGCCGCGCGCCACCGAATACATCGGCGACATGCAGGAACTTATTCAGACCCTCATCGAGGGCGGCCACGCCTACGCCGTGCCTTCGGGCGACGTGTATTTCCGCGTGCGTTCCTTCAAGGGCTACGGCAAGCTTTCCGGCAGGGACGTGGATGATCTGCGTTCCGGCGCGCGCATCGCCATAGGCGAGGAAAAGGAAGATCCGCTGGATTTTGCCCTGTGGAAGGCCGCCAAGCCCGGCGAACCCTTCTGGGAAAGCCCGTGGGGCAAGGGTCGTCCGGGCTGGCATCTGGAATGTTCGGCCATGAGCAAGAAGAACCTTGATCTGCCTCTCGACATTCACGGCGGCGGGCAGGATCTCATCTTCCCCCATCACGAAAACGAAATAGCGCAGAGCGAAGCTTCCACCGGCAGGGAACTTGCCCGCTTCTGGGTGCACAACGGCTTTGTGCAGATCAATTCCGAAAAGATGTCCAAGTCGCTCAACAACTTCAAGACCATCCGCGACATTCTGGAACATCGCCAGCCGGAAACGCTGCGCTTCTTCCTGCTGGGCAAGCATTACCGCAGTCCCATAGACTTCAGCTTCGAAGGGCTGGACGAGGCGGAACGCGCTCTGAAGCGCGTGTACGAATGCCTGCGCGATGCAAGGCAGGCGCAGGGACGCGCCTCATGGAAGAAGGGCGAGGTTCCCGCTTCCGTGCTCGATGAGTTCGAACCGCTGGAAAAGGGCTTTTTTGAAGCCATGGACGACGACCTCAACACCGCCGGAGCCCTGGGGCATGTTTTCGGCATGGTGCGTCTCATCAACCGTATTCTCGAAGACAAGGCCCTGCGCAACAAGGAAGGCATCCGCGACCTGCTGGAGCGCTTCGACAGACTTTCCCGCGCCTGGGCCGACGTGCTCGGCGTGTTCGGGGCGGAACCCTCCGCGTTCCTTGAGGCGCTGCGCGATACCCGTGCCGAACGTGCGGGCATCGACATGGAAAGGGTGCGCGCCCTTATGGCGGAGAGGGCCGAGGCCCGTGCCGCCAGGGACTTCGCGCGTTCCGACGCCACGCGTGATGCGCTTGCGGCCATGGGCATAGAAGTGCGCGATACTCCCGCCGGAGCGGTGTGGGATATCGCCTGACGGGCCGGAGAGGCCGGGAAAACATGCGATGCGAGTTCGTTCCCTGATTGCCGCCGTGTGCATGGCGGGTATGCTGCTTTCGCCTTCTCCCGCCGCGGCGGGACTTTTCGGTGATTTCACTCTTCAGGATGAAATGAAGATGGGCCGGGAATTCGAAGTCCTGGTCAAGTCGACCATGCCCATCATAGAAGATCCCGTGGTGCGTGATTATGTGCAGGGCGTGGTGGACCGCATCGTCAAGCCGCTGCCTCCTCAGCCCTACAAGTTCCCGGCCAACGTGGTGCTGCACAATTCCCTGAATGCCTTTGCCGCGCCCGGCGGCTTCGTATTCGTGTTTTCAGGTCTCATCATGCATCTGAATCATGAATCGGAGCTGGCGGGCGTGCTCTCCCACGAAGTGGCCCATGTGACGCAGCGGCATATCGCCGGGCGCATGGAAAGAGGGCGCGCCATATCCATGGCTTCCCTTCTCGGCATGGTTGCTGGCGTGGCGGCGGGAATCGCCGGGGGCGGCAGCGCGGGCGGCGCCGCCATGGTGGGAAGCATGGCAGCAGGTTCTGCGGCCATGCTGAATTACAGCCGTCTGGATGAGGACGACGCCGACCGTTTCGGCCTTAAATATCTGGTGGATGCGGGCTACAACCCGCAGGGACTGGGCGGCGCGTTCGAGGTGCTTCGTTCCCAGGACTGGGGCGGAGGTTCCGCCATGCCCGCCTATCTTTCCACGCACCCTGATCTGAACGTCAGACTTGCGAAGCTCAGGGCCGACATACAGAGCATGTCGCCTGAACTGAAGAACCGCAAGGATGACGACAGCCGCTTCCGCCGCGTGCAGGCGCTGCTCTGGGCACGCCATGGCGATGCCGGTCATGCGGAGCAGATTTTTGCCAGAGGCGGGGACAGGGACCCCGTCAGCCTCATGGGCAGGGCCATGCTTGCGGCCCGTCAGAACCGCATCAAGGATGCCGAAACGCTGTTTTCCTCGGCGTTGAAACTTGCCCCGAAGGATGCGCTCGTGCTGCGTGAGGCGGGCATTTTCGAATACACCAAGGGCGGGGACATGGGCCGCGCCCGCCGCTACCTGGAACAGTCGCTCCGTATTGCCCCCGGCGATTATTACGCGGAATTCTTCTATGCCCGTCTTCTGGACGATTCCGGCGACAGGGCCGGGGCGCAGCGGCGCTACCGCGAGGTGCTGCGCCATGTGCCGGAAGACAGCGAGGTGCATACCTATTACGGCAGGTCTCTCGGAGCCGTGAACAGACTCTGCGAAGGATACCTGCACCTTGCCTACGCGGCGCTGTACGGCAACGAGCAGCGCCGTGCGGACAACTGGCTGGAAAAGGCAAAATCCGCAGCCCGCAGCCCCGAAGAGAAAAAGGCCGTAAAAACCTATGAGGAAAAGGCTGCGGCGCGTGCCAAAATCATGAAGGAAGCCCGGTAACGGGCATCCATGCCGGACTTTCGTGATGTTGTTGAACTTTCATCCGCTTTCAGGCAGGAGATGATATGGAACTGAGAGGAACGACCATTCTGGCCGTACGCAATGAACACGGCGTTGCCATCGGCGGCGACGGGCAGGTGACCATGGGGCAGACCATGGTGATGAAGCATACGGCCCGCAAGGTTCGCCGTCTGTACAGGGGGCAGGTGCTGGCGGGTTTCGCCGGGGCCACGGCCGACGCCTTCACGCTTTTTGAACGCTTCGAGGCCAAACTTGAGGAATCGGGCGGCAACCTTCTGCGCGCCGCCGTGGAAATGGCCAAGGACTGGAGGCAGGATAAATTTCTGCGCAAGCTGGAAGCGCTGCTGCTGGTGGCCGATGCCGACCGCACGCTTATTCTTACCGGTACGGGCGATGTCATAGAACCCGACGACGGCGTGGCCGCCATTGGTTCCGGCGGAGCCTACGCTCTTTCCGCCGCCCGGGCGCTGCTGCGCCACACGCAGATGACGCCTTCGCAGATCGTGAAGGAATCCATGGCCATTGCTGCCGATATCTGCGTGTTCACCAATACGCACCTTACCATGGAAACCATTGAGAAGTAGTCCCGTGAGGGAGGAAAAAGGCGGCTTCTTTCGGGGAGCCGCCTTTTTTCGTACCCGGTCTTTTCCGCAACGATGCGGGAACGTGTCTCCGGGGCGGGCAGAGGCAGGGCCGGCTGCGTACATGAGGGACCGGTCTGACTTCTGTACGGAGGAAGGAAAGCGCCGTGCGGCAGACGTTTCCGTCGCTTCCTGGGGGGCAGGCACGGAAAGATGTTTCGTCTTGAAGGCGGGGCGCAGGCCGAGCTGTGCCCGGATGTTCCGCGCGTCCGCTCTCTGCCCGGGAGGCGGGCGTCAAGGGCGTCGGGAGAGCAAGGGCCTTTCCCAACGGTTCGTTATAACAGGGCTTCCCGTGTCTCGGGCATGAACAGGCACCGGGCCATGTTTTTCCGCACCAGACGTTCCGAACGGTCGGCATAGCAGTAGGCGCAAAGATGCGGACAGGTATCGTAGGCTCCTATATCCTTGCTGGGGAAGCAGCCGCAGGCTTTGCGCTGGCCTTTGTCTCTGGGAGCCTTTTCCTGGGGAAGCAGGGAGAGCGGAGATGGTTTCGGATGCAGCGCCTGCTGCAGCGCTTCGTTGTCGGGGCAGAGCCGGGACAGGAGGAAGGCGTCGACACAGGCGTTTTTGCGTATGCCGAAGTTGTGAAGGTCCGTGTTTTCGGCGCAGGCGGCAAGGGTGAGCGGATGCGGCCAGGAGCGGTTCATCGACGCCATGCCCTGCGCGAGACGGCATATTTCCTCTTCCGAAGGGGCGCGGAATCCGGGATGAAGCGCGTGCAGGTTTCTTGCCGTCTTACGGTACATATCCACAAAGCTGAAGACCAGTTTTTCCGTAAACGGCGAGAGGGTGCGGCCCATGCGGTCCACGCGGTCCAGAATTTCCGCTTCGTGGAGTCCTCCTCCCAGAATGATGGGGTCGAATCGCCAGATGACGCGGTGAGGCCCGAGTCTGTCGGCCAGACGTTTAAAGGTGTCGAGGCGGACGCGCATCGGGGGAAGATGCGGCTCCAGACCTTCTTTTTCGTAATCGTTGAGCGTGAACTGGAAGTAAAAGGCAAAGCCTGCGGAGCGTATGGCGTCGAGGTTTTCCAGAAAAGGGGCCGGATTTTTGCTCCAGAAGACGAAAGCACATGTTTTTTCAAAGGAAATGAGACTTTCCTGACCGGGATTGAAGGGATTTTTCCGGCGGCAGAAACCGGCGTTCAGCCGCCCCATGAACCATGCGCCGTGGAAGGCGGGAATATCCGTGGCGCGGCTTGCGGAAATGACGAGAGGTGTTTCCGCTCCGGGAATGTGCGCTCTGGCCATGCGGTCTCCTGTCGTGAGTGGCATACGATGAGCCGAAATGTTTGGGGCCCCTTTCCCGCCGCAGATACAGGAGCGTGCCGTACACGGCTCACAGGCGCGGCCTTGCCTGCCGAAAGCATACGCCGTTTTTTCTCTGGAGTATATGCGTTGCAGGCATACGTCGTTTTTTTTGTCCGATGCGGAAGAATCGGGCAAGAATTTGCGAGAAGCGTATCTTCATGAATACGGGCAGGCGCGCGTATTCTTCCTTCAGATCGGGTTCCGTGTGCAGGAGTGTGTCGGCGCGGACCCGGCGTAAGGAGAAATGCCATGAAAAAAACGGGGAGACTCGTGCTCGATGGCGTGATGGCGGCGGTCTTTCTTCTGCTCATGGCCGGTCGTGAAACGGGAAACGTCGTGCACGAATGGCTGGGGCTGGGGCTTGCGTGTCTGGCCGCGCGGCATGTGCGGCTGAACCGGCACTGGTTTTCGGCGGTTCCGGGCGGGCGGTATTCCTTGTCCCGTGCGCTGCGGCTCGTTCTCAACGCTTCTCTCTGTCTGGCTTTTGCCGGTGCGCTGGTGAGCGCCGTCCCTGTTTCCCGGACGGTGTTTTCCTTTCTCGGGCTGGAGGGCGGCCTTTTTTCACGAACGCTGCATGTGTTTTCCGCGCACTGGGCCTTTTTTCTTGCGGCGTTTCATGCCGGGCTGTACGGCCGCCGCGTGCCTCTTCCCCCATGGCGGGGCGGGGGAGCCGCTCTGCGCGCATTGTTCTTTTTTGTCTGTGCGGCTGCGGCGCTGTTCGGCGCCTGTGCCTTCCCCCGTCGGGATATGGCATATGTGCTGACCATGCAGAGCACTTTTCTGGCCTGGGGCGGGCAGGATGGAACGGCATCTTTGTTGCTGGACTACGGGGCCATGTTCTTCCTTCTGTTCTGGGCGGCCCGGATATGCGCCCGTCCGGGGAGAGAAAAGGCGAAGGCCCCCGACGGAGCGACACGCTGCATTCCCGGTTGACGGGAAAGAAAAAGCGCGGCCGTTCAGCCGCGCAGGGAGGATGCGATGAAAAAAGGAATACTGATATTGTCCGTGGCCATGCTCATGGGATGCTGCGGTCATGCCGTGGCAGGAGAAGAGACCGGGCAGAGGGTACGCCTGAGCTTCGGGGAACATGAGGCGGTGGTTTTGCTGGACAATCATCCCGCAGGCCGTCGATTCGTGGAGATGCTTCCTCTGACCGTGACGTTCGAGGATTTCAACGGCACGGAAAAAATCGCCTATCTGCCGGAAAAGCTGGATACGCGGCAGTCACCGGCAAGCTGCGATCCTGAGGAGGGAAGCTTCACCTACTATGCGCCGTGGGGCAACCTTGCGGTGTTCTACCGCGATTTCCGGCACTCCAGCGGGCTTGTGCCCCTGGGGCGCGTGGAATCGGGCATGGAATATCTTTCCGCCGTGGAAGACGGCGCTGTCGTCCGCATGGAAAAAATGGAATAGCTTCAGCGCCGCATGAGCGTTCTGAGTTCCTCCACCGAGCCGGCAAGCCAGGAGGCCCCGGCTTCGGTGAGTTCTTCACGGCTTCCGAAACCGTACAGTACCCCGAGCGTGGGGATGCCGTGCCGCCCCGCGCCGAGCACGTCGAACTTGCGGTCGCCTATCATGAGGCAGCCCCCGGTATGGCTGAGGCCGAGTCTTTCCATGGCATACTCGATGACGAGATGCTTTTCCACGCGCTTTTCTTCCACGTCGCCCCCGGCCATGAGCAGAAAGGCTCCGTTCATGTCGAAGCGCTCCAGAATACGCACGGCGAAGACTTCCGGCTTGGAAGTGGCGAGTATGAGCCTGCGCCCTTCGTCCCGCCAGGAATGAAGCAGATCCCTCATTCCCGGGTAGGGCACGTTTTCATACATGCCCTGCTGCCCGTAGTATTCCTGAAAGTACTCGATGGCCTTGTAGGCCGTGTCGAGGTCGAAACCGTAGTGGCGCATGAAGGAATCATAGAGAGGCGGCCCGATGAAGGGATAGAGCCTGCGCGGATCCTTCTCATGAATGCCGAAGCGCTCCAGCGCGTACATGACGCCCCGGGTAATGCCTTCCGAAGGGTCGGTCAGCGTGCCGTCGAGGTCGAGAAAAACATATTCGGCCTGAGAAGGAGAGGACAGGGACGGAGAAAGCGTCATGGAACACCTGAAGGAGAAAAGTGGGCGCAGGGGCGCAGGGAGAAAGAATCTCCCGGCAGAGACTGCGCTGCCGGAAGAACATCCGGGAAGAGAGGCGAAAGAACCGCCTGAGGGATGAGGTCGGTCAGGAAGCCAGCCAGGCGACAAGGCTCCAGCAGCAGAACCAGGAAACGATCTGGAGAATCAGGGGATTGATGGAACGGCCCATCATCATGAGCTGTATGTTGACGGCAAAGGTGATGACGCGCGCGATACCCGCGAAGACCAGAAAGCCTATGCAGGCCAGGAGGCCGAACTTCAGCCCCATGGCAAAGGCCAGGGCAAGGGTGATGATGCCCATCTGACAGGAGGGCAGAATCTGACTGGAGTGGGACTGCATGAAGACCACGCGCTGGTGGAAATTGCCGCGCTGTTCCCGGCCGGGGCCGTCCATGAGTTCCGCATCCACGATTTCACGGGTACGGATGACGGGCTGACCGCAGCTGGGGCAGGAGGTGCTGTCGTCGGGAATGGCGGCGTGGCAGTTGGGGCAAAGCATGGGGAAAACCCTCTCAGGATGGCTTTGTGAACAGGATGGTTTAACTCTAATCATCCTGTGCCGCTTGGCAAGGGAAAAGAGTTCCCTTCGTCAGGGAAGTGCGGGCACGGGAGGAAGCAGACCGGTGAGATCGGTTTCCCCGTGCGCGGTCATGCGTACCGGGCCGCCCACCCAGACATCCCATCCTTCGTGGCCTTGTTCCATGCGTACGGTAAGGGTACAGCCGCTGGGCTGACGAATGGCGCAGCGCGTGAGGCCGAACGCGTGGTGCAGGTTCAGGGCGCAGGCCAGCGTACCCGAGCCGCAGGCGCTTTCACGGCAGAGGGTGGCGGTATCGCGTACCCATACCACGGGGCGGAGATCGGCTCCTGCGGGATCATCGTTCAGGGGCGAAACCCACAGATGCCCCACGGCCTCCTCGTGGGAAACGCCGCACGCCTCGCGCTGCCGGCGGCAGAAGAGGGGCAGCTCCTGTTCCGGGGGAAAGGGGCCTTCCTGTACGATGTGGGCTATGCCGGGCACCCGGATGAGGCGCAGACCTCCGGGAAAAAACTCCGGCTCGGGCAGGGAGGAAAAGTGCAGGCAGGCTTCGGCAAAGGGCAGGGAGTTTTCCCCGAAGAGCACGCGCACGGCCACGTCGCCCGGTACGCCGGAAACTTCCACCTTGCCTTCGCATACGTCGCCTTTCCGGGAAAGAAGGTTTTGCACGGCAAGCAGCACGGCGAAGGAACGTGTGGCATTGAGGCAGAACTCTCCGCCCATCATGTCCAGCCGGGGCTTTTCCGAAAGGCGTACATAGCCCACCTGTTCCGCTCCGATATGCTGCCCGTCCATGACCGCGCCCGCCGCCGGAACGCGAAGCGGCTGCGGGAAGTCTTCGGCCCGCAGAAGTATGGTGGGGTTTCCGCCCGGAGTCATTTTCCAGAATTCGTACATACCTGTTCCTTGAAGCGGCCTTTCCGCCGGAACGTCACCGGCATGGAAAGCATCGTCTTTCGCCGTATCCGCATTCCCTGCGGCGCAGGTTCCGGGTGGGGCGCTTTTGTGCGGAGAACCTCGGCACGGGGTGCCGAGGGAAAAGGGAAAGGCCGCCATGCTTGCGCACGGCGGCCCGTCATGCGGGATCTTCCCCCGCGGAAGGTGACGCGCAGCCGCTTACGGTTTTACCGGAAGAGCGGCTCCGCCTGCGGCATCAGTGGTGGCAACCGCCGCCGCAGGTGCCGGTGCCGCAGCTGGAGCAGCCGCAGCCGCCCATGCTGGGCAGGGGGATTTCAGGGGTGACGAGGAAGCCCATGGGGCTGGCATCGACCGTGGCTCCGCCTATGGTAGCCCACAGTTCCTTGGTCGCGCAGAAGGTATAACCATCCTGCTCGGTGACGAAATCCTGTTCGTTGGGTTCGTCGAGAGCAAGGCCGATACGGGGACCGCTGCACCCGCCGGGAGCGAGGTACAGACGGATGGCGGATTTTTCCTTGTCGGCGAAAAAGGCGTCGAGTTCGGTGCGGGCGCTTTCGGTGAGAGTAAACACAGTGTGCTCCGTTGAGTAAAAGGTCATATGGGGATCACTCCCCAGAAAACCTTGGAAGCTTACGGTATCAGTGGCTTCCGCAGCTGCTTCCGCAGGAACCGCAGCTGCTCCCGCCCTGAAGCGGGATTTCCGGGTCGACGATGAAGCCCATATAGCTCACGTCGATTTTTACGCCGCCGATGCGTTCCAGCAGCGAAGATTCCAAACAGAAGGTGAAACCGTTGACTTCAAAGGCCTTGTCGTTGTCGGTAGGCTCATCCAGAGCCAGGGCGAGACGGGGGCCGCTTCAACCGCCGGGGGCCAGATAGACGCGGATGCCGGCTTTGGGCTTGTCGGCGAAAAAGGCCTCAAGTTCCTGCCGGGCAGCATCGGAAAGATGAATCATGTATATCTCCAAAAGAAATGGGTTTGGGTAAAAATAGGAACGGTTCTTGTCTTTGTCAATGGAAGGAAGGCGCTTTTCCTCTTTTTTGTGCCTGAGCCTTCCGCTTTGTACAAAGACCGGCCCGCTTTTGTTTACGAAAGGGCGGCGCGAAGGCGCCCGAACCCTTCCTCCAGATCGGCCTTCAGGTCTTCCACGTCTTCCAGACCTATGGCGTAGCGCACGAGGGTGCAGTTGTCGTCGTTCCACACCGGGGCAATGCGGTTCAGCGCGGTGCGTTCGGGGTGACAGTGTTCCACGAGGCTGTCGTATCCGCCCCAGCTTGCGCCGATGCTGAACAGCTTGTAGCCGTTGAGCATGGCCGCCACCGCCTTTCTTTCCATTTTGGGCAGCACGATGGAAAAGAGCGAGCCGCCCCCCGTGAAGTCGCGTGCCCAGAGGGCATGGCCGGGATGGCTTTCCAGCGGAGGATAGAGCACCTGAAGCACTTCGGGCCGCGTTTCCAGCCAGCGGGCCAGTTCCAGAGCCTGGGCGAACTGCCGTTCCATGCGTACCTTCATGGTACGCAGGCCGCGCAGGGCGAGGTAGCAGTCGTCGGGAGAGGCTATTTCCCCCATCTGCACGCAGAAGGCGCGCATACGGAGGTACAGTTCTCTGGTGCGGGCCGTGATGATGCCCATGACGAGGTCGGAGTGTCCGGCGATGAATTTTGTGGCCGCTTCCACGCAGATGTCCACGCCCGCGAGCAGCGGCTTGAAGTAGAGGGGGCCTGCCCAGGTGTTGTCCATGATGACCACGGCTCCGTGGGCGTGCGCGGCCTGGACTATGGCCGGAATGTCCTGCATTTCAAAGGTGAGGGAACCCGGCGCTTCCGTATATACGACGCGGGTGTTCGCCTTGATGAGCACGTCTATGCCTGCGCCGATGGTCGGGTCGTAATAGGTGGTTTCCACCCCGAAGCGGCGCAGTATGCTTTCGCAGAACATGCGCTGCGGACCGTAGACGCTGTCGGGCATGAGCACATGGTCGCCCGCGCCCACAAAGGCAAGGAGCGACTGCGTGCACGCGGCAAGGCCGGAGCTTGTCACCATGGAGCCTGCGCCCTGTTCCAGGCGGTTTACGGCGTCGCACAGGGCGAAGGCGTTTTCCGTGCCCAGAGCGCCGTAACAGACGTTGCGGAACTTGGCGTCGCCCGCCTCATTGGCGTCGAATTCCTCCAGCGTGGGGGAAACGATGGTGGATGCGCGGTGCACCGGCATGTTGACGGGGCCGCCGACGCGCAGAGGCGCGCGCCCGGCGTGCGTGAGTATGGTGGAATCCTTCATGATGCATTCCTCGGGGAATATCCCTTCCGGGCGGAGCGTACCGCCCGGAAGCTTTCGGCTTTGCGTGGAAAAGGTTGCCGGAATTCTGCGCCGGAGCGTTGCGGAGCGCGGTGTCTGCACGACGGAAAGCCGTGCTCCGGCTCCCGGCGGGAGGTGAGGCGTCTGTTCAGTTCTTCTGGGCGGGCGGCGTGACGAGCAGGGGCATACCGCCGGAGGGAGCGTTCTTCTGCGCCGGAGGCATGACGAGGGGCATACCTTCCCGGGGAGCGGAGACATGATCGCCCGCGCCGCGCATGGCCTTCATCATGCCTTCCATGTCGGGAGCCTTGGCGGAAGCGCCGTGTCCGGCGGAAAAGTTCTTCCATTCCTCAAGGCAGATGAGGCCGTTGTGATCGGCGTCGATGGTATCGAAGGCGTTGCGGTTGAGATTGGGCCTTGCGGCGGAAAGTTCTTCCCACGTCAGCGTGTCGCTTTTGTCGGTATCCATGGCATGGAAGCGTTCCACGGGGTCGGAGGAGCGGGCAGGCGAGCCGCCCTGCATACCGGGCATGGCGGAGGCGTGCAGGGGAAGGATAAGGGCGAAGGCCAGGGCCGCCGCCTGAAATACAGCGATATTCATGGCATATACCTCTTACAGGGTTGAAAGCGCAGCATGACACGAGGCGGGGGCAAGTGCAAGTACGATTCGCGGCCGCTTCCTGCACCTTGCCATTCCCCGGGTTCTGATACAATATCCGCGGGGAGGCTGTATGATACGCCCTTTTTGCAGTGATGACAGTAACGCCGTCGTCCGGCTGTGGCTGGAGGCGTCCTGCCAGGCCCATTCCTTCCTTCCCCCCTCGTACTGGGAGGCGGCGGCCGCAGACATGCGCGAGGTGTACCTCCCCATGAGCGATGAGATCGTCGTGCATGTCGACGATGCAACGGGAGAGGTGGATGCCTTTCTTGCTTTTGTGGATACGTACCTCGCCGCGCTTTTCGTGGCTCCCCGCGCTCAGGGGGCGGGGCTCGGCAGCCGCCTGCTGCGCATAGCAAGGCGTATGCATCCCGATCTTTCCCTGTGCGTGTACGAGGAAAACGCCCGGGCCGTGGCCTTTTACCAGAAACATGGACTTTCGGTTCTGGGGCGAAGAGTGGAAGAGAAGACGGGACATGCGGAACTTCTCATGGGATTTTCGCAGAATGTTGCCGAAAACGTGCCCGGACGTGAACGGGCCGCCCATTAACCTTAAAGGAATGGTTCAGGTTTTAATATGGAATATCATGTGGAGAAAGGGGAAGGCGGAGCTTGCCGCCTCACCTGCTTTTTTTCTGCCGCGGACGTGACAGCCGAATGGAAGAAGGCCGCCGCACCCTTTGCGTCTTCCTTCCGCATGGCGGGCTTCCGGCCGGGCAGGGCCCCTCTGGAAGTGCTGGAGCGGCAGTTCGGGCGGCAGATTGCCGAGGAAACCACCGACGCACTGGTCGGACGCGGCGTGAAGAAGGCCCTTTCTGCGGAAGGGCTGCTTCCCGTCACGGCCTTCACCTATGAAGGGGAGAATGCTCTTCGGGGACGGGATTTCAGGTTCAGCGTTTCCTTCGGCGTACTTCCCGACGCGGAGACTCCAGATTTTTCTTCCCTGCGGATTGAAGGAAGGATTCCTGCGGCCGATGCGGGACAGGATGCCGCAGCCCTCAGGGACATGCTCGGCCGCATGGCCGAAAGAGTGCCGGTGAAGGAAGGGCGTCCGCAGGACGGCGATATCGTGCAGGCGGACGTGACGGGCCGTATCGACGGCCGTGTGGTGCCCGGCATGAATACGGGCCCCTGCCGTATGCGTCTCATGCCGCTGATGCCGGGAGAAAAGGCGCCCGATCTGGACCCCGTGATCCGCAGTCTGAGCATCGGCGAAACCGGTACCGGTACGACGGTATGCCCGGACAACTATCCCGATCCCTCCCTGCGCGGCAGGGATATAGAACTGACCGTGACGCTCCGTTCCGTGGAAAGGGAAATACTTCCTCCGCTGACGGAGGAAACGGCGCGCCGTCTCGGTTTTTCCGGTGTGGAAGCGCTGGAGAACGCCGCCCATGAGCTGGCTCTGGAAAGGAGCGGAGCACGCCTTCATATGGAGGCGAAGCGCGAACTTATGGAGCGCCTGGAAGCCTGGGAAGGCGTGGAGGCCCCTTCCTGCCTTGTGGAGCATTGTCGTCGCGAAGCCATGCGCCGTTCCCGTCAGTATCTGCAGAGCAGCTATGAGTCCCCTGACAAGCTCAGGGAAATTCTCGCCCTCATGAAGGAGGAAGCGGAAGAGACGGCGCGGAAGAAAGCCGTGAGGCGTATGCTTCTGCTCGGCTGGGCGCGGGGAGAAGGCCTGGAAGTGCGGGATGCGGAACTGGAAAGAGTGCTTGCCGGGCGTGCCGCCGCGCAGAACATGGATGCCGCATCCTATGCCCGCAGTCTTGCCCGCGGGGGCGATATATACGAAATGCGCGCCGCCATGCTGGAAGAGCGTGCCCTGGAAGCGCTGCTTGCGCGTGTGCTCAGGCCGTAGCTTTTCCGTTGCCCGGAGGAGTGGAGAAAGCGTTTCCTCCGGGAGGAAGGCTTTTGCCGGGCCTCATACGGCCTTGGAACGGCTTCTGCCCGCCGCGGTTGCGGAAAAAGCGCGCGAGAAGCGCGCCCGGCAGCGTGCCCTTTTACGTTGCCATCATCGTTATGTTTTCTGCGTGAGGAGCTTGGTATGGAATACAGCATAGAGAAAAACTCTCCCACCTCGGTGAAGCTCACGGTGACGTGTTCCGCCGATGAGGTGAAGAAGGCTTTCGACCGTGCGGCGAAGGCCATAGGCAAGGGCATGAATCTTCCCGGGTTCCGGGTGGGCAAGATTCCCGTCAACGTCATCAAGAGCCGCTTCGCCTCCCGCGTGGCTGCCGATGCCACGGAAATTCTTGCCGACGACACCATGATGGACATTCTTAAAAAGGAAGGCGTCCGCCCCCTGTGCCCTTCGCAGTATCACGGGCAGCCTGCCGTGGAGGGCAGGGAGTTTTCCTTCTCCTCCGCCTTCGACGTTCTGCCCGAGATGGAGCTGCCCGACCTTGAGTCGCTTTCCGTGGTGGTGCCCGACCCTGCCCCCGGCGACGATGCGCTGAACGCCATGCTCGATCAGGCCCTGCGCCGTGTGGCGACCTATGAGGAAGTGACGGACCGCAGGCCGCAGGATCATGACCTGCTCACCGTGGACGTGCGCGGCACGGTGGACGGCAAGGCGCTTCCGGGCATGACGGCGGATAATTTCCGCCTGCAGCTTCTGCCCGTGCAGCCCGGCGGAAAAGTGCCGGAAATGGACCCCATCGTCCGCGCGCTGAACGTGGGCGAAAGAGGGCAGGGCGTGATGATATGCCCGGACAATTATCCCGATCCCACGCTGCGCGGCCGCGAAGTGCAGCTTGACGTGGTGCTGCGCCGCATACAGCGCGAAGTGCTTCCCCCGCTGACCGACGAGACGGCGCAGAAGCTGGGCTTCAAGACCTTCGACGAGCTGAAGCAGGAAGTGTGGCAGCAGACCTTTGCCGCCCACATGCGCCGGATTCAGCGCGAGGGCAAGCACCGCCTCATGGAAGAGCAGCTTGCGCGGCTGGACTTTCCCCTTCCTGAAAGTCTGGTGCAGCGCTTCTACCGGGAACATCTGCGCGATGCGGAACATTATCTGAAGAAGCAGCACGCCGATGAGGATACCATCCGCGAGACGCTGGAACACATGCACGACGAGGCCATGGAATTCGCCCGCAAGAAGGCCAAGGGCCATACCTTCCTGCTGGCGCTGGCCCAGCGGGAGGGCATCAGCGTGAGCGGAAAGGAGGCGGAAGACGCCGTACGCGCCATGACCAAAGGTACGGGGCAGAACTACGATGACCTTCGCAAGACCATCTGGGAAACGGGCGTCATCACCGCCATGCAGGAACGCATGATCGTCGACCGTGCGCTGGACCGTCTTTACGGCGCGGCCCGCAAGGTTATGGCGGAGTCGACCGTGCTTCGTCCCTTTGCCGAAGTAAAGAAGGAAGGCGGGGCGTAACAGGCGTGCCCCGGGAAGGGGCCTGCTCATCCCCGTAACAGGAAAGAAAAAGCCGCCGGAACACTGTTCCGGCGGCTTTTCGTTTAAGGCCTTTAGGCAGTTGAGGGAGCGGAAGCGACCGAAACAGAAAACCACCCGCTTAGCGGGTGGACCACAAAATGGTTATACCTAAAAAAACACCTTTTCGATAAGACGGAGTTGTTCAGGCTCCCGTCCACATCGAAAAGGTGTTTTTTTATGGCGAAAGAACAAAATCTGGCACATACGAAATGGCTGTGTAGGTACCATATTGTCTTCACTCCGAAGTATAGGAGAAAAGTGATTTACGGGCAATACCGTGAAGAAATAGGAAAAATAATACGACAGCTTTGTAATTACAAGGGAATCGAAATTATTGAGGGACATATGATGATAGACCATGTGCATATGCTTGTCATGATACCGCCAAAGTATGCGATATCGTCGGTTATGGGGTATATAAAGGGTAAAAGTTCACTGATGATTTTTGATAAATTTTCCCAGCTGAAATACCGGTATGGCAATCGGAGATTCTGGAGCGTGGGATATTACGTCAGCACAGTAGGTTTGAACGAAGCAACGATCAGGAAATATATACGGGATCAGGATAGAGAAGATATCATGCTTGATAAGAGGACGTGCAGGGAATATACGGATCCGTTCAGTCCAAAGCAGGGAAAGCTCCTTTAGGAGCAGGCTACGAGTCAAAGTACATGGGGGCTTGAACTGTTGAAAAAAAGGCAGGGCGCCGACTAGAGAAGTTCAAGCCGGCGCCCTTAAGGCGCGAGTAAGTAACAAGCCCTTACAGGGCTGGTCAAGCCACCCGTTTTACGGGTGGTCCTGACTTTAAGACTGAAAACTCCCCGCTATGCGGGGAGTTCCAAAAAGGCGAAGCCTTTACATAAGTTAAAAAAGGGGTTCCTTTGTGAGATAACCAGTTGTCTCGACTCGAAATCTATACACAAAGGAACCCAATAATGAATGACCAGAGTTTAAACCATACCCGTTGGAACTGCAAGTATCACATCGTTTTCGCTCCGAAATTCAGACGCAAGCTGGTATACGGAAGGTATCGCAGAACGATCGGCGAAATTCTGAGAAAACTGTGTGAATACAAAGGAATAGAGATAGTGGAAGCAAATGCGTGTGTGGACCATATTCATATGTGCGTCAAGATTCCGCCCAAGTATAGCGTGGCGCAGATCATGGGGTATTTGAAAGGGAAGAGTTCNTCGTTTTATCCGCTGGAGCCGATTGGGTGTCTTTAACAGGATTTTTGCGGAGCTTGTTGAGCAAAACGGCTCCACAACACGCTTGATGATTGATGCCACACATCTCAAGGCACACAGGACAGCAGCAAGTTTGCTGAAAAAAGGGGCCTTTCCCGATGTATCGGACGCACAAAAGGCGGCCTGAATTCAAAACTCCACGCTGTCTGCAATGCCTTCGGTCAACCGTTGGCCTTCCATCTGTCCGGCGGTCAGGTGAGCGACTACAAAGGCGCTGCTGTCCTGCTTGATACTCTGCCGCAGGCCAGGGAGCTTCTGGCGGATAGAGGCTATGATGCCGACTGGTTTCGTCATGCTTTGTCCCGCAAAGGAATCACGCCGTGCATTCCTGGCAGACACAGCCGGAAAACCCCGGTGGTCTATGACAAGGAGGTTTATAAGCAGCGGCACAAGATAGAAATCATGTTCGACCGACTCAAGGATTGGCGCAGAATAGCCATGCGTTATGACCGTTGTGCACACACGTTCTTTTCGGCCATTTGTCTCGCTGCCATTGTCATCTTTTATATTTAATGAGTCCTGAACCTAGAGAAGTTCAAGCCGGCGCCCTTAAGGCGCGAGTAAGTAACAAGCCCTTACAGGGCTGGTCAAGCCACCCGTTTTACGGGTGGTCCTGACTTCCGCTCCGCTACGGGAGCTGACGTATGGTTTTTGCCAGCGCGAGAATGGTATGGGCGTAGATGTCCATGGCGTTGTAGGTTCGCAGCACTCTGGTCTGCCGCTGCACGCTCAGGCCGCTTTTCCACCCGTTCCGGCGCAGATAGTTGCTCAGGCTGGATACGGCATCGTCCACCTGGAAGAGGTCGATGATGCCGTCGCCGTTGCCGTCCACACCGTAGCGGGAGATATTGGAAGGCATGAACTGGCACAGACCTATGGCCCCGTACACGGAACCTTTTACCTTCAGAGGGTCGATGCGGTTGGCATGGCAGTAGGCAAGCAGGGCCTTCAATTCCTTATAGGCCCAGTCGGCCTTGAGTTCCATTTTTCCGCGTATCCAGGGCAGATGCTGATCCGCTCCCGCGAGTTTTGCCGTATATTCGGGAATGGCCTCCGGGGATCTTGTCACCGCCATGCTGGCGAGCATGTAAAAGGCGTTGTGCTTGCCGAGATAGCCGCCGAGTCTTGTTTCCACAAAAAGCAGGGCCGCCGCCACTTCCGAGGGGACGCCGTAGTTGAGTTCCGCTCTGGCAAAGGCCACGGCGTGCTTGTTCATGAATTCCCGGCAGAGTTTCGCGTTTTTTGTGGTGACGACCCCCTTGAACCACGGGCCGGGAATACCGAGTTTGGTTTCAAAGCTCTTGGGAGGCCGGGCCTTGGGCCTGGGAATGAAGGCGTTCGTATAAAGTTCCTTCACCTTGATGCCCATGGGAACGGGAGAAGGCGGCATGTCGAGCCGGGCGAACACGTCGCGGGTGAAGTTTTTATCCAGCCCGTCTTTCTGAAGTTTCACGGAAAGCTGCCGCCAGGTTTTTTGCCACGAGGATGCGGAGGAAAACGTGTCTCCTTCGAGAGAGCTTTCCATCCGGCCGGGGTCCTGCGGCGTCGGGACAGCGGTATGAGTACAGGCGGAAAGCGGCAGTATGAGAAGGCCCAGAACAATGCTGTGCAAGGGGAGAAAGCGCATGGGATATCCTTTGTATGGTCGTATCGCCGGAGCTTTTTGGCGGATGTATTAAAGTCGCCTGCCCGGGTACTGTCAAGAGAGAGGCGAAGGGCGCTCCCTCCCTGCCGATGCCATGCGGCACGGGATTTGCTGTTCCCGGAACTTGTGGGAAGAACCGTCCCTGATGCGCTGTGCGTCTCGGAAACCATGTCGGAAAACAGGCCCTTGGCTCTTTGCCTTGCCCGGGCTTTTCCGCGGCGGAACGGAAACGGGCTTCGTCGCGGTGCAGAGGCACATGCTTCCGCCTCCGGCAATGTGAGGATGGGGGGATAGCCATGGCGGAAGCCGGTCCGCCGGGCCTCGGATTGCCGTATGCCGGCAGCCCGGAAAAACGTCCCTCGTGCCCGCCTCAGGCTTTCGCTTTTCGGAAAAAAATACCTCTGTGCGTACAGGAAGAGAGTTCCGCCGGGGCCTCGGCGTCTTGTCGTTGCCGGTGATTTGCGTTATAAAAAAATACCTTCTATACACATTTCCTCAGGGCTTTCCCCCGGGGGAGTCTTGTCGGCAGGGCCTGCCTGCTTCCGCTTCACGGGGCTAAAGGAGGCTCCGCCGGAAAGAACGTCGGCCGTCGCCCGGCCGGACAGGGAAAACGCTTTTTCCGGTAACGGATGTTTTATGAGAATACGCTTCGCCTTCTGTCTTGCTCTTGCCTGCCTTCTTTTACCCGCCGTTCCTTCCGGCGCAACGCCTGTTCCCTCCGTGACGGGGAGAGCGGAACAATACTCCCCTGCGGGTGCGGACTGGGAAAAAAGTTATGTGGACGCCGCACGCATCACCATAGAGAAGGGCGTGATGAGCGTGATGAACGGCATCTCCTCGCCGGAACAGCTGCGTGATTCCGTGGACTATTTCTGCCGCACCTGGGACAACTGGGCGGATTCGCAACTGTTCATACTGCAGGACGACAGGGATATCGACGTGTACGGCAATCTGTATTCCCTGCAGGTGATGTGCCGCACACTCCATCTTGCCGCGACCGACTGGCATGAGCTGGAAAACAGCGCCCGTTCCGCCGCTACGCTGGAGAAGGCGCTCGAGCTTGAGAACCGGAGCCGTCTTCTGGCCGAACCCGTGGCGGAGATCATCACCCGCCAGAGCTACAGCGCCTATCTGCCGCGCCGCGTGGAGATCATGAAGGAACAGCTCCCGTATGTGGATGAGTATTATGAGCGCAATTCCTTCCGTTCCGTCATGGAGGCCAGGCGCTGAGCTTTCGGCAGGGCAGAGGGATGCCGGAGCGCACCGGCGCAGCGCGGCCTGCGCAGGAAAACCGCACGAGCCGTTTTCTTCGCAAGGGGCGGCGTGGCGTGCTTTGTGGAAAACGGCAGAAAATAGTTGTGAAGTCCGGGGAGAAAAACGTTCATGCTGAGGGCGCTCCCGGATCTGATATTCAGGGATGAAACGCGCGGAGGTCGGTATGAGCGTGTGCAAGGGGCTGCATCATGTGGCCATGGCCATTCAGGACAGGGAGACGTACGAACGTACGGTGGCTTTTTACAGAGACGTCATAGGGCTTCCGCTCCTGAGAACCTGGCGTCGTGGTGAAAGGCATATCACCATGCTGGATTTCGGCAACAGCATTCTTGAAATCGTGTTCGGTGCCGAAGGCGCGGGAACGGGCGTTTTTGCCCATATCGCGCTGAAGGTGGACCGCCCGGAAGACGTGGATGCCATGCTGGAGCGCGCTCTGGCCTGCGGCTGCACGCCTTCCCGTCCGGCGGAAAGCGCTCTGGCGGAGGAGGAGACCTGCGGCGGTGGCAGGCAGGCGGGGACGTTTCATCTCCGCAATGCCTTCTGCATCGGCTTTGCAGGCGAGAGCCTGGAATTTTTCTGCGAGTATTGATGGTTTCTGCTTGGTTCCGGCGGGAGACTGCGTGTTCCCGCACGGGGGAAGAGAGCGTCGGAAGACTGCCCGGTACGGAACAAAACGCAGGCCTTGAGACGGCGCAAGAACGGTATGCCCGGAATCGGAAAAGACGTTTCCGGGCCGGGGCTGTCCGCTGTTCTGTCCGGGACGGAGGATGAAGGCGTACGGCATTGCCGCATCGGACGAAATGGAGAAAAAAGGCCTCCCGCTTTTGCGGGAGGCCTTTTCGTCTTATCGGCTTCGTCCGTCAGACATTGTCATATGCCGGGCGGCAGGCGTGTCAGGCAATGCGCTTGATCCAGCCCTCGGGAGCTTCGATGCGGCCCATCTGGATGCCGGTGAGCGTGTCGTAGAGCTTGCTGAGCACGGGACCCATTTCGTCCATGCCGGAAGGCACGAGGATTTCCCTGTCGTGATCCACAATCTTGCCCACGGGAGAAATGACGGCGGCGGTACCGCACAGGCCCACTTCCGCGAAGGAAGGTACTTCGGCAAGAGGCACTTCGCGTTCTTCCACTTCCATGCCCAGGTAGTGCTGAGCCACATAGAGGAGGGAACGGCGGGTGATGGAAGGCAGGATGCTGTCGCTCTTGGGCGTGACGAGCTTGCCGTCCTTCGTAATGAAAATGAAGTTTGCGCCGCCGGTTTCTTCCACCTTGGTGCGGGTGGCCGGGTCAAGATACATGTTTTCGGCGTAGCCCTGACGGTGGGCGTCCATGATGGCGTGCAGGCTCATGGCATAGTTGAGGCCGGCCTTGATGTGGCCGGTGCCGTGAGGCGCCGCACGGTCGAAATCGCTCACGCGGATGACGATGGGCTTGGCGCCGCCCTTGAAGTAGGGACCCACGGGAGTGACGAGAATGCGGAACTGATATTCCTCGGCAGGCTTGACGCCGATGACGGCGGAGCTGGCGAACATGTAGGGGCGGATGTACAGCGTCGCGCCGGAACCGTAGGGAGGCACCCAGGCGAGGTTGGCCTTCACGGTTTCCACCACGGCTTCCACAAAGCGCTCGGTGGGGTACACCGGCATTTCCAGACGGCGGCAGGAATCTTCCATGCGCTGGCCGTTGAGGTCGGGCCGGAAGCAGACCACATGGCCGTCTTCGGTGGTATAGGCCTTCAGGCCTTCAAAGCAGGACTGGGAATACTGGAGCACGCCGGCGCACTCGGTCATGACCACCTTGTCGTCATCGGTAAGCTGACCTTC